>CAJJBR010000056.1 GCA_905182475.1 Akkermansiaceae bacterium | reverse complement strand
GTCATTCGAATCCACGGTATTCTGCACGACGTAGAGCAGTCCCTTGTGCAGGCTGGGCATGGTCCATGCCTCGCGTGCGGTGAATAGGCGGGTGCGCTGCAGCACTTTGGTTCCCTTCGGTGTGAGTTCCAGCTCAACCAGAATCCCGTCCTCGCCCAGCGCGATGTAGCGATCTCCAGCTTGCAGGATACTGCCACGAAACAGCCCTTCGATTTGGCCATCCTTTTTCCAGAAATAATCTTTCGTCCAAACCACCTCGCCTGTTGCTAGGCTCACACACTTGAGTTCGGTGTCCGGTGGGTTGCGCCCGGCAAAGCCATAGATGAAACCATCTTTGACGACCGGCATCATGAAGTGCATGCCGAATTCGCGCTGCTTCCACACGGGAGTCGACTTTCGCTCGGCATCGTACTTCAGCAGCACACCGCCGATTTCATAGCACTCGGAGATGAAGACCGTTTGCTCATCGAGCGCCAGTGGGGATGATGCCAGCACCGACTCACGTTTGCGCGCACGCCATGGGAATCGGTCGTAGACCTTGCCCGTTTCCACATCGATGGTCAGCAGGCCGCCGTGAGATGGCTTGCTCTCACCTGCCGCCATAACCAGGGCACACATCTTTCCCTGAATCTTCGCCACCACCGGGGAGGCATAGCTTGCACCCCACTTGTCCTTCACTTCCCAGAGGGTTTTCCCCGTTTTCTTGTCAAAGGCAGCGACACATACCCCGCCCTCATCTCCGTCCGCCTTGCCACCGACATTCACGATCAGTTTGTCACCATGCACGATGGGAGTTGGGCCGTAGCCGAAGAAATACTGCGGAATCTCATACTCCTTTTGTAAGTCACGCCTCCAGATTACCTCGCCCTTATCCGCACTCAGGCAATGCAGCTGCGCGGTCACGCCCGCCACATAGACGCGGGCATCACTCACCACCACGCTGGAGCGCGGCCCTGCACTGAAGCCATAGCGGTCCTGATACTCGACCTCATAGGAATGGCTCCAGGTAAGCTTGCCCGTCTCCGGATCACGGCAATCGATCTGCTCCTTTCCCTCAGAGCGTTGGAAGTAAAAAAGACGTCCGCCCGCGATCACCGGGCAGCCATAGCCTTCGCCCCGCTCGACTTCCCACACCACTTTGAGGCCATCCTCAGGCCATTTCTTGAGCAGAGGTCCTTCGCCCGTGGTGGCATCAAGATTCGGCCCGAGAAAGTGTGGCCACTCCTCCACGACGGCTCCCTCCGACAGGGCTCGGGGGGGCTCCGCTGATGCCAAGCCACTGCAGAGGCATGTCGCCAGTATCATGATCCGTCTCATGTTCATGCACCGGCTATACGCTACCCGCCCCCCCGACTTCCATCCCCGAATCCTGATGGGACAATTCAGGGTGGTGGCTGCAACAACTGAAAGGGATCGATTTCCGGGTCGTTAGCTGTACAATCATCCCATGAAGCTCCTCACATTACTCCTCGTTTCAATCGCCTCCGTATCACTCCTGCACGCGGATCAGAACAAGCCCGTCAAAGTCTTCATCCTCGCCGGGCAGTCGAATATGGAGGGCCACGGCGTGGTCGATATGGATCACGAGAAGAATTACAATGGTGGCAAAGGCAACCTCGAGTGGTCCATGAAGAACTCGAAAAACAAAGACGCCATGAAGCACCTGCGCGATCACAAGGGCAAGTGGGTGATGCGCGATGACGTCGAGATTTCCTACAAGGTAAAGGGCAAGGTCCGCAAAGGTGGGCTGACTGTAGGCTACACTGGATATGGTAACAGCAGCCACATCGGCCCCGAGCTGCAGTTCGGCCACATCGTGGGTGACCATTTCGAGGAACCCGTGCTGCTGATTAAGACGGCATGGGGCGGCAAGAGCCTTCACGTCGACTTTCGTCCGCCAAGCTCCGGCGGTGATACCGGTCCATATTACAAACAGATGGTCGAGGAAGTTCGCGAAGCACTGAGTGGTGTCGGCAAGTATGAGTTCGCTGGTTTCATCTGGATGCAGGGCTGGAACGACATGATCTCCAAGGAAGCCACGGCTGAGTATGAAGCGAATCTGGTGAACTTCGCCAAAGACGTCCGCGCTGAGTTCAAGTCACCCGGACTGCCCTTCATCGTCGGCGAACTCGGAAACAGTGGCCCTGCAAAAGTAGGCAGCGGCATGGCCGCATTCCGCAAGGCTCAGAAGGACGGCACGGCGAAGATTAAGAACGCAGTCTTCGTGCCGACCTCACAGCACGCACGTCCTGCCGACCTCTCGCCGAACAGGCGACACGGCCATCATTGGTTCGGCAATGCAGAGAGCTACTTCCTCGTCGGCGATTCCCTGGGCAAGGCCACGCTTGAGATCATCAAGTAATGCTTTTCATGGGTGAGCCATGCCGCCCACGGATACAATTAAATTTCCACTTGGCCCATGGAAGAGATTTTGAGATCCCGAAATCCTCCAATTTTCGCTCACTTTACGATAGGCAAGGCGTCGGATTACCGTAGATTGTATCCAATAAGTTCGGATTTAGACTTTTCCCCAACTCGCCATCATGAAATTTCAGCTCTCCCCTCCTTACTTCGTTTTTTGCATCATGCTCATTTGCAGTGGTATTGTCTCTGCGCGAACATGGACCGAGTCCGAAACCGGTCGGACGCTCGAGGGGGATTTCCAAAGTCTCGCGAATGACGTGGTGACCATCCAGCGCGATGGGGGAGGCACGGTGAAAATCCCGCTCGGTCGACTCTCGAGTGCAGATCAAGAGCTCGCCAAGGCCGCACCCACCGCAGCCCCCGGAGGGAGCGCCGCCTCGTGGCCTACTTGGCGTGGCGCGGACCGGATGGACCGCTCGCCTGATAGCGGTCTCCTGAAATCATGGCCCAAGGACGGCCCGAAACTCCTCTGGACCTTCACCGACGGTGGGCGCGGCTACAGCTCTCCCGCTATCGTGGGCGAGCATCTCTATTTCACTGGCACCCGGGACAAGGAAGCGGAGCTCATCTGCTTGGACCGGGGAACCGGCAAGGAACTCTGGAGCACCGAGATCGGGGATGACCCTGGCAAAGGCTACAACACCGGTTGGGGGCAGGGCCCTCGGGGCGGCCCGACCGTGAGCGAGGGACTGGTCTACGCCATGAGCGCCAACGGGGCCTTGATTGCGGTCAAGACCGCCGACGGATCCAAGGTTTGGAGCAAACAACTCGTCGAGGACTTCGGTGGGGAGGTGCCCAAGTGGGGTTACTCGGAATCACCCCTCGTCGATGGCGACAAACTGCTCGTCACTCCCGGCGGCGATCAAGGCGCGATCATCGCCCTCGACAAGAAGACCGGCAAAACTCTGTGGCGCAGCAAGGACCTAACCGATGGCGCGGAATATTCCTCTCTCATCATCGCCGAGGTCAAAGGCAAGCGCCAGTATGTCCAGTTGTTCATGAAGAAACTCGCCGGCATCAGTGCCGAGGATGGCGCCCTGCTCTGGACCGCCGACTGGCCGGAAGGGCGCACCGCAGTCATCCCCACCCCGATCTATCATGACGGCAAAGTTTACATGACCTCGGGCTACGGGGCCGGATCCATGCTGGTGGACATCGAGGGATCAAAAGCAAAAGAAGTGTGGAAGAACAAGGTGATGAAGAACCATCATGGCGGGGTCCTCCTCGTCGACGGCTCCCTCTATGGCTTCTCCGACGGCGGCGGCTTGACCTGTCAGGACTTCAAGACTGGCGAACGCATCTGGAACGAAAAGGGTGAAGGGATACAGAAGGGCGCGGTCCACTACGCCGACGGCATGCTCTACGGCCTCGACGAGCATGAAGGTTCGGTCTTCCTCGCGGAGGCTTCTCCAAAGGGATACAAGGAGCACGGACGATTTTCCCTTCCGAAGACCACCAAGCTGCGAGAGGGCACCAACGGCAAGGTCTGGACCCACCCGGTCGTCCTCGACGGCCACCTCTACCTACGCGACCAGGATCTCGTCTTATGCTACGAGGTGAAGAAGTAGGGTGGTTCCCGCTCCACTGGACGAGCGCATAGTTGATGGCCAAGGTGACCTTGTCTTTCCCAAACTGGCCTACGTTCAATGAGGCTGGAGCGGAGGAATTCAGAAGTGACTCCTAGAAGCCCACCAAGCTTTGATCAAATAGCTAGAAATGCTGAAAGGTGAATCCACCAAAAATAGTTTGGTTGGCAATTACGGTTGGCACACTCCCTTCCTAGAAAGAAGCGGAATCCCTAACCTGCTGAGGGCAAGGCTTTCAAATGGCTCCGGCGGTAGGGATCGAACCTACGACCTAGTGATTAACAGTCACCCGCTCTGCCGCTGAGCTACACCGGAATTAATTGAAAGTCGCGAGAAGCGACGTGGGCGGAAGATGGTATTTGATGGGGCTTTTTTGCAAGGGAAAAATGGTGTGTTTTTCGTTTTTTCTAGATGCTCCTATCCTCCGGCTGCGAGGGTGATGATTTCGACACTGTCATCAGCCTTGATTTCGGTGGTTGGGAAATTTCTTGGAAGCACGGCCTCGCAGTTGATTTCCGCGACGACGGGCTTGCCAGCGAAGCCCAGTGAATCGAGTAGCTCCGAGAGGTTCAGAGGGTTTTCGAGTTGGTGTGGTTGGCCGTTGAGTTGGATTTGCATTTGAGAAAGTGGTTCGAGTTCAGCGCCATTGGGCGAGTTGTTCGGGAAAAGGGCAGCTTTCGCAGTCGGTGAAATCCTCTAGGCAGAAGTCGTGGTATACTTCGAGTAAGGCTTGTTGGTGGCAGAGGCGGCGGAGCCATGGTTTTGCCGCTTCCTCGCTACCGAAGAGACGGATGCCGCAGCGCTTGAGCTTCTGGTTGATCGCGGAATGGCGGTGCTTGTAGTAGTCTTGGAAAGTGAATCGATTCTCGTGGATGGCCAGTGGGATTAGGTGGTTTGCGGAAAGCTCTAGTGCGAGATTTTTTCCGAAAACAGAGATGGCCGTGCCGCTTCTCTGGGAAGTGAGGGTGTGGTGGTGCGACCAGAATTCGTGCCTCAGGGAGTGAAGAAAGTCGGTGAGTGGTTTTACCGAAAACGGGGATGCGAGGGCAAGTTTTCGGAAGGTAGGCCAATTTTTCACCAGCACGGATAAACCTCCGGTGCGGCGGTGGGGGTGGTTCGCGGGGCGCTGGCCGTGGGTTTTCCAGGTGGGTCGGCGGCTTTCGGGAGGTTCGTGGTTCGGGCGAATTTTCCACCAGGTTTTCCAGAGATCTAGGAGGTATTCGCGTGTTGCTTCGGGTGCCCGGTGGTGGAGTTCTGGATCGAGGAATCCTGCTGTGCCGAGGAGGATGGACTCGGCGAAATCCTGGTTTGCGCGTAAGGATGCGATGGGTGCGCGCTGGGCGAGGAGCTTCATGGGAAGCTGGTTGCCGCCGTAGCCGAGGGTTTCTGCAGTGGTCTGGAAGAGTGCGGTATCGAAATCGTGTGCTTCGATGGTTTGCAGGAAACGGGAGGATTTTCGCGAAGCGCGGCGGAGTGCTGCCTCGCGGAGCAGTCGCTCGATGGAGAGGTTCGGCATCTTGCGGAGTGGCTGGATGCAGCGGCCGGGGACGGCGATCGCGGTTTCGCGGGAGGGGAGGCGGAGGGCATCTGCCAGTAGGGAAGGAGAGATCAGCAGCTCAGGAACTTGGCGGTGGTTCAGAGTGCGGACGAAGGTTTCGCGGCAGGCTGCTTCAAATGCCACGTGGAGGATGGTGTTGGTGAATGCGGGGTTGGTGGAGTGCCCGTGCCCCTCCCAATCATTTGTAGAAGAATCGAGTTCGAGATCGCCGGTGTGGGGAGTTCCATCGATTTCAATGGCGACGCGGGAGAAGTCCGGGCCGGCTCCGAGGTTCCATTCTCCGAACTGGACGATGCGCAACCTACGTCCGTCTTTGAGCCGGAAATTCCGCCCAAATGAGCCGGCGAACCATAGTGCCTGGAGCTCCAGCTCCGGAGGAAGCTTCGGCGCGGCGACCTCCTCGAATGCGAGGGGAGGATGCCAGACGCTCTCTAACAGAAATGCGTAGTTCACTGAAACTCTAAACTTAAATTTTAAACCTCAAGGAAGACCTTACTTAGGGGTTTTCGTAGGGTCGGCGACAGGTGGCGGTGGGGGGTCTAGGATGTCCAGCCAGCCGGAGACGGAATCGGCTTCCGGGAAGGTTCCGTAGGTTTCCTTTGCCGTACGGAGTGCCTGGATGGCTTCATGCTTCTTTCCCTGTTCACGCATAATGGAGATGAGTTGGAGGTCTTGGCGGAGTTTGTTGGTGCGATCAGGGAAAAAATCGCGGGCTTTTGCTATCCATAGCTTGGCGTTATCCAGATCCTTTGACTCGCGGAAATCCATGGCAAGGCCTTCTGCGAGGGTGCCGCTTTTGAGTTTTTCGGCAGCCGCTGAGAGCTTCCCTCTGCGGAGCGAATCATCGTCCGGCCATTGGCGGGATGCAGCGCGGAGGGCTCGGAAATCGCGATCTTCCGTGCGGTTTTTTCCGGTGCCATTGATGTGGCGAAACGGCCGGTAAAGAGGATCGCCCAGAATGATTCCCTGCCAGGATGTGACCGGCATGGATGCCCATGCGGCTTCCGCAAAAGTCCAGCCTTTCAGAAGGCGGTCATGGAGAATCGAGAAGTGGTGGGTAAGGTGAAGATAGGGCTCGTAAACGTTCCCAACCGTCGCTGCAGCACCGCGAACCAGGAGGGGAGCGCACCAGTTCTTGTGGGCGTCAGTAAGCTGCTGGGCACTGAAGGAATGAAGATGGATGGCGACGGCTCCTTGGCGGAATTGAAATCCGGTATTTAGAAATGGGCCGCTGACGTTCCAATCATACCAACCGTAGTAGAGGGCGGCTTCTGTGAGTGGATAGTTTTTCGGGAGAGTGTCGTTGAAGCGATCCGTGACGGTAGGTATACCCATTTCCCTGTTATTCGAAACGATCGCTTCAAGCCACTGATCGCCTTGTGGAAGCTTGTTCGCGATATCGACATAGGCGCGGCCCCATAGTCCGTTTTTTTCAGCTGCGACGGCGTCGGCTATCATGCGTTTGCAGATCGCATACGTGGGGCCATCGATACGGGAGGTGAGGACGAGGTAGGGTAACTTTGCTTCAGAAAGCGGAATCTTGCTATCGAAGAACGCATTCTTGAGGACGCCTTTCGCAGCTAGTCCTTTGATACCGAACATCGCGAGTTCGGAATCGACTGATGCTTCGTCGCGATGGCTGATCGGGTCTGCTGGAGCTTTTTCGCCTTCCTTTGGAGGTGTGGTAGGTCCGGGTATGATGCGTAGGGGGACACCTCGCATGAGAAGGATTGCACGGATCTTGTTCTCGCTTGGGATGAGTAGACCTTGGGCATCGCGCTCCCGTTTCCACCATTGCTTCTCGTCCATGTATTTCCGGATCGGCGCGACAATGGTTTTCTCGTATTCGCCGCGGCTGATGTCCTGTTTCAGAGGGAGATCTAGCCCAAGAAGTCGAGAGTCGGGAAGGCCACGGGCATTTTGGTAGGCCTCGGCGAGCTTTCCAGATTCCGGGTCGGCCTTGTTATAGATTACGAGGATTTCCTTCGGCGTGATATGCTGTGCACCTGCCGAAGTCAGAAGGAATACGGCTAGCAGAAATCGGATGAAAGCCGATTTTCCCAAGGAGCAGGGTGGGCGGGTGCTTGGCATGCGTGAACTTTGGCCGCTGCGCTCGGAACGTCAAACATTGAAGGCTTCCAAATGCTAGTTGGGAGGCGGTATACTGCCGAGGATGGGAATTAGTGAATTTGCGGCTACCGTGGTTCTTTGTCCCAACGGGACTACTCATCATCGCTCGGGATGGAATCCCGGGTAAGAGTTGATTGAACATATCCGTGCTGAAGGCACGGCTCATCAGGTTCGAGGCAGCGAAGGAACATGATGCGTGCCTTTCAGGACGCGGATACAAAATTGATATTATCCCGGGCTGTTATGAACTGTCCCGTTGGGACTGAATCCAAATCACGAGTTACCCGCACCCCCCTAGGGTTGGGTTTTCACAAAACATCAAGCGCGGGACTATAGGAGAGGCCGTCGTATGCCGGTGAGACGTTCTCTGGGAGACGGGCTGAGAGTTCCGTGTGATCCAGATCGTGACTCAAGTGGGTGAGTAGGGTCTTCTTTGGGGAAAGCCCTGCGGAGATGGAGCAGGCTTCGGATACGGAGAGATGGGTGGCGTGGGGAACGTCGCGGAGAGAGTCGATCACGAGCAGATCGAGGTCGCCCATGAGCGCGAGGGTAGTTTCCGGAACGTGCTTCACATCCGGTAGGTAGGCTAGACGGGTGCTGGTGGGCGTCTGGAAGAGGAAACCGGTTGTTTCGACGCTGCCGTGGGTGACGGGAAGGGGGGTGATGGTGAGGTCTCCGATTTCAAAGGGGGAATCGATTACGCGTGGGTCAGGCTTGATGTAACCTTTGTAGGTATTGTCCTGATGGAACGCCCAGCCGAACATGTTTTTCAGGGCGCCGATGGTGGATTCCGATGCGTAAAGGGGCAGCGGCGAATCTCGCTTCCAGCAGAATGCGCGCATTTCATCGAAGCCCGCCACGTGATCGAGGTGGGAGTGGGTGTAGATCACCGCATCGATCACGGAGATTTTTTCCCGCAGGGCTTGCTCACGGAGATCTGGACCAGAGTCGATGAGAAGTTTTACCTCCGGAGTGGAAATGAGAACGGAAGAACGCGTGCGGTTGTTCCGGGGATCGGTGGATGTGCAGACCGGGCAGTGACAACCGATTACAGGAACACCGACAGAAGTGCCGGTGCCCAGAAACGTGATTGTGATATTGTCCGAAGACACCTTGTTCGCAGAGCGAAAGGATTAGTTGGAGCAGCAACCACTGTCGCCGCCGCCACTACCACCGCCGCCACTACCACCGCAGCAACCGCCACCGCTGTTTTGAGCTTCTTCGATATCCTCGTCGGTAGGAACGCGACCGAGTTCGAGGGTCATGCTGACGTATTTACCGATGTCCTTCTGGATGCTTTCGAGGGTGCGCTGGGCGTCCATGAAGTCGGCAGCGACCTTGTTGTCGAAAAGTGCGTCGCGTGTGTCTTCGAAGGATTTGATCTCCGCAGCACCGAGTTCCACTCCTGCGCCTTGCTTGTGGTGGAGTTCCTCACCTTTTTCGTGAACCGACTGGTATTGGAGCTTCGCGGAATCGTCGGAAAGGAAGCGTTCCACATCCGCCTGGAGCTTGATGAATTGTTCGTCCTCGGCGATTGCGGCGCAGAGTTCCTTTGTTTTGGAAATGATCGATGTTTTCTCGGCAAGTGCTGACATGGAAAAGACGTAAGCCTATATGAAGGCAGGTGCAATGGCGATTTTCCGAAAAGATGCGCCTGAGGAATTGCATTTTCACCAGTGGTGTGCGATGTGCATAGGCTACTGATAATTATGGCTTCCACTGAAAGCGACCTTTTTGCATTGGCAATGCTTTGTTCTGTCCTACTGAGTTTTGGCGTCCTGCTGATGCTGGGCTTCTGCATGTTCCGGGCGGCCTCGCGGCGAGACGGCGATGTGGACAATTTGATAAAAGAGGTAGGCGAGGAGGAAAAATCGGAGCCAGTCAAACGATCCACAACGGCAGGCGCCAAGCAGGAAGAATGGGAGAAAGGCGAGGATTGGTGGAAGCAAGATTGAGGAGTCGCGTTCTGGAGAACGCGCATCCGACCGTGTTGTTTCGCGACTTTTGTGATCGCGTTACTTCGGTGTTGAAGCCGCTTCGTGGAGCTCTTCGGCGGCTTCGAGTTCGGCGCGTTCCTTGGCGATGACGCGGACGAGTTTGAGGACGGTGTTTTCCCAATCAGCGAGAAGGTCGGCGGCTTGTTTGGAACCGGTTTTCTTCTGATGGAGTTCGATGAGGGATTTCACTTGCTCGATATCCTGCTGGCGGGTGATCGGGAGCGCTACGACCATCTCGGTGTTCACGCGGGAGTAGAATTTTCCGTCAACGTCATAGACGAAGGCGGTGCCTCCGGACATTCCTGCTCCGAAGTTCTTCCCGGTTTTTCCGAGGATGACGACGGTGCCGTTGGTCATGTATTCGCAGCCGTGGTCGCCGACGCCTTCCACGATGGTGGTGGCTCCGGAGTTGCGGACGGCGAAACGCTCTCCGGCGCGACCGTTTGCGAACAGATGTCCGCCGGTTGCACCGTAGAGGCAGGTGTTTCCTGCGATGGAATTCTTCGAGGCAAGGAAGGTCGCATCCGGCGAGATGCGGAGGATGATTTCGCCAGCGGCCATGCCTTTACCGACGTAATCGTTCGCCTCACCGATCAGTTTTAGGGTAACGCCTTCAACGAGGAAAGTTCCGAAGGATTGTCCGGCGCTGCCGGTGCAGGTGATGTGGATGGTACTCGAAGGTAGTCCGTTGTTTCCGTGGATCTCAGCGATGCGTCCGGAAAGGCGGGTGCCGATGTTGCGGTCGGTATTGACTACCTTGTAGGCGAGTTCCGTTGGAGCGCGGTCGGGGAGTGCCTTGATGGCCTCATGGACTTCGCTGCTGATTGATTTTGCACCATATTCAGGTGACTCGACGGGCGTTCCGCCAGTGGATTTTACCAGATCGCTGAGGATTTGAATATCCAGTGCTGGTTTGGCGATTCCGTCATTACGGTCTTTTCTACAAATGCGGGCGATGCTGGTCTCCGGCTTTTCGATGGCTTTCGCGACACCCGGGACGACGTCTTTGAGGAGGCGTGAGAAGTCGAGGGTGTTTGCCTTAGGATGGCTTGGAACCTCCCGTTGTTCGAGAAAATCAGGGCGACCGATAAGTTCGTCCATGCTGCGGATGCCGAGCTTGGCCATGATTTCACGGGCTTCGTTGGCAACCGCGTTGAAGTAGTTGATCACCATTTCCGGGGTGCCTTTAAACTTGGCTCGGAATTTTGGATCGGTGGTGGCGATGCCGACCGGGCAGGTGTTGAGGTGGCATTTGCGGACATACACGCAGCCCATGGCGATCATGGCGGTGGTGCCGAAGTTGTATTGCTCAGCTCCGAGGATGGCGGCAATGACGACGTCGCGGCCGTTTTTGATACCGCCGTCGGTGCGGAGGATTACGCGGTCGCGGAGGTTGTTGATGATGAGTGTTTGTTGTGCTTCGGAAAGGCCGAGCTCCCATGGAGAGCCGGCGTGCTTGGTGGAGGAGAGAGGGGAAGCTCCCGTTCCGCCGTCGTGGCCGGAGATCAAGATGTTGTCGGCGGCTGCTTTGGCAACACCTGCGGCGACTGTGCCTACACCTGCTTCCGCCACCAGTTTCACGGTGATTCGGGCGCGCGGGTTGATTTCCTTCAGATCGTGGATGAGCTGCGCTAGATCCTCAATGGAGTAGATATCGTGGTGAGGAGGCGGTGAAATAAGCTGGACGCCCGGCTGGGTGTTGCGGAGTCGTGCGATGAGAGCGTTGACCTTGTGGCCGGGAAGCTGGCCGCCTTCTCCTGGTTTCGCACCCTGTGCCATCTTGATTTCCAGTTCGTCAGCATTGACCAGGTAGTATGCGGAAACGCCGAAACGACCGGAAGCGATCTGCTTGATGTAAGAGCGTGCAAAATCGCCGTTCGGATATGGTTTGAAGCGGATAGGATCTTCGCCGCCTTCTCCGGAATCGGATTTTCCGCCGATGCGGTTCATGGCGATGGCGAGAGTTTCGTGCGCCTCTGGTGAAAGCGCACCGAGAGACATGGCTGCCGTGGTGAAACGGCGGCGGATGTCTTCGACGGGCTCCACTTCGTCGATTGGGATGGCGCCGGATGACGATGGGACGAAGTTGAGCAGGTCTTTGATGGCGACCGGGTTGGTCTCGAGACAGACTTTTACGTATTCTTCGTAGTCCTCGGGCTTGCCGGATTTTACGTATTGGTGGAAATTTTTGATGACTTCGGTCGTGAAAGCATGGCGCTCGCCGGATTTGCGGTAGCGGTTGTAACCTGGATCGCCGAGGTCGAGGGTTTCTCCCTCCGGAACTTCGGATTCGAAAGCGGTCTTGTGGCGGATAATTGATTCCTCTGCGATTTCGCCAAACGCGATTCCGCCGATCTGGGATGGAACGCCGGTGAAGGAGAAATCGACGACTTCCGAGCCGATACCGATGGCTTCGTATGTCTGTGCACCTTGGTAGGAGTTCAGGACGGAAATACCCATTTTGGACATGATTTTGAGTAAGCCTTTTTCGAGAGCCTTGCGGTAGTTGGTCATGGCCTTCTGAGGGGTCATACCTTCGCCGAGTTTTCCTTTTCCTTGGTCGGCTGCCACGAGCTGCCTGACGGTTGCGTAGCCGAGATACGGGACAACCGCGGTCGCGCCAAATCCGAAAAGGCAGGCGATTTGGTGGACGTCACGGGCTTCCCCGGATTCTACGACAAGTGAGGCACGCATGCGCTTGCGGATGCGATTCAGGTGGTGGTGGATGCTGCCGGTAGCGAGTAGTGCCGGAATCGGAATGCGTTGGGCGGAAGTCGCGCGGTCAGAGAGGACGATGATGGAAATCTTCTTATCCACTGCAGCTTCGACTTCGTCGCAAAGCTCGTCGATGCGGGCTTTAAGTCCGTCTTTCCCGGTGGAGGCATCCCATGTGCAGTCAACGATGTGCGAAGGGTAGCCATACTCTGCGAGGTGGGTGATCTTCTCGAATTGATGTTCGAAAAGAATGGCGCAATCGAGTGAGATCGACTTGCAGTGGTTCGGGGTTTCCTCAAGGAGGTTGCGCTCTGGTCCCAGACCTGCAGCCAGAGACATCACGGCCCACTCACGGATGGGGTCGATTGGCGGGTTGGTCACCTGTGCGAAGCGCTGTTTGAAATAAGTGTAAAGCAAGCGTGGGTAGGTGGAAAGGATGGCCAGCGGGATGTCGTCTCCCATGGAGAAAACTGCTTCCTGTGCGCCTTTGATCATCGGCGGGAACACCATGTCGAGCTCTTCGATGGAGATCGCATTCGCGACCTGGCGGCGGGAGAGATCTAGCGCTTGGAATTCGTTTTCCGGGACGTGGGCAGAAGGGGAGATGAACTTGCGGAGTTCGAGGCGGTTCTCGTCGATCCAGCGGCGGTAAGGCTTTTGGCGGGCGAGTTCCTCTTTGATTTCGGTGTCGAGCTTGAGCTTTCCGGTGGTGGTATCTGCGGAAAGCATTTGTCCTGGGCCTAGGCGGCCGCGGCGGGTGACGAGGGATTCATCGAAAATGACGGCCCCCGATTCGGAGCCGATGTAGAGGAAGCCGTCGGAAGTAGTGGTGTAGCGGGAAGGGCGGAGGCCGTTCCGGTCGAGCGATGCACAGAGCTTTTTTCCGTCTGTGAAGACCAGGCCAGCCGGGCCGTCCCAAGGCTCGGAGAATGAGCGGATGTATTGGTAGAAGGCACGAAGTTCGTCAGAAATTTCCTCGTCGTTGCGGTAGGCAGGTGGGACGAGCATGCACATGGAGTGCTCAAGGGAGCGCCCGGAAAGGACGAGCAGCTCAAGGCAGTGGTCGAGCGATGCGGAATCGGATTCGCCGTGGCGGATGAGGTTTTTTACGACATCAATTTCATCACCCCAAACAGGGGATTCGAAGAATTCCTCGCGGGAAGTCATCCAGTTGCGATTGCCTTCCACGGTATTGATTTCGCCGTTGTGGCACATCATGCGGAAAGGCTGGCCGAGAGGCCATGCCGGGAAGGTGTTGGTGGAGAAGCGTTGGTGGTAAAGACAGATCGCGGTTTCGAAATCGGGGTCGGTGAGATCTGAGTAGAATGCACGCAGGGCTGAGGGCATGGCGAGTGCCTTGTAAGAGATAAGGCGGTTGGAAAACGTCGGCATGTAGAAGCCGTGGACTTCCTTGGTAGCATGTTCGATTTCCCTGCGGCAAAGGTAGAGTTTCCGTTCGAACTCGAGCGAATCCATGCCCTCGGGCTTGAGCATAAGAAGGTGCTGGATCTCCGGGCGGGACTTCTGGGCGATTTTGCCAAGCGCATCAACATTCACCGGCACGTCACGCCAGCCGATGACTGAAATATTCCTTTTCGCAAGGGTGTCAGAAGTGATTTTCTTGATCGAATCTTTCTGGGCTTCATCGGCTAAAGGAAAAAAGAATACGCCGACGGCGATGTCTTCGGGGTTCTCAACCGTGGTTCCGAGAGCCGCGGCGGCTTTGTCGAAAAGAGGGAAGGGGATCTGAGAAAGGATGCCGGAACCATCGCCGGTTTTCATGTCCGCATCGACAGCACCACGGTGGGTCATGCAGGAAACAGAACTAAGCGCGTGGCCGAGGACGGTAAAAGAGCGTTTTCCTTCCAAGTGGGCGATTGCACCCATACCGCAGTTGTCGTGTTCATGCGAAAGGCTGTGGAGTGAGCCGGGGACGAGCGGGGTGCTGGAGTGGTAAAAGGGATTCATCATGGAGGCGTGGGAATAAAGAACAGCAGTGGGCTGTGGACAAGCAGGAATTGTGCACTAGGTGCTTCGCGGAAAATTCAAAATTCAAATCTCAAACGTCAAGGGAGAGAAGAATCTAGGAGGCAGGATGCCTCCTGGAACGGGCTGGGGCGGGAATCACCAGCTAGGTTTGCTACCTAAGACCTTTGAGTGCGCCTTTGGAGGGCTTATCGAGGGTCATGTCGGTGATGGAGGTGCGACGGCCGTTTTTGTAGGAAGAAACCTGCATTTTACGGAGCGTCCAGACTTTATCAGAGACTTTCATCACATCTTCGACTTGGAATTCCTTGAGGAGTTTTCCGCTTTTGGAGTGGCCGTGGATTTTCATGAATGCACCAAATTTGGTGTGAACCCAGACATAAACTGCGAAGTAATTTCCGGCGGCTCCGGCGGGCTTGTCGAGACGGAGCTTGTAGGTTTGCTGGGCGCCGATGTTCTCGGTTTTCTCCAGTTTCGGTTCTGGCCAGTAAAAAAAGCGGAGGGCGAGGTCTTCGTAGGTGAGGTCGGTTCCGGCAATGGATTCCGTGAGTTTGTTGCGGGGGAAGTCGATAGTTTTTCCGTTTACGATTTCTAAAAGGTCGTATTTTTCGTCGTTGAGCCTCAAGTGAAAGATACGCCATTTCTTGTTTTCAAGGAACTGGAACTGGATGTTCTTGCCTTTGAGGAAAATGGTGATCGGTGTTTTCCGTCCATTGTGGGACAGGTTTCCCTGGAGACCTTCGTCGAGCTTCGTCAGGGCAGCCGAAAGTCGTGCGCCTTCGAGGATACGATTCGCATCGGGTGCCTGTGCGTTCGCCAGTGGGGAAACGGCCAGAGGGGAAATGAGAAGGGCTGCGACGAAAAGAGTTTGGAATAGTTTCATGTTGGTATCGTAGCTGGTCGGTTGGCTTGGACAAGCTGGCGCTTGAAAACATTCACGCCATTTCTCCGGAATGGAAGAAACAAAAACGCCCGCGTAATTGAAATACGCAGGCGTTTTGTGAAAATACAAATCAATCGTGGAATCTCCTTACTGAATCGGATTCGGATCCGTTACTGGTGGTGGGAAAAATGGAGGATGGACATCGAGTGGATTCAAACGGAGATCAAGGTGAATGCGCATGCTTTGAAATTAGACAGTTTGCCAAAAGTCCGTGCGCATTTGATCGTGGCTAGAGAGTCCTGCCCCATGAATTCACATGCACGCACGGACTTTTGACAAACGGTCTAGTGCCACGAATCCCTTAAAATGAGCGTTGGGTATTTTTGAGGTTTAGAAAAATGCTCCCGTTAGTCGTAGCTAGGGAAGCTCGGAGCTTTTTCCCGGGAACCGCGTTGCGCCTCAGTCCTGATGCTCGCATCACTCCTTCGTTGCGCCTTGTTCCCGGAAAAAATCGCCTTCGCCCACCACTCATTTTAAGAAATTCGCAGCACTAGGCTGTCGTGGGTGCAAATTGAAGGACGCATGGGTGATGTGATTCACCTCCGGATCGTGCATGGCTGCAAAAAAGACGGCCCCAATTGGACAGTTGTTGCGATGAACCTACGTGCTTCTTTAGTAGGAAAAGGAAGTGGAGCGTAGCGGATTCGAACCGCTGACCCCCTGCATGCCATGCAGGTGCTCTACCAACTGAGCTAACGCCCCGTTACCGGGTGGCCGCTTTACCAGCGACAGGGCGAATGTTTAGGCGATGAAGCGGCTGAGGCGCAAGCGGAAAAACTCGGAAACTTTAAACTTTAAACTTTAAATCTTAAAGCTGAAGGAAGAGGAAGACTGGACGAAGAAAGCCCGGATCGTTCCGATCCGGGCTCTTCATTGAGGTTTGAAGTTTAAAATTTCGAGATTTTAAATCTTCATGAGATCTTCTTCCTTGGTTGAGGCTAGTTGGTCGATCTGTTTGGTGAATTTGTTGGTGAGTTCCTGAATGTCCTTCTCCTGATCCTTGAGGCTATCCTCGGTGAGGATGTTGTCGGACTTCATCTTCTTTGCCTCGTCGATGCCGGACTTGCGTGCGGCGCGGAGGCGGACTTTTGCTTCTTCGGCGAGTGTCTTGATGAGTTTTACCATGTCGCGACGGCGTTCCTCTGAGAGCTCTGGAATAGGGACGCGGATGGAGCGTTCGGCGGCGACTGGGTTGAGGCCGAGCTTGGATTCGCGGATGGCCTTTTCGATGTCACGGGTGGTGGAGGGATCGAAGGGTTGGACGTTGAGCATGCGCGGCTCAGGGGACTGGATTACGGCAAGGGATTTTAGCTTCTGGACGCCGCCATATGCGTGGACATAGACATCGAGGTTATCGATGAGTGCGGGAGAGGCTTTTCCGGTGCGGACTCCGTGGAAGTCTTGGACGAGGTGGTCGATGCCCGACTGCATGTCGGCTTCTACTGCTTTGAGTGATTTGGCTGGATCTGACATTTTTCAGGTAGGTTGAGGTGCTGTGGTATGGCGGGAGAAACTTTAAATCTCAAGGAAGATCAACTGCGGCGTAGCCGCGGAAAATTGAAGTTTAGAGTTTAAAAGTTAAAGTTTCACTCACCGTGGACGAGGGTTCCGATGGGTTGTGAGCGGAGCGCGTGGGAAAGGTTTCCGTCGGGACCGAGATCGAATATGACGATGGGGATGTCGTTGTCCATACAAAGGGAGAAGGCGGTGGCGTCCATGACGTTTAGGCGATTCTGGAGACAGTGTTGGAAAGTTACGGTTTCGAAGCGTTTTGCATCGGGGTTTTTCCGGGGATCCGAGCAGTAAACACCATCCACTTGAGTGGCTTTAAGAATGACATCGGCACTCATTTCACTGGCTCGGAGAGCCGCAGTGGTATCGGTGGAGAAGAATGGGCTGCCGGTGCCTGCTGCGAAAATGATTACGGTGCCTTTGTCGAGTTGGTGCTCGGCTTTGCGGCGGATGAAAGGTTCTGCAACGTTTTTCATCTCGATGGCGGACATGACGGTGCAGCGGACTCCGATGTGGGAGAGCGCGCCTTCCATGGCGAGAGCGTTCATGACGGTGGCGAGCATTCCGACGTAGTCGGCAGTTGCACGATCCATTCCGCGTGCGGATGCGGCGGCTCCGCGCCAGAAGTTTCCACCGCCGACGACGATACCTAGTTGGAGGCCGGTATCTACGGCTTCTTTGATTTCGGACGCGATACGTTGAACGATTTCCGGGGAGATGTTGTCCGTGGAACCGGGCTCGCGGAGGGCTTCGCCACTGAGTTTGAGGATGGCTCGCTTGAAGGGTCGGGGGTCTTTACTTGGCTGTGACATGTGCTGGTGAATAGCATGAAACAACGGGAAGCGAACGTCCAACACGGAAATTTCAAAAATCAAATTTCGGGAAGACTCTTTCGATGGAATCCGGTTATCTAAGGTTTTGGTTCCAGAGTGAAGGTGGCCTGGAGGTCGAGAAGAGACGCGTTTTTTTCAGTGGTTCCTTCGATGGCGACGATCACGTTGAGCTGGTCGTTTTGTGGGCTGTGATATTCTTCAAGGGTTCGTTTCAGGGCGACGAGTGTGATCTTCAGTAATTGGCGACTGGTGATATCGACCTTTTGGGGAATACCTAATTCTGTGATATTCAATTTCACGAGAAGACCTTTTTCTGTCATTTCCGCTCCGATCGTGATGTTACAGAGGACGAGCAGGTTCGCTTCCGCTACTTTGTAATTCGGATTGTTTGTCGGTATGGGATGGGGGGTGCGGATGGATTCTACAAGGACTTCTGGAAAGGCGCCGCTCAGAGCCATTGGTCTAGCTAGGACAGTTGCCTGTAGGACCTCACCGGTATCACTGATGATATCGTCCACATCGGTTCCATGCAGGCTCAGGGGCTCGTGGACGGGGACGACGGATATTGTCGTGGCGTTCAGACCGGTGGAAAAAAGAAGGGCGAGGAAGAGGCTTTTCATGGGAAGATTATGAACGTTGAACATGAAACGTCGAACATTGAACGTTGGAGATTTCTGGAGGCGGGACGCCTCCTTCACGCTCTGCCGCGAGACGCGGCAGCTACTTCACACAAAAAAGCCGCCAGACATTGCTGTCGGGCGGCTTTGAGGTTGGTTGCTCCTGCTTACGCAGGTTTCGCGACTTTGTTTTCCAGAGCCTTCTTTGCTAGCGCAACGATGGCGGAAAACGCGGCAGCATCAGTGATCGCGAGATCCGAGAGGATCTTGCGGTCTGCTTCGATACCGGCGGCTTTAAGGCCTTCGATGAAGCGGGAATAAGTCATATCCTCGGCACGAACGGCAGCGTTGATACGCTGTGTCCAGAGACGGCGGAATTGACCTTTACGCTTCTTGCGGTCGCGATATTCGTACTGTTGCGCTTTGCGGACTGCGTCCTTGGCGTAACGGAAGAGCTTCGAGCGGAAACCGCGGAAGCCTTTTGCCCGCAAAATCGTGCGCTTGCGGCGCTTGCGACTGGCGGGAGAGTTAGTTGCTCTTGGCATTGTATTCTGTTGGTTGTGAACAAGTCGTTTTTTATCATTCCTTCCGCAGTCTCACCTGTTCGTGTCTCCGGCTTTTCCGGATTAGGCTGCGTAAAGGCCGTCCGATATGCGGACGGAGCTATGGTCGTTGCTTCGTTTCTAGTTAATGGAAAGGAAGGTTCTCTTTGACATTTTTGATGTCGGCTTTGGAAACGAGGGTCGCTTGACCGAGAGCGCGTTTGCGCTTGCGGCTCTTACCTTGCAGTAAGTGGCGTTTTCCTTGTTTACGACGGAGTACCTTCCCGGTGCCAGTGACTTTGAAGCGCTTGGCGACGGCCTTACGTGTTTTTGCTTTTCCTCCTACTCTTGGCATGGGGCGCGAAACCTAGGTAAAGCAACGCCGTTGGCAAGACAAAAGTGGGTATTTTTGGAAAGAAAATTCAGTATTCTGTTTGAGGTTTCGAAGTTTCGGAAGAGTGAGAAGATCGGTTGATTCCTTGGTTCTCCTGCGTTTAGTCTTCGGGACATGGAAGAAAAGAATTACAAACGCACTCTGGAGAGGAGGGGGGTTCCTTGGTTCGGGCTCGGTTTCCTGATTCTGATAGCTGCATTGCTCGGTTCCTTTTTTACGGAAATCCCTGGCAAGGTGAGCCGGAATCTCAAACAGATACTGGAAAGTAGGAGGCCAGATACGGGTGTTGACAAAGATACCCTGACCCGCCGAGTGGAAGAACGACTCCGAGCGGAAATGGAGGAGGATCTCGCAAGGGAACTCGCGGCAATGAGGAAGGCACTGGCCAAGCAGGAAGCGGCAAGCGCCGATGCCAGGGACGGCGAATCACCACCAGCACCTCCGCTGCCTTTGGGGAAGGTCGAAGATGTGCGGAAGATGCGTAGTGGGATTCCGTTCAAGACGGAGATCACGTTTGAGAAAGGCGGAATTGCTTCCGCAGAGCGGGCGGACAAGGACAGCTACACCGCAAACTACGAGCTGAAGCTGAAACTGCCCGCCGCAGCGAAGACGATAGCCGAGTTGGAAAAATCTAACCCCGACCTTTCGAAAATCCTCCCCTCGCTCCCGGCACTGCTCGAAAAGGCTGAGGTTTCCCCTTGGTTCAATACCCTTTACGACAACAAGGCCGGACGCATCCGCCGCGATGCGAATGCGCTCAACGAACTCCTCACCAAGCACAACGTCTATGACTGCGAGACCATCCTTCACATGCGGACGGAAGGTGGTAGGCGGGTATTTTTCATGCAGGCGGAAATGGATGTAGTCTCGGACGGATCTGATGGTGACCGGCTATCGACAATGCCGGACTCGATTGTGAACTCCACTTACTATCAGCCTTTCACGAGTTACGGTTGGAAAAAGCGGTCAAAAACCCCGAATCCGATGATCGCTGGTTGGGAGAAGCGGGTCGCCAACGGAACCAAGGAACTCAAAGCTAGCGGCACCTCGACTGATCGGAAGAAATGGCTAAAGGGTAGAATCGCAATGCTGAAACGGGGCATCTCCGATTTGAAATCACGTAGTTTCCTCATCGCCGAATATGATCCGTTCATCGTCATTCCGGTAACCCTCCTCACCGCGATGAGCGATTCTTATGCGCCGAAAGTCGGCGACTACGCGGTCGTGATTTACGGTAAGAAGGTCTATCCCTGCATCGTTGGCGATGGTGGCCCTACGTTTAAAGTCGGCGAGGCATCACTGCGAATGGCGAAGGAGTTGAACTCCAGAGCCACTCCCTATAATCGACCCGTTTCTGATCTTAACGTGAGCTACGTGGTTTTCCCTGGCAGCCGTGAGAAAACGAAAGGTCCGCCGGACTACGAGAAATGGCGCCAGAAATGCCATGAACTACTCGCAGAAATCGGCGGTCTCGGTAGTGGCTACGAACTGCACCAGTGGGTGGATCTTCTGCCGAAGTCCGAGCTGGAGAAGTCGAAAGAAACATCCCCAAAACCGGAAGGGGAATAGTTGGATCCGAGCCGGATTGCTCCTACTCTTCGAATGGTTCTTCCATCCTCCGCCGGATGAGCTCCCGCGTCCATGCCTGCCAGATGCGGAGGAGCAGGTAGGCGCAGATGATTAGGGTGGCGAGTTCGAAGGCGGGGGCGCTGCCTCGTGGGCGGTCGCCGGAGAAGAATTGGGCGATACCTGGGAGGTTCAAGATACCGCGTCCGAGGCCTAGGAGTGCGAGGACGCCTGCGCCGACGATTCCGTGCCACTGCATTTTCAGGCTGAAGAGGCCGCAGATGAGAAATCCGCCGCCGAGGGTGAGTGCTCCAAGAAGGAAGGCCATGCCATTGTCCTTATCCAACTGGTTCATACCGATGACGCCGAGGCCGATAATGGCTGCGGCGGCGATGAATATAGAGAAACGAACCATGGTGGTTTAGCGGAGCATCCAGGCGATGTGCGGGGTGTAGAGATCCGGCTCGAGGAGGAAGGAGTCGTGCCCTTTGTCCGAATGGACGGTAATGTGCATGGGGGCGACTTTTGCGCTTTCCAAATACTTGACGAGTTCGGCCTGTTCCTCGGGATAGAAGCAGAAATCGGAATCGATTGAGAAAACGAGCCAATTTTGATCGGCTGCCTTGCACTTCGCAAATAGCTCTTCTGGGGTTTCGGCGTCGCCTTCGAAAAGGGCGTCGTAGCGGGACCACATATCGATGATGCGGAGGTAGGTGTTCGCATCGAATCGGCGGACGAATTTTTTCCCCTGGTGAAGCATGTAGCTTTGAAACTGATCGCTGACACGGTACCAGGCGAGTATGTCATCTGCTTGGATGATGTCTTGGCGTGCGCGATTCTCGATGGAGTCGAGATGGACGAAGGTCTTATGCGAAATCATTCGCGCGAGGGCTAGGCCGTAGGTAGGAGGATTTTTTCCGTAGAAATCGCCGGCGTTGAAATTCGGGTCGTTCTCGATTGCAAGAATCTGCTCGAAGAGGATCAAGCGGTTAAGGACGGTGGTTTTGAAACCGGCGGCGACGGTGATGATATTGCGGACGCGGTGGGAGAGTCGGGTGGCAAAGGTGAGGGAAATCAGTCCGCCGACGGAGGGTCCGATGGTTGCGTGGAGTGTTGCAATCCCGAGCGAGTCGAGAAGTAGCGCGACTGCATTGACCTGGTCAGCTGCAGAAACGGAGGGGAAATCGGAACCCCAGTGCTTTCCGTTTGCCGGGTTGATGGAAGCCGGGCCGGTGGAGCCGTAGCAGCCGCCCAAATAGTTCGGGCAGATGACGAAATAGCGATCCGTGTCGATGGCTTTTCCGGAGCCGATCATATTTTCCCACCAGCCGTCGTGAAGTTCGGGTTGCCAGAGATCGCCGATTCCGGGGATTCCAGGGTTGTGGCCAGAGGCGTGGTGGGATCCGGAAAGAGCGTGGAAAAGGAGGATGGCGTTCGATCCATCCGCATTCAGCTCGCCCCAGGTCTCATACGCAAGGGTGAGCGAGGGCAAGGAGGAGCCATCGCGAAGCTTGAATGCTTTGTCGCTCGTGAAAAACTGGGTGCTGGTGTCAGCGGGCATGGAAGGGAACATTGGATTTTCCAATCCAAACATCAACGAAGAAGACTCGCGGGTCGGACTGGAATTGATGTCTCCTCAGATTTCGAGGAGCTTGAGCTGCCAGCCCATGAGGAGATCCTCAGGGGTGGTTTCGCTGGCGGAGATGGATTCGATTACGGCGCGGGAAGCGATCAGGGATCCGTCGATTCCAAGGTCATTCGCGATGGCGTTGCGCTTGGCGATGAACGAATCGACACGGTCGTCGAAATCGCGGTCGCGCTTGCGGCGCTTTACTACAGGACGGGTAGGCCAGTCCGATTTCGGAAGGGCTTTGACTTCGTTGAGCATTTCGCGGAAACGTTTCACGCGGTCGCCGCGGTAATGGTTGGGGAGATCGACCTTGTTGCCATCAGAGAGCAGTAGGCACCACTCGATGAGCACCCGGTTCGGGGCGACCATGAAGGAAGGCTTATCCCAGGACTCGGCTTCCTTGTCGCGCCAGTGCCAAAGGGCGCGGAGGCAGGCGAGGCCGTAGGGATCGAGTTTCCCTGAGCCGTTGATGCGCCACTGGTCTTCCTTGGAGTCGTCGCGGTCGGCGACTTTTACTTGGGCGGCTTCGCAGCTTTGGGTGAACCATTCGTAGCGACCTTTTTCCTTCAGTTGACTGACGATTATGTCGCCCATTTCCAAGAGGTAGTGGACGTCGTTGAGGGCATAGTCGATCATCTTCTGGGAAAGCGGGCGCTTTCCCCAGTCTGCCTTTTGTGAAGATTTCGACAGGACGACATCAAAATAATGTTCTACTAGGTTTCCTAGGCCGAATTTCTGTACCCCGAGGAGGCGTGCTCCGATCTGGGTGTCATAGACGGTTTCGGGCAGGTTTCCGAACTCACGCTTGAGCATGGTCATGTCGTAATCGGCGCCATGCATCCAGACGATTGCGTCCCGGAGGTATTCGTCCAGGGGGCTGAGATCATCGATGGCTAGGGGGTCGATAAGCACGCAATCGTCACCTGCGGTGAACTGGATCAGGCAGAGGGACTCGCGATGGCGGTGCAAACTATCGGCCTCGGTATCGATGGCGCAAATCTTCTTGCCGCCGATAGGTTGGCAGCTTTCTAGGAACTGCTGGAGTTGCGAGGTTGAGCTAATCATAGAGGGCTTTTGGGAACAGGGACGGTATGGAAGTGCAATCCGGATGCCGTGACAATGTAAATATGTTAGGGTCTTCGGATATGTCTCCGATGGAATATTTTCCGTTCTCGCGCCTTTTCGGGTTTGGGAGGAGGGCAAAAAAAGGCCGCCGAGGCACCCACCCCGACGGCCAAGCTGAACAACTTCAACACACCCAAAGGCATTTTGAGGCTGACAACTGCTGTTCACCCTTACATGAAAACACGCCTTTCGCACGGTCTTCACGGGATAAGACCCCTAGGTGGAGTGAACGTTCAAAGTTTTATGGACTTTTTCGAGATACAGAATTCAGCTCAATTTTTCGTGACCCCTGGGCGAATCTTTACGTTACGGAACGAGCACTCGTCGTTGTGGTCGGTGAGCATGATGTGGCCTTCGATTTTTTTCTCAAATCCCGCAGCCTTTTTGAATTTACTCTTGGCTATGGCGGCGATCAATTCCGGACTTTCAAGTTCGTATTTGAGAACGGGGGAGCCGTTGATCCAATGCTCCACGTGCTTTCCTTGGACGATGATACGGGAGCGGTTCCATTCGCCCACGGGCTTGAGTATCTTGTCCTCGGCAGGTGGGAAAATATCGTAAAGGGCTCCCGTTTGGCGTTTTGCACCTTTTTTCGAATCAGGGTGGCCGTTGTCATCGAGGATCTGGAACTCGAGGCCGGGTGCGCTAGCTCTGTCTTCGGAGACGAGATACTTGAGGCCGTTGTTTCCTTTTTGAGAGACTCGCCCTTCCCAAGTGAGAGTGTAGTCCTTGAATTTCCTTTTTGTGATCATGTTTCCTCCGGGGATACCTTGGAGTTTTTTCAAGATTCCTTCTTCGACTTTCCAGCCGGCCTTTGGCCTGTCTTCGGAACGGTATGCGCGCCAGTTGTTCAGATCGTGGCCGTTGAAGAGCAACTGCCAGCCATCGGCCTTTTCCTCGGTGGTGAGGGTGTTGATCTCGGCTCCCATGAGTGGGAGGGTTAGTAAAAGTGAGAGAAGTATTTTCATGTCGAAGGGGTTTTGTGGCGAGTTGGGGAAATTTCGATTCCGGATTAGCGGATAGCGAGGACTTTTGGAGCGGAGGAATTTCCGAAACGGTCGAGTGCAGAGACGGCGACGGCGTCCGCGCGGGGGATGGATATGGATTTCGCTCTGGCGGGGACGATTGCGGCTGTGCGCCAAGTTTTGCCGTAGCGTGCTTGGACTACGACTTTGGCGGTGGTTCCTCCGGTCTCCCATCGGACGGAGGTCTTGTCGCCTTGGACGATTGCACCGGCACCGGGCACGTTGGGTGCGCTTTTGCTGATCCATGGCATTGGTGGGACGGCGACAGGTTGGGTATATACTTTGGAGAGTTGGTCGGTGATACCACCTAGGTTTTTCATCAGGCCTTTTACGCTCCAGTGGATGTGCCCGACCCAGTTCCTTCCAATTTTCCGGGAGAGTCCGATCTGTTTGACGATTTCCGAGGCTGGTCGTCCGGGGTCTTCTGAAGACTGGATGCGAGTGGTGGCGATGCCCGGCCACACGGGACGGGAACCCTGTCCGCGCCACCATTCGAGTAGGGCGGAGTAGCTTTGCTTCTGTGGAGAGATGCGCCAGTAAAGCTGAGGGGCAAGGTAGTCCACCCAACCGTTTTTCAACCATTTTCGGGAATCGGCTGCGAGGTCTTGGTAAGAATCGAGACCCGCTTCAATACCGCCGGGGACGCCGGGTCTCCAGATGCCGAAGGGGCTGATGCCGACCCGCACCCAGGGCTTCTGCTTTTTTACGGAGGAGTAAAGTTGGCTGACGAAGGAATCGATCACGGCGCGGCGCTGTGCGGGGGATTTTCCGTCGTTGAAGGTGAGTCCGGGTTTTGGGTATGGGTAAAAGTAGTCGTCGAGGTGGACTCCATCGATGTCATAGCGGCGGACGACATCGAGGATCACGCTGAGGGCTTGGGAGCGGGTATCGGGGTGCGATGGATCGCACCAGAGCATGGTGCCGTATTTCTTGATGATGTGCGGCTTGGTGCGAGAAATGTGGTTTCCGTTGCAGGAGTGGGAGGTGTTAGAAAGGGCTCGAAAGGGGTTGAACCAGGCGTGGACTTCAATTCCGCGTGCCTGTGCCTGTTGGATCCAGTAGGCTAGGGGATCGTAGCCGGGAGATTTGCCCATGGTTCCTGTGAGCCACGGAGACCATGGTTCCTTGCTCGATGCGTAGAGGGCGTCGGCGTGCGGCCTCACTTGGAGGATCACGGCGTTCATTTTCAGGGAAACGAGCTTGTTGAGAATGGCACGTGCTTCCGCTTGCTGGGTGGAGGCGGCGAGGCCGGATTTCGATGGCCAGTCGATGTTGTAAATGGCGGTGACCCATGCAGCGCGGAACTCGCGGGTGATCTGCGGAGGCTTTTCCCTTACGGGTGCATAGGATTGTGCCGCAAGCGGAAGTGCCAACAGGAACCAAAGCGGGAAAAGCCAGATTTTCATAGGTGGACGATGGGATTAGATAAGCCGTTTTGCAAGTGGGGATAACGGCTCAGATGCCCATGTTCTGATACAACTCCAAAGAGTCTTTGAGTGACTTTATTGCGTATTCGGTGAGTAGCCACAGCCCTCATGTGAATCGTAGGACGATAATGGTAATGCCGACTTTCCACTTCACGGAAAGCTTCGGGCGCGCCCAAATAAGAAGTAGGGCAAGCGGGCCGACGCTGAGAAGCATGATGACGATAAACGTCGTGCTGAAATACTAGGGCAGAGTGTTTGCCGGGTTTGTGGGGATAGGGGGAGGGTAATGAATATGCCGGTTCGAGCCATCCAGAAACTCGGAACAATGCTTGCACTTAATGGCTTCGTCTTGGATCTCTTCAGCGCAGAAGGGGCACTTTTCATAGGATTGTGAAGAGAATGACTACGTGTTTGGAAAAGGCAAGGGGCGGAACCTTTCGGCACCGCCCCCTTTGTGGAGAATCCGGGACACAGTTTGAGCGGAATGGGGGAAGCGATTCAGCTCCGGCTGCTGAAGCTATGTTGCCATGTTTTTGTAATTCGTATATTACGGGATCGCGTAGTAATCGGAGCTACCTATTTTTTTGGAACGGTTTAGGTGGCACCCACTGAGATCACGCCATCCACCAAGAGTGTCTGCCCCGTGACAAGAGCTGGCGGATCAATGAGTGGCGGGTTCACGGAAGGCGCTTATTTCAGTCCTTTCAGGATCTGTGTCCGGAGTTCGACCACGTCGATCTCATCGCTGTGGTTCCAGAGGATGTTTCCTTCAGGGGAAACGATCACGGTGAGGGGTAGCGCGCCAGTCCACTCGGAGTAGATTGCTTCGGCGAGTTTGTCTGCATTGTCGCCAACCCAGATGTAGTTGTTCGAGGTGCGGCCTTCGGATTTCATGGATTTCTGGGTGCGTTTCGAGAGGGCTGCGTGGCGAGATTCGAGGAATTTTTTGACCTTCGCCTTGTCCTCTACGGGATCCATGGAGATCGAGATGAAATCGACATTGCGATTCTGGAAACGGCGATAGGTTTCGACGAGATCTGGGAACTCAGCGACGCACGGACCACAGGTGGTGGACCAGAAATTAATCACCCGGACGTTGCCAGATTTGTTAGCGCGGAGCTGTTTAGCAGTGCTCTCGTTGAGATCGTCTAGGGTGACAGGTATCTCCTCCCATTTCTTCTGTTCCTCGGCGACGCTGTCACCCTTGAAGAGCCATTTCGTGGAACAACCAAAGGAGCGTGTTACCGGCTCTTCAACTTCTTTTGCGGCGAGGATCGCGTCGAAGGCATTTCGGAGATAGGAATTTTCAACAGGTGCGGAAGAGCTGCGGGAATCGTCCATGCGGCCGGTGTAGCGCAGCTTGCGGTCTCCATCGAAAACGAAAACGTGGGGGGTGGATTGGGCACCACAGGCGGTGGCGAATTTCTGGGCATCACCATCGTAGAGGTAGGGGAAAGTCCATCCATAGCTCTCGGCGAAGGGCTTCATTTCCTCTAAGGAATCGTTGTAGGGCGAGTAGCCGAGTTCGTCGGGGCGAAGGCTCGCGGCGTTGTTCGCGTTCACGGCGACGATGGCGACGCCCTTGTCCTTGTATTTCTCGTGGATATCCTGGGTGCGGGCAGCGGCTGCGACGGAATCGGGGCAGTGGTTACAGGTAAAAATGATGCAGAGGACTTTCGCATCCGCGTAATCTTTCTGAGTATGAGTTTTCCCATCAATGCCCGGGAGCGAAAACGATGGTAGATCGGAGCCTATGGCGAGAACTGGTGGGATTTCGTTAGCTGCGAAGGCGATTCCGCCCAGCACTGCGAGAAAGGCTGTGGTGATTTTTTTCATGTTGCTGCTATACGAAGCGTGAAGACGGTTGCTTACAAGTCGGAAAATTTGCTTCGCTTAGGGTTGCGGGAGTATGCAGGTTTCGGGATGGATGAAACGCAGATGGCGATCCGCGAGTTCGGGATCGAAAGGTATACGAACGGGGCTAGTGGAAGCGTGATTGATTACGTCGTGGCCGAAGAGCCGTTGGAGGTGCGTTTGGACGGTCACCCGGTAGCGGTGCTGATGCGAACCCCGGGTTTCGATACGGATCTGGTGACGGGATTTCTCGTGACCGAAGGGATTCTGAAATCTCCAGCTCAGGTTAGGAAGGTGGAGGCGGATGGGAACCGGATACTTGTGTTCCTTAATGACGGGGAGCGTGTGGACCTGGGGAAATTTACGCGGAACATGTATGCCGGTTCGTCCTGTGGGATTTGTGGGAAGGCCACTCTAGATGCGATTTTCTTGGAGTTTCCCAAACTTGAAACGAAGCGGATGCCGTCTTCAGAAATTTTGCTTTCGGCTCCCGCTGAGCTTCGCAGCCGTCAGGAGAATTTCTCGGCGACAGGAGGGCTGCATGCCGCAGGTTTGTTTGGATTCGATGGAGAGTTGCTCGCCCTACGCGAGGACATAGGCAGGCATAACGCGGTGGATAAAGTAATCGGTCACGCGCTCGGGGAGGGGATTCCGACTTCGGATTGCTGGCTTCTCGTTTCAGGGAGGGTATCTTTTGAGATTATGCAGAAAGCCTTGGCTGTGGGAATTCCTTGCGTCGCTGCAATCTCAGCACCTAGTTCTCTGGCTGTGGATTTTGCAAAAGGATCAGGGCAGGCTCTCGTTGGATTCCTCAGGTTCCCTGGATTTAACCGCTACGCCTAGTCAATCTGTTTCATGTTTCTTGAATATTTCGCTGGCATTGAGTAAGGAAATTGATTAAGAGATACGAACTGTATTTCCTTTTTCCTATGCCTGCTTCCTCCGAATACACCCACCCAATCAATGTCCGTTCCAAACAAATGGAAATTCCGAAGCGCGGAAAGCGCGAGGACGACTACGACGATAAGATCAAAAGCGCCCAGCTCGAACTGGAGCGGATCCAGCAGGAGCGTGAAGAACTGGAGCGCAAAAAGCACGAACTTGAAGAGCTGACCAGCCGCAAGCGCGCATTCCTTTCCCAGCAGGTGGAGCTTACTGAAAAATTGTCTTCGACCATCACGCTGATCGATCGCGAGCTGTATGAAGTTCGGGAGGAGACCGACCACCTTGAGCAGTGCCGTACTTGCTTTGCGGAGCATCTCGACAAGATCCAGAAGCACGATCCCGAAAAATGGACTCGTGACAATCTCCACGAGAAACTCGACAAGGCGACTATCGTCACGGATCTGGCAGCAGATGAATACGACCAGGCTGCAGCTTATTTCGAAGGGACTCGCTCGGGCGGCATCTTCGGGGGTGCCTCTAAAGGCGGACGCCGCAGGGTCAAGGCGCGTGCGGGCGAAACTGAATTCAAAGCCCAGTTCATGAACGGACTGGCGTTTAACTTACCTATCGTGGTTCTCGGCGGGCTCGCACTCATCGTTTACCTAATCAAGTAGCACCATGGCAAAACTCAAACAGGCAAGTCTCTTTAAAGAAGAAGGCGAACTCATAGCCATTCGTGAAAAGGAGCGGAAGCTGGAGCAAGCCCACCGTGAATTTGTGAAACTTCCGGCGAAACTGGCTCTGGAGAAAAAAGAGCGCGATTGCACGATGCCTCCTATGGCGGAGATCAAAGAGCGGCAGAAAATCAATCGCTTTGAGCAAAGTCTCAGCCGCGGTCAGATTGAGAACGTCCTCCGCACCCAGCGCCACAGCCTGGCGATGATGATGCTGCTCGCAACTGGGACGCTGCTGATGCTCTTCTGGGCATACAAGATTATGATCGGGTAGGGGGAATCTTTCCTCACGGCTTTTCCCAAGTCTCGATGCGTTGCTCGGATGAGCGGGGTTCGAGATGGGTGATGACACGGCCTTCAGGCGCGATGAGTTTTGCCACGGTTGCTTCGATTTCCGTGGCCTCGTGGTGGGCTTTTTCAACGGTCATATCATCGGGGAAGACGAGGTGGAACTCGACCCAATGGGAGCGACCGGAGTGGCGGTGGCGGAAGTTGTGGTAGGCTAGGTTCCGGGATGAGGTTTCCTGATCAAGGATATCCAGCGCCTGTTGTTCGATGATGGGATCGGCCTCATCGAGGAGGCCGCGCAGGCTTTCGCGGATCAATTTCAAACCAACCCGGAAGATGTTCAGTGCTGCGAAAATAGCTGCGATAGGATCCCACCAAACCCAGCCGGTTGCTTTGACGAGAAAGAGAGCGACCAGAACTGCTGCGCTCGACCACACATCAGTGAGCACGTGAGTGCCGTTTGCACGCAGGAGAGGGGAGGAGGTGCGGTTGCCTACTTTGACGAGCGAAAAGGCCGAGGGCGAGATTCACCACTGCAGCTCCGGCGGTGATCCCGATCCCGAGTCCGAGATACGAAATCTCCACGCCGTGGACGAACTGGTTTCCCGCTTCATAAATGATGAGGACGGCGGCGGCGGCGATCATTGCGCCTTCGAAACCTGCGGATATGAAGGAGATCTTGTCGTGCCCGAAGTGGTGGGTGTCGTCGGCGGGCTTGTGGGAAAGGCGCAGAGCCCATGCGGCAAAGGCGACAGCAAACACATGCACTACGGATTCCACCGCATCCGAGTAAATTGCTGACGAGCCGGTGAGAACCGCAGCGAACACTTTCCCGCCTAGCAATAATACCGCCACCGCAAGGGAGAGGTTCATTACCATTTTTTGTTGGGAAAATGCGGGCACTGAAGGGAGGATGTCTGGTCGGTGGCAGGGATACAAAACGAAAAACGGCTCCCGCCATGAGACGGGAGCCGTTTGAGAAATCTGCTAAACCGTGAAAGGCTTGCGGTTTACCATTTGCGGAGACTAAGGGAAATTTGTGCGAGAGGTGCTCCGTCCATATCGCGGGAGAAGCTTGGGCCGTTACCGTAGTTTCCTCCAGCTTCGATCTCATTTGCAAAAGTGTAGCCAACACCTGCACTGAACCAGAGTTTACCTGCGATATGATGGTTCGTATTGATACCGAGCCAGTAGGAACTGAGCTGGATGGTGCGGGACTGGCCTGCAGCGTTGTCGATGTTCCAGTTTCCACCGCCTGGCGAGCCGTTCAGGCTGACAAACCATGAGTCGTTCACATCATAGCGAGCGATAATATTGGGGCCGAACACTCCTGCGGTAAATTTTTCAGTTGGAGTCCAGATGAAGTTGAGACCCGGGAAGATTTCTTCATCGCCATTGAGGTTGGTTACGACAAAACCTGCTCCGATGGTGAATGTATCATTCACGCGGTATCCAACTCCAAGAGCGATATCGAAGGTAAAATCCTCACCGTCAATCCCTTGGAAATCCGTTGCCAGTTCAGCGCGTGTCCAGCCGACTGCAAACCATGGGGAATCACGGTAGTTCTGGATGAAAATGGCGGAGAGTGATGCCGAGTGAAGATTCTCGTCCTGGATCGGGAATGCAGCACCCGTCCCATCGAAATCAAGTTCGGTAAGGCCGTAGGAAAAGATAGGGATGAGTGTAAGATCGCTTGTCAGGGGGATTGGCTTGGAGAGAAATGAACTTAATTTATAATTGGAAATGGAGAGGTCGCCGGGGTTTCCATCGATATCCATGTCTCCCGTTTGGGTGAATGTGGTGCGTAGTGCATCGAATTCAGGAAGGGTGTCCCTAAACGATTCCTGGGCGTGCGAGTAGGTGGAAACGAGGAGAGCTGCTCCGAGGGCAGGGACGATTGGATTTCGAGTCATGCACAATTGATAGCCTCACTTAGGTAGGAAGTAAAAGAATCGCTTTGGTATTTCAATGGTGAAGGGTGAAATGGTGAATTTTCAATGGCTTTTAGCTGCCTGTGGTAGAACGTAGCCATCATGAAAGAGCTCTTCCGCGAAAGGGATTATACGAAGGTCGGGTATTTCCAATCCGTCTTGGAAGATGCCGGCATTCCGACCATTGTGCGCAATAAACATCTGACAATGTCGGGTCTTGCCGAGATTCCGATCCCCGAGTTTTTTCCAGCTCTCTGCGTGATTAATGAGGAGGACTACGAGAGGGCGATGGAGTTGATTCGTCGCAGACACAAAGAAAATATTGTCGGGGCGGATCTTGAGAAAACGTGTCCGGGGTGTGGAGAAACGAATCCGGGAAACTTCGATGTCTGCTGGTCTTGTGGAATAAATATTCCAGGAGCAGCTCAGTGATTCCAAAGGAACAATTAGCCTGCTTGCAGGGAGCCAGTGGATGGTGTCAGTTTCAGCCCATGAATTTGTCCAACTTTGAAAACATGGATGCGCATTTGCTGGTGGGATTGGTAAATACCGAACTTCGGAACTACTCCGAATCGCTGGACGATCTGGTAAAGACGCATGGGCTTTCCGAGGATATCCTGATTGCGAGGCTCGCGGGTGCGGGCTATGAATATCGGGAAGAGCAGCGTCAGTTCAGGTAGCGGACAAAAGAAAACGCCCGACCCCTTCGAGAAGGAGCCGGGCGTGGAATGTTTCGGGAATTAGTTTCCCGTAAAGTGATTACCAGCGACCACCGTCGCGGCCACCGCCGCCACCGCCGCGGTTTCCACCGCCGCCTTTGTAGCCACCGCCGCCGCCGCCGCCTTTGTAGCCGCCACCGCCGCCACCGCCACGGTTTCCGCCGCCGCCATAACCGCCGCCGCCGCCGCCGCCAGTGCGGGGTTCACGTGGTTCGGATGCGTTGACACGCAGGGCGCGTCCTTGGAAATCCTTTTCATTGAGGGCTTCGATTGCAGCGTTGAGCTGGCTTTCGTCGCCGAGGGTCACGAAAGCAAAGCCTTTTGATTGGCCGGTTTCACGGTCGGTGATGATTTTGACCCGTTCGACTGGGCCGTGTTCTGCGAAGAGATCGGAAACTTCTTCTTCGGTAGCGGTGTAGGGCAGGTTGCCCACGTAAATGTCCATGTTCTATTATTTCAGTGACGCCAATTTTCTTAAAGCAATTCCTCTAACCCTGGCGTCACGGGTCAAACAAAGAGCGAACAAACCATTTCTTAATCTGATCGAACCTCTATCAAATTGTCGGAGGAGATATTTTGCAAGGATAAAATTTCTGCGACTGCGTTAAAATCAGATGCCGAATTTGGTTTCGGTTTCGGTATATCCACAATCACTTGTTTGGTTTTTGGTTACGGCTCTGGACTTGGAGAGGATAGATTGAGTGTTTTATCGTGGAAGTATACAGTCTTAAATCCATCCCTAACACTTGAAAATTAGTGGAGTATGGCTGGGTTTCGTATTCTGGGGATCATATTTTGAGTGGGTGGGACAGCTCAGGGCTAGATTTGTTTAGAAAAATCAGTTAATTCACCTTAATTATTTTTGAAAATCCACCATTCTCGACCACGTGATGGGCAGTCTCTCACAACAAATATGCAAGCCGGTTCGTCTCGGGATTGTTTTCGCGATGTGCGTCGTTTTCGCTAGCACTGTGGTTCTCCACGCAGAAACGTCTATAGCAAACCCGATCGCGAAGGTGGCTCGTCTGTTCAATCCGCGGTTGGTCAAGGTTGAGAGCCGGGTGGGTTTTCTGATGCAGCAACTGATGTCCCTAGCTGTTCATGAAGAGCATGCTTTGAAGACTGCAATCGGCTGCCGGGGAGCTCGGGTTCGCCGGGAGCATCCGGATCCCACTGTTACCATTGATCTGGGAAAAGGCTTTCCCATTGAGGCACTTTACCTCGTGCCGTTGCAGGAGGAGTTTTCGGCAAGGAAGAGTTTGTTCCCAAAACGCTTCACGATCGAATTTTCAGAGTTTGAGGATTTTCATAAACGCAGGGTTCTCTACACGACAGACGATCGGTTTTTCCCGGAAACAGGCGGCATGCCGGTAAAGTTTGCCGGGCAGGGTGCGATGGCTCGCTTTGTAAGGCTTACGGTGAACCAAGGGCACCTGCGTGGAGAAAGCGAAATTTTCGGGCTTTCAGAGCTGGTCGTGATTTCCGACGGTTATCCAGTGTCTTTCGGTTGCGAGGTTTCTTCTGTTGGAGCGCTCGATGTAGAGGGTCTTTGGTATCCCAGTGCAGTCACCGATGGGCGCATGCCGCTAGGCGATTGGCAAGGAGGGGATTGGGCGGAAAAGGAGGAGCGGGGCGACCTTGTCGAGGTTGATGCCGCCGAGCGGGAAGTCGCTTGGACGGTGAATTTTGGTGAGGAAAGAAACCTAGATCTGTTGGTATTGTTTCCTTTCGATGTTCGTGAAGTGCTCGAAGCGGGAATCCTGCCTGAGGAACTCAACGTCCAAGTGAGAAACGGTGATGGCGAGGAGTTCAGAACTGTCGATCATTGGGTTAATCCTATGCTGGGAACGAACCACGATACCCCGTTACTTTTTAAACTGAACGGCGTTGCAGCGACGGAGGTTCGTATCAATGGTCTGAGAGCGCGTATGGTCAGTGACCAATTTCTCTACGGTCTTTCGGAAATTCAAGTCTGGTCGGGACAGAGAAATATCGCTGCAGGAGTTAAAGTTGATCGCAGTCTGGAAGGTCGCCCCGCTCTGGTCGAATCGCTAACAAACGGATTTGGCAGTGAACGGCAAGTGATCCCGGTCGGATCATGGTTGAGCCAACTGCACGATAGGTGGAGGGTGGAGTGTGAGATCGAAGCTCTCCAACCTATGCGCGCGCAAATGGCTGCCGAGAGCGAGCTTAACGCAACCTGGGGATCCGCGATGATGTTGGGTCTGACCTTTCTCATACCCGTATTTATCGTCGAGCGCCGCCGCCTTATTTCCAGAAACCAAATTGACCAGCTTCGCAAACGGATTGCCTCAGATCTTCACGATGATATCGGTAGTAATCTTGGAAGTATTTCACTGATCGCCCGCACTGCGAGAAAGGATCTCGTGAGGCTGCACGGACCAGCGGAAGTGGGCGAGGATCTCGACGAGGTGGAAGGCATTGCCCGTGAGAGTTCACTTGCAATGCGTGACATCGTGTGGCTGCTGGAAAGAAAGCAAGACTCCATCGGAGATCTTGTGCACCGCATGCGTGAAACTGCCAGCCGCTTGCTAAGGGGATTCGACTACGCCATCGAGTGTGAGTCTTCTAAGAGTGCTTCAAAACTCTCATTGGATGCCAAGCGCCACCTTTTCCTTTTCTACAAAGAGGCGGTTCATAATATCCTCAAGCACTCGAAGGCAACCAAGGTTTCAATACGGCTTTGGGATCAGGGAGACAAGCTCGCTTTGGAAATTATCGACAACGGGCGGGGTCTGCCGACAGTAGTTAAAGATGGCAAGGAAGTGCCGAGAATGGTTAGGAAACTGAACGAGCGAGCAAGGGTTCTTGAAGGTAAGCTCGACATCAAGTCGGAAAAAAATACAGGTACAACCATTCTCCTGACGGTGAAACGATCCTTGTTGATCGCAGCCTCCCAAATGAAATGAGCGAAACGAAAATAATCTCGAAGATCTGGATTCTTGAAGACCATCAGGTCTTTGCAAAACAGATACGTAGCTTGATTGACAGGGAGGATGATCTGGAATGTCCGTATCACTTCGCTTCGCCGGACGAGTTTTTCGAAAAACTCCAATATACCAAGGATAGGCCGGATATCCTCCTGCTTGATCTCGGTTTGCCGAGGATGGACGGACTTGAGGTATTGGTGAAGGTGAGAGAGATGATGCCGGAGGTCAAGGTGCTGATCCTCTCCGCCTTTGACGATCGCGAGCGAGTTTACCGCGCCATTTGCAACGGTGCCTCGGGTTATCTTTTGAAAACAGCGGATCCCGATGAAATTCTTGATGGCATCCAGGATGTCATCCACGGAGCCGCCGCTCTGAGCAGTGCTATTGCTATGATGATCCTCAACGGTTTTGCAAAGCACGGCCCGGTGGAAGAGACCGAAGCGCTGACAGCCCGTGAAGAAGAAGTTCTGAAGTTGCTGGTGAAAGGTTTCATCAAAAAGGAGATCGCTGAGCAGCTTTCCATTTCTCCGCACACAGTCGATATGCATTTGCGCTCTGTTTACCGGATGCTGCACGTGGGTAGCCAGACAGAAGCTGTTTCCAAAGCCATCCGGCAGGGGATTGTCTGATCACTTTGCTTTTCATCGCAAGGATCCAGGTGTAATCAGGTGTATGCGAAAGGTGATCCTGCTCGGACTATCCATGCTCTCCGGTTTGAACGCGGGGAGCCTACTGGACTTTTCATATGGCAAGCTGGAGGATTTGCGGGGCAACGGAAACAAGGCAAAGGAGTTCTATTCAAAAGCGCATTCGGCCGATCCTACCGCGATGCCGCTGGTGCGTATCATGTCTCGTCTAATGCTCGACGATGAAAACCGGGCGGGTGCACTGAAAGTCTATCAGGATGCCATTGCGGCGCGTCCGAACGACGATTCTATCCTCGTGGAATATGGAGATTTTCTGGGTGACGTGGGCAGGGGCGATGCAATTGCCGACCGTCTGAGGAAGGATGCGTATTCGAAGTTTTTGGAGTCGCGTCCTGGGACGTTTGTTGCCGTGGAGCGTATGATTCGGTTTCTCAGGGAGAAGGGTGACGGCAACAGTGCACGCGAACTTTTGGAAAGCTTGGGGAACGAATCCCCGGATGCGGTTCGTTACTATGTTTCTACGACAAAGAGCCTCTACGACAGCCGTGACGAGGAAGCTGGGATAAGGATCGACAGAAGGTTTGAAAGTGCACTTAAGGAACATCCGGAATGGGAGGGGATTGCCCGTAAGGCAAGCGACCATTTTCGTGAGACGGGGAGAATGGATCGTGCTATCGAAGTGCTCGACCAGCATTTGGAGGTGCGGCCATCGTCTCTAGATCTGAAAATCAGACAGGCGATCCTGATGTTCTCTTCCAAACTTTACGACCAAGGAGTGGCGATTCTGAAAGAGGTTCTGGAGATACATCCGAAGAAGGCGCTGGCTCACGAGTCCCTTGCGAAATATTATCGACGTGAGGGATTGAAGGAAGAAGCGCGGACGCATGCGGCGGAGTTGCTCAAGATTCGCGGTGGTAGCCCCGAGGATTTCCTTGAGCTGGCTGGGGAAATGGTAGAGGACGGCGATATCCGTTCCGCGCGCTTGCTTCTGGAGAAGGCGGCTTTTGATCACGAGGATGATGCAAATCTGATGATGAAACTAGCGATCGTTACCGCCAAAGACCCGGAGACGAAGAATCGGGCTGCGAGACTTTTTGAAGAGGCTGAGAGGCTACTTGCGGGCGACTCCGATGAGATGGATCCCGCTTTCATGATAGCCTCAGCAAAGGAGCTTGTTGCCCAAGGTCAGGTAAAAGCTGCGGAAGACCGGCTCAGGACGGCGATTCGGAATTTCCCAAAAAGTGCCAAGAAGCAATCCGCTGCCGCGATGCGGGCTCTCGCGGAGATTTGGACCTCGGAAGGCCGGAACCAGGATGCAGCCAAGGCATTGATCAAGCGTGCCGAGGCGATGGAGAAATGATCGTAGGTTTGTTTTCGGTGGGCAGTTCTTCAGGAAGGGGTAGTTTTACGCCGTGAGTGACATATTACAAGGGGGCGGGATATGGATTGTCACCGCTGGGCTTCTCCTCGCTGGGCTGGTGGGCTGCGTTGTTCCCGTGCTTCCCGGGCATTTGCTCATCCTAATCGGAGCAATCGCCTACCGCTTAATGAAAGGAGCTGACGCCGGGATCGCATGGTGGGGTTTCGTGATACTCGCCGTCCTGATGGTTGTTTCCCAAGTCTTTGAAATTGTGAGCGGTTCGCTGGGTGCAAAATGGTTTGACGGTAGCAAATGGGGTGCGGTTGGTGCGCTCGTGGGTGGCATTGTGGGATTGTTTTTCTTCCCCATCGGTCTGCTCGTCGGACCCCTCGCCGGGGCGTTTGGTTTTGAAATGCTTTTTGCGAAAAAGAAACCCCGCCAATCCGCAGTTTCCGGTGTCGGGAGCGTTGTCGGAACCCTTGCGGGGATGGGTTTCAAAATCGCCGTCGGTGCAATCATGGTCGCTTGGTTTTTCCTCGATGTGTTCGTGGTGGGGTGAGGTCGAGGGTGCACGAAAGGCGCCTCCCTTACTTTTTAGCTTTCCGCTTTCCGATTTTTCAGTGTTTACTCCCGCGCCGTCTCCCGGGCGGTCGCAATGGGGCGCAAGCTCCCATTGAGGAAAGTCCGGACACCGTAGGGCAACCCGCCTTGTGAAAGCAGGGGACGTGAACCGAAAGGAACGCGAATGGAAAGTGCAGCAGAAAGAATACCGCCGATGGCTCGCGAGGGCACAGGTAAGGTTGAAATGGTGGGGTAAGAGCCCACCGCGCCGAGGGTAACCGGAGCGGCAATGAAAACCCCGGGTGGTGCAAGACATAACAGGGAAAGGGCTGCTCGCCCGTCAAACTCCCGGGTATTAGTCGCACTCCGCGCAAGCGGGGCGCCCGGCGCAAGCCGGGTTGAGAGAAATGACCGTCCAGCTCCGGGTAAAACTGGGGTGGACAGAATCCGGCTTACAGGGGGGCGGCACCCCTTTTTTTAAAATCCGAAATTCTAAATCTTGAATCCGAAACCTCTGGTTACCACTCCGGTAGGAAGGTGCCGGTGTTGGATTGGATGGGGAGGGGTTTGGTTACGTTTTCGGCGCGGAAGACGATGGTGTGGATTCCGGCGGGGAGCTCGGTGGAGGCGGGGTCGGTTTCGTGATGACAGATATACACTGCGGGAGTGACGGGGAACGGGAAGAATTTTTGGATGGTATTTTGGGAATCTGGTTACTTTATTTTTTGATTTCCCGAGTCGCGATGATTCGTTCATTTTACCGGAATTGAGCAATGAATTGACGCGACCTGAATTACCTGCGGTTGGTATTGTAGCAGGTATGGAAGCCGAAGACCGTGCCTTGCTGAGTGACTACGGGGAATTTTTGCCCGTTCAAGTCGGACAGAAAATCATCGAATATGGACAGGAACAGGAGTCTCTTTACCTCGTCATTTAGGGCTCCTTCATGTCACTATCGAGGTGGAAGGAAGGACGAAGCTGATGGCACGGGTGGAGCAAGGTGAAACTTTGGGGGAAGTGAACGTCTTCGATCCAGCTGCCGCAAGTGCGACCGTCGTCTCGCAGGAATTCAGCCAAGTATGGAAAGCGAATCGCCAAGATATCGATGATTTCGTGAAAGCGTATCCTGCTGCCGGTGCCGCTTTGATAGAAGGAATTCTCATCGTAATGTGCCGCCGTATTCGTCACATGAACAACAAGATTGCGGATAGCGAGAGCTCCGATATTCTTGGGAAGTTCTGGTAATTCAAATTTGAGGAACGCAACCGAATGTTGTCTGAATTTGCACAAGGCCTGGTTGAAACGGGAGGATTCGAAGGTTTTTTTCTTCTTTCCCTTGCCATGATCATGGGGCACACGCTGGGTGATTATCCCCTACAAGGGGCGTTTCTCTCATCTTGTAAAAACCGCAATACGGATTCCAGTATCTTCTTTGGGGGTTCGACAGTGCCCCAAGGACTTTGGCTTCACGCGCTTACTGCCCATTCCCTCATTCAGGCTGGTATTGTCTGGATTATCACCGGCTCCCTTGCGGTTACAATCATTGAGCTCGTGATCCATTGGATCACGGATTTCGTCCGCTGTGAGGAAAGGATTAGCTTCAATATGGATCAGGCGATCCATATTGGCTGTAAGATCGTTTTTGCCATTCTGCTTGTTAAGCAGGTCGTCTGATCCCAGGAATCAAAGGCAGACCCGCTCGAATAGTTCCGCCAACGGGAGCTGGAGGCAGATGTAGAAATCTCCAAATTCCGAGTAGCGTGCAGAGACCTCGTCGAAACGCATTTCGTAAATGATGGCCTTAATTTCTGCGATGTCCTTGGCAAGCAGGGTGACGCCCCATTCGTGCTCGTCCAGACCAGTCGATCCGGTGATGAGTTGTAGAATTCTGCCCGAGTAGGTGCGACCGACACGCGCGTGGCCTGCCATGAGGGTGCGGCGTGCTTCGTAGTCGAGGGAATACCAGTTGTCGGATCCTGAACGCCGCTTGGTCATCGGGTAGAAACACACGATAGGCCAATCCGGAAGCTGGGGATACACACGGTAGGAGCGGTAGTGGGTCATCCTGTCGTCGAACTCTTTAAGAGCGACTTCGAATTCTTCGGTTCCTTCTTTGAGTCTTTTTTCACCGATCAAAGTTTCAGCGGTGTATTGCTCTCGGGTTGTCGTGTATTCCGACGGCTCAGTGAGGGAATAGTAGGAATAGGAAGGGGTGAGGATTTCCGGGCCGAGTGAGAGGGTGAGCTGTTTCTCGAAAGAGTTCGCAACATGAAGATCCGGTGTCAGGAGCATGAATCCGAGATCCGCCTTTGGGGAGACGATGGAGAAGGTAAGTAACTGGGTGTCCGCTGTTGCGCGGATCTCTTGGACGAGTTCGGTAAACCTGATCTTTGCCTGGCGTTGTTCTTCTTCGGTAAGGAGTGACCACTGGGAGTGATCGATGTGGTAAAAGAGATGGAGGACGTGCCAGCCTTCTTTGAGAGTCAATGGATCCATGTTTTTATGAAGTATATTGTGTGAGTGGAAGTTAGTGAATATCGGTAGAGATTTCCGTTTCAAGAACCAGTTTGAATTTTTCGATGGAAAGGCCGCTTTCGCTTGCTTCGAGGATCTGGATAATCCAAGGGGGGCTTTCTCCCGTGCGGTATGCCGCATGCATTCCAATATCGTCAAAACCTGCGGTTGCTGGAATCCGGAACTCGGATTTCCCTTTGATAGTGCGATTAATTGGGTCGCCGATGACCGAGCCGTCTTCGTTTCGGAACAGAACACGGATCGCTGCCGATTTCGCCTCAGCACTGATTTTTAGCACAGGAATCAGTTTTGTTCCGCGGCGGACAACCTCCGTATCACCTCCAGTGGTGATCGGCTTACGCCAGTAAGTGCTGAGCTCCGTAACCTTTACCAGTTTTCCTTCAACCGGAAGATCGAGATTTTCACCGAGAATGGATCGGGTTGGAACCTTGTTGGAAAAATGAAGGATGGAAAGGGTGGCACCTAGCACCAGAATTACTACCAGTGCGGAGATTCCGATTTTCTCAGCTTTTGAAAGTGTCGCAATGATCGATTTCCATGAGTTAGGCGAGTCGTTTGGAATGTGTTCCGGTGCAGGTGAATTGGAATTGGACTCATCATCTCCGGCAGCCTTTGTCTTCTTGGGTTTTGTTTCCGGGGCTGCCTCTGTTGGCGAATCCTGTTTTTCTTCAGAAGTAGGAACTTGGTCGGGATCCGGCTTTGATGCAGATACTTGCTTAGTTGCGGTTTTCTTAGCTGCGGTCTTTTTCTTGGCTGGAGCAGATGTAGGTGGCTCATCCTCCGATACATTAGGCGGATCGATGTGACGTTCAGTTGGTTTCTTGGACTGGATGGGGGATTCGGTGACGCGTCGTGATGGGATTGTTGACGGTTCGGCCTTTTTATTGGGTTTGGGAGAATTCGGGGGTTCTTCTTCCTCTGAGTCGAAGTCCCAGAGATCGAGTTCGGTGCCCTCGATCCGTGATTTACCGACGGAGGAAGATTTTTTAGGTAAATTCGAATCTGGCGAGGGTGAATCGTTACTCATTACAACTGGGTGGTGTTTTTTAGAATGTAAGGTGGGGTCTTGGCGAGATAAGAAATATCCTGATCCAAACGAAAGTGGGAGAAGAAGCCTGTCGGTGCGCAATTTATGGAGATTCAGTCTTGTTTGTTCAAATAAAATTGAAAAGGTTTGGTGTCTGCAGCAAACTGAAAAAAAATGGGAAAATTGTTTGGAACGGACGGGATTAGGGGAAGGGCGTATGAATATCCCGTGACCACTGAAATGGCAACGCGGCTTGGTGCCGCAGTCGTTGCAATGATGGGTGGTGAAGAGTCGGTGAAAGTTCTGATCGGGCGGGACACCCGCGAGTCGGGTGCTGATTTGGAAAACGCTTTGGAGGCAGGTCTGCTTGGTGTCGGTGCTGAGGTAGTGAAGCTGGGTGTGGTGCCGACTCCGGCGTTGGCCGTACTCGTGAAGCACCTGGGTGCTACTGCCGCGGTAATGATTACTGCATCCCACAACCCGTTCGAGGACAACGGAATGAAGATTTTTGGCGGCGATGGATTCAAACTGCCCGACGGGATGGAAGAGGAAATCGAGGGGCTTTTGCTGGCAGATGATACGCCCGGGATAACTTTGAACGGCGGTAGTTCCAGCGATTTTCCAGAGGGAATCGAAACGTATGTCGAGCGTGCGAAGTCCAGTATTGGATGTATGAGCCTTTCCGGCCTGAAACTCGTTCTCGATGCTGGAAACGGAGCCGGTTTCGCTGTTTCACCGAGAATTTTCCGGGAACTGGGTGCAGAGGTCATCGAGATGGCCGTTTCCCCTAACGGGCGGAACATCAATGAGGGATGCGGGGCGCTGCATGCGGATCGAGCGGGGCAACTGGTAAAAGAGAACGGAGCCGATTTCGGGGTGTCGCTCGACGGCGATGCCGACCGGGTGATCTTCACGACTTCGGGTGGCGATGTGGTCAGCGGTGACCGGGTTCTGGCCATGTGCGCACTCGGACTGAAACAGGATGGGAAACTGCCTGGTGATGCCATCGTAGCGACCGTGATGAGCAATTTAGGGCTGGACGAAGCTATGCGGAAAGAGGGTGTCCGGGTCATCAGGGTGGGGGTTGGCGATAGAATGGTGCTCGAGCGAATGAGGGCGGATGGAATTGCTTTCGGTGGAGAAAATTCCGGACATTTAATTTTTGCGGATTATACGACGACAGGGGACGGGATTCTGAGCGCCCTCCAGATCTGCAGGATGGTTCTTCGAACCGGAAAATCCCTGGCGGAACTAGCCTCGGTCATGGACGAGTATCCGAGCGAGCTCCGGAATCTATATATTCCGGAAAAACCTCCTTTGGATGGACTGCCGAAACTTCAGGCGCTGATCGCCGAGGCTGAGCGCGAATTCGGTGGTGATGGCAGGCAGCTCATCCGCTATTCCGGAACGGAGAACAAAATACGGATACTCGTGGAGCACAAGCATGCCGCGGAGGTCGAGCGATGGGTTGGGAAATTTGAGGAAGTGATCCGGGAGGAAATCGGATGAGCGGCAACTTGCAAGATGGCTGGCCACTCACGCTAACTCGGCGGATGGAGGATTTTCCTGTAGCAAACAGAACCTTGGGCGGGTGGTTGAAATGCGCTGACGAGACGCTTGCAGATCTAATTCACTCTTGCCGCTATCCTTGGGATCTACTCGCTATAAACGAAAAAATCGTAGGTGAGATGTCAGAGGATGAAATATTAGGTGAAATCCACCCATTGGCAGTGGTAGAGGGTCGCCTTGCCCTTGGTAAAGGATCTAGAATACTTCCGGGTGTATTTATCGAAGGAAACGTCGTGATCGGGGAAAACTGCAAGATCGGCCCGAACTGCTATATCCGTGGCAACACCAGTATTGGGAGCGGCTGCCACATCGGGCAATCCGTGGAGATCAAGAATTCGATCATTCTCGATGGAACTAATGTCGGTCATCTCTCTTACGTCGGAGATTCGATTCTCGGTGAAAAAGTGAACTTCGGAGCCGGAACGAACGTTTCAAATCTTCGCCACGATGGCTTGAACCAACGTTCGATGACGGAATCAGGTCTCGTCGATACCGGCCGTCGTAAGCTCGGTGTGATCGTCGGCGACGGCGTGCATACCGGAATCGGCACCATGATCTACCCCGGTCGGAAAATCTGGCCAAATATGAGCACGCGTCCCGGCGATGTCGTGCAAGCGGACTTGCGTCCGGTGGAATAAAATTTTAAATAACTGAAAATATGTGTGGAATAGTAGGATATCTAGGGAAAGCGAATGCTCCATCCGTATTGATTAGTGGCTTGAAACGGCTTGAATACCGTGGTTACGATTCGGCAGGGCTTGCCATCTTGGATGGAGACAAGGTGCTGGTGTCGAAGGCTTCCGGGAAAGTCGCAAACCTGAGCGAACGAGCCAGTATAAATTGGCCTCCAGAACTTTTCAAACGGGTTGGCACCGGCATCGCACACACCCGTTGGGCGACCCACGGCCCACCGACCGAAGTCAACGCCCACCCCCATCTCGACAAAACTGGTGAGATCGCACTCGTACACAACGGGATCATTGAAAACTACCGCGCCCTTCGCGCCAGGCTAGAGGGCAAGGGACATCACTTTGTTTCTGAAACTGATACCGAAGTTCTTTCCCATCTGATCGGCGATTGCGACAAGGGAGATCTCTTCCAGGCTGTTTGCGACGCTCTGCATCAGGTCGAGGGCACGTTCGGCATCGCCGTGATTTCCTCCCGCGAGCCTGGGAAAATTATTACGGCACGCCGGGGTAGTCCCATTGTGATTGGTGTGGGTGACGGGGAGGCGATCATCGCTTCCGACGCCTCGGCCATCGTCGCGCACACCCAGCGCGTGATCTATCTGGATGATGACGACATTGCCACTGTGACTGCCGATAGTGTCGATATCCGAGATCTGAACAACGTTCCAGTAACCCGGGAAATCGCCGAACTCGGTCTGGATGCATCCGTTGCAGAGAAGGGTGGATACGAGCATTTCATGATGAAAGAAATCCACGAGCAGCCGGACGCTCTGGCCAATGCTATCCGTGGTCGTCTGGATCTTCAGCTGGGCTCTTCAGTGCTTGCAGGGATGAGTGCTTCCCAACGTGAACTCGCGGAGCTTTCCCGGGTTGTGATGGTTGGTTGCGGCACCTCGCTACACGCGGCAATGGTCGGCGAATATGCATTCGAGGATCTCGCCGATATTCATGCGGAAGTTCAGCAAGCTGCTGAGTTTCGTTACCGGAATCCCATCATTGGCAATAGGGATTTTGTCGTGGCTATCTCACAGTCCGGCGAAACTGCTGACACGCTGGCTGCGGTAAAAGAAGCGCAGCAGAAAGGCGCGTTTGTGATGAGCCTAGTGAACGTTGTCGGCTCCACTATCGCGCGCGAAACCGGGCGGGGCGTCTATCTTCACGCAGGGCCGGAAATTTCCGTGGCATCCACGAAGGCGTTTACTTGCCAGGTCAGTGTGCTTCTCATGATGGCACTCAAGCTCGGAAGGGGACGCCGCTATTCCCGCGAAGAAGGTCTCAAGCTCGCCCGCGAAATCGACTCCATCCCGGAACTGGTCAACCGCGTGATCGCGAAAAACGACCTCATTGCGGAGATCGCGGAAAACTACGTGAAAGACGAACACGCGTTCTTTATCGGTCGCGGTCCCATGTATCCGGTCGCCCTTGAGGGTGCACTGAAGCTGAAGGAAATTTCCTACATCCATGCGGAGGGATACCATGCTGCCGAGCTGAAACACGGCCCCATCGCACTCCTGCAGCCGGGGACTCCCGTAATCGCTGTTGCTTGCGAAGGGCCGGCAAAGGACAAGACTCTTGGCAACGTAGAAGAATGCCGCGCACGTGGTGCAAGGATTCTCGGAATCATCACCGAGGGTGATACCAATGCCGAGGAAGTGATGGACGATTTCATCTCGATTCCGAAGGCTCACCCACTGGTCGCGACCATTCCCGCAGTAGTCGCCCTACAAATCTTTTCCTACCACGTTGCAAGGCTGCGTGGATGTGAAATCGACCAACCCCGTAACCTCGCAAAGAGCGTTACGGTTGAGTAGTTCTTAAATAAACCGCGTCAGCGACTCTACCGTGCCCTTGTCGAGTTTCTCAGCGAGAGCGATGGTTAGGTTCACCATCGCGAGGTAGTCCTCGATATCGATGATGGAATTGTGCGAGTGGATGTAGCGGGCGGGGACGCCTAGAACAACGCATGGAATGCCTTGGTTCGCCTGGTGAAAGGCACCCGCATCTGTCCCGCCGCTCCTCCGCACGGTCACTTGGTGGGGGATGTCTTTTTCGAGGGCGGTCTCAATGGCGAGTTTTGCGAGGCGTGGATTTCCGATCGCACTCGGATCGTATAGTCGGATTTGGACACCTTCACCGAGTTTCCCCTGGCTCTCCCACGGATTGAATCCGGGAGTGTCATCGGCGGGCGGACCCTCGAGGATGATTGCCACATCCGGTTTTACGAAATTCGCCAAAGTCCTCGCTCCACGCAGGCCTACTTCCTCCTGCACGCTGCCAGCAAAAACGATTTCGTTCGGATGGTCGGAATTTACCAGTTTCAGAGCTGATTGGATCACTCCGGCCATTCCTACGCGGTTATCAAAAGCTTTTGCCATGTAATGGTTTGCCTTCGCCATCGGGGTGAAAGGCGACCAAGGGGCAATCGGATCACCAATCGTTATGTGAAATGCATGCTCTACCTCGCGCCGTGTGGAGGCTCCGATATCGATGAACATTTGTTCGACGCCTATCGTTCCCTTTCTCTGGTCGCTTGTGAGGAAATGGACGGGCTTGGTTCCAATCACTCCGATGATTTTTTCGCCCTTGCTGTTCAGGATCTGCACCCGCTGAGCAAGCATGACTTGGTTCCACCATCCACCCAGTGTCACGAACTGGATGAACCCGTCCTGTGTGATATTTTGCACCATGAACCCTACCTCGTCCATGTGACCGGCAATCAGCACCCGTGGACCTTCCTTCGGATCGGCACAGATTACCGATCCATTCTTGTCCGTAGCCAGTTCGCCGACCTCGGTTAGTTCATCCACGAAAATCGCGCGGACTTCGTCCTCATGACCGGATACGGAGTGTGCTTCGGTGAGTTCCTCGAGAAGTGAAAGTGCTTTGGCTCGCATAGCGTCAGATGATGATAGGGATTTATTAATTAATAAACCTTAAATTTCGTGCAGCTAGGTTCGGGATGGGTTGCACATCGCGGCTTCCCGCTCCATCATTAGGCCATGAAATTCGCTTGGCTCACGGTTTGGCTCCTCGGTGCACTTTCGGCATCCGGTTTCGAGTTGCCCGCGGGTTCCAGCCAGTGCTTGGTTGGCGTATCGGAAGGGTGGAATAGCAGCCACGTCACGATCTCCTATTTTGAAAAAAAAAGAGGCAGCTGGCAGCAAGTCGGCGGCGAATGGAAAGGCCGGCTCGGATCCAGCGGGCTGGTATGGGGTAGGGGTCTTCACTCGAATCCCTCCGGCGCTCGTTTGAAAAAGGAAGGCGATGGCCGTTCTCCCGCAGGTGTCTATGACATCGGTGGCGTCTGGGGTGCGCACAAGAGCGTGAAGAAGCATCCAAAGACATTTTATCACCAGGTCACCTCCCGCGATCTCTGGGTGGAGGACGGTAGTTCGAAATACTATAACCAGTTTCTCAGCCTCGACCATGAACCCGCGACCACTTGGGAAAAGAAGGCTCAGATGAAACAAAACGACTACCCGCAGTCCCTTAAATTGTTCATCGGGCACAATGCCTTTCCCAACGTTGTCGCGAACGGTGGCTCTTCGATTTTCTTCCACATCTGGCGTCGGGAAGGTGCCGCCGCCACTGCCGGATGCACGACTATGGTCGAGGAGAAACTCCGTCATTTAATAGCAACTGTTGACCCAGGCCGTCACCCGCTTTACGTCCTCTTGCCGCGAGCTGAATACGAAAGGCTCAAACCCGTTTGGAAATTACCATGAGCACTACAACCCAACCTCCCTCCCAAGCAACCCTACCTGATCCGAAAGGCCATTTCGGCCAGTTCGGCGGAATGTTTGTTCCTGAGACACTGATGACCCCGCTACAGGATCTCGCGAAAGCATATGAAGACGCCAAGGCTGATCCCGCATTCCAAGCGGAACTGGACGACCTTCTGAAAAACTACGTCGGACGCCCGACTCCCCTCTACTTCGCAGAACGTTGGACGGAGAAACTCGGCGGTGCGAAAATTTACCTCAAACGAGAAGACCTCCTACACACTGGTGCGCACAAGATCAATAATGCCCTCGGCCAGATCCTGCTTGCGAAACGTCTCGGGAAAACCCGTATCATCGCGGAAACCGGAGCAGGCCAGCACGGCGTCGCGACCGCCACGGTTTGCGCTCGTTTCGGCATGGAGTGTATCGTTTACATGGGTAAGGTGGATATGGAACGTCAAGCGCTCAATGTCGCACGGATGCGCCTGATGGGAGCGGAAGTCCGTTCCGTTACCGCCGGACAGGCAACACTTAAAGAGGCAGTCAACGAGGCTATGCGCGACTGGGTCGCCAGCGTGGAGAATACCCACTACATCATCGGTTCCGCCCTCGGCTCCCATCCTTTCCCAATGATCGTCCGCGATTTTCAGCGGGTGATAGGCGTCGAAGCTCGCGAGCAAATTTTGGAAAGGGAAGGTCGGCTTCCGGATATGCTTGTCGCCTGTGTCGGCGGTGGATCGAATGCCATCGGGCTTTTCCATCCATTCCTCGGCGATGAAAACGTCCGCATGGTTGGCGTTGAGGCAGGTGGAGACGGCATCATCCCGGAGCGTCACGCAGCCCGTTTCCAAGGAGGGAAACTCGGAGTCCTCCAAGGCACGAAAACCTGGCTCTTAGCAAACGACGACGGCCAGATCGAACTCACCCATTCGGTTTCCGCCGGGCTCGACTACGCGGCCATTGGCCCCGAACACGCCTTCCTGCAAGAGGCAGGCCGCGTCGAATACACATTCGCAACAGACGAGGAAGCGCTCGCAGGTTTCAAGGATCTCGCCACCACTGAGGGAATTATCCCCGCTCTGGAAACCGCCCACGCCATGGCATACATCCTCAAAGTCGCCGGCTCCCTCCCGAAGTCGGAGATCATCATCGTCAACGTCTCCGGACGGGGAGACAAAGATATGGAGCAAGCCATGAAGTATCTTTTCAAGGACGGCGACCCGTTGAAATAAACTGACCTTCCGTTACTCTTACCAATTATGAAGAAGCCATTTTCCCTGATCGTAACTCTGACTGCACTGCTAATTTCCACAGGTTGCAGCCAGCAGAAGACCGACCGCGCCGCCCAGATCAAGGCACAGAAGTCCGATCCCGTACAAACCCTGTTGAAAGACGGGAAAGCCCGTGCCTACTTTGCCAGCGGGTGTTTCTGGTGCGTCGAGGCTGTTTACGAAAGTGTCAAAGGTGTGGAGGAATCCATATCCGGCTACGCGGGGGGACATACGAAGAATCCTACCTACGAGTCCAGTAACACAGGCCGCACCGGGCACGCTGAAGCCGTCGAGATTATATACGATCCCAAGGTCGTTTCCTTCGCCACCCTCGTGGATGTCTATTTCGGTTCGCAAAATGTTACGCAAGTGTATGGGCAGGGGCCGGACAACGGTTCCCAATATCGCTCCATCATTTTCTACCAAAACGAGGAACAGAAAAAGATCATTGATGAGAAGATCGCTGCTCTGAATAAGGAACTCGCACCCAAAGAGGTTGCCGCCGAAGTATATCCTTTTGAGAAGTTTTGGATAGGCGAGGACTACCACCAGAATTATGAAAAGCTCAACCCGACGAACGGCTATATCCAAGGGGTCTCGATCCCGAGGCTGAAAAATTTCCAGGCGAAATTTCCAGACATCCTCAAAAAAGGTGCGAAGCACTGATCCCACCCGCTGAACTCCAATGCCAGATCCCATCTACGTCCGAGACGCCTTCGCTCGAATCGCGGATCGCTATGTGATGACCAACCACATCCTCTCCGGAGGTATGGACTTCTGGTGGCGACACGTTGTCACAAATCGGATCGAGAAACTCTCTCCGAAGAATCTCCTCGATGTCGCTAGCGGCACTGGAGATCTCGCCCTGAAGATCCAAAAGGAGATTCCCTCCTGTGATGTCATTGCCACGGATTTCTGTGCGGAAATGCTCGAGCATGCTTCTTCACGTGGTGTCAAAAAGACCCTCGTCGCAGACGCACTTGATCTCCCTTACCCCGAGAACGAATTCGACGTCCTCACCGTAGCTTTCGGACTGCGCAACATGGCGGACTACGAACTCGGACTGAAAGAAATGCGCCGTGTTCTCAAGCCCGGCGGCCATCTCTTTATCCTAGATTTCTCCCTTCCAAAGGGAATCCTCTGCGCACCCTACCGCTTCTATCTTCACAATATCCTACCGAAGATGGCCGGCTTCCTCACCAAGGAGAAGGACGCTTACGAATACCTCGGTGATTCCATCGAACAATTTCCCGCAGGGGACTCGATGATTGCTCTCTTGGAAAAAAACGGCCTCTCCCAAGGCGCATTTACTCCAATGACATTCGGAGTAGTCAGTGTGTATGAGGCCGTGAAAAGCTAACTGATATTACCCGACCGGGTGCCACGTGGTCTTGAGTTCCACGAAGTCGCGGATGTGGTAGAGGCTTTGGGCTGATTCGGAGAACCAGTCGTAGGGCTTCTCCGCAGGGATAAACTTGGTGCGTTTTACTGATTTTGAAGCTCCTGCTTGGAGGCTTTTTCTTTCCTCCAGATTGGCGAATGCGGAGACTGCGCGAATGTGCTCGTGGGTGGCGAAGGTGGGGAGTATGTCGGCGTTCTTTCCGGTGAGGAGATTGATGACACCGCCGGGAAGGTCGCAGGTAGCGAGCATTTCCCCGAGGAGGATGGCTGGGTATGGTTTTGATTCCGATGCGAGCGCGATGACTGCGTTGCCGCTCGCGATGATTGGCAGAATCATCGAGATGAGAGCGAGAAGTGGGGCTTCTTCGGGCGCGGTTACTGCCACGATACCCATAGGCTCGGTGACGGAGAAATTGAAGTGCGCTGTGGCGACAGGATTCACGCTGCCCAGGAGTGACTCGTATTTGTCAGTCCAGCCGGCGTAGTGGACGATGCGGTCGATCGCTGCGGAGACCTCGGCGGTAGCTCGTTTCTTCTCCTCAGCATTGGTAGGGAAATGGGCGGCCACAAGTTCATCGGCACGGGCTTCGAGCATTTCGGCCATGCGGTAAAGGATCTGCCCACGGTTGTAACCGGAGCGCTTCGCCCAACCTAGGCCGGCCTTCGCTGCCGCCTCGACTGCATTGCGGACATCCTTCCGGGTGCAAAGCGGGACGTTTCCGAAGAACTCGCCTGCTGCATCGTTGATCGCGTAAGTGCGGTTACTCTCGGATCGGATGAAGGCTCCGCCGACGTAGCACTTCGGCGTTTTGGTTACGGTGAGACGGGGCATTGTGGAAAATAGGTTAAACACTAAGTTTTAAACTTCAAGGAAGAGCGCCGCACACCTGACGCAAGTGATTTACTTTGACTGAATACTGGGAATTCAGTAATAAACGGGAGAGATTATGAAATGTCCTCGATGTGTGCAGCGAATTCACCGGGCGGCTGCGGCCTGCCCGCATTGTGGATTTTCGCTCGCGGATTCGGATAAGATGTTTGGGGACGGGGAGGTAAAACTCCGGAGTTTGACGGATGCCGCTGGTCTGTTTCGCCGAAAGGAGCGGGATAGGATCGAGGATGCAATGGAGGCATTTGGGACTTCATTCCCGCAGATGTTCATAGCGGTTTACACGGGAAGTCTCGGGGAAACGGGGAATCTCAGGCAGTTCGGTTTTTGGCTGCTGAACCGGGGGGTCTTTGAGGACGTGGATGTCACGAAGCCGAACGAAGGAGGGGTACTCATTGTGATCGATCCCGATTCGAAGGCGGCTGGGATCAGTTTCGGTTACCTTTTGGATCCGTTTTTTGAAGAGCGGGACACTTTCGAGTGTCTTTCCAGAGCACACTCTCATTGGTTGGAAGGCCGCTATTGCGACGGATTACTGAAAGTGCTGAACCACGTCAGGACTCTGCTCCGGAAGCGGAGCAGACAGGTGCGCCGTGATCCGGAAAGATACGAACGCAAGGTTGCGACCCCGGTGGCGGTGGAGGATTTGGTGAAAAAAATCCGGGGAGGGAACATTCATCCTATGTATGAACCGTTGAGACCCGAGAGCGAGGGGGTTGAGTTTTGAAAAAGCGACTCCTGCTTCTCTGGCTATGCAGCGGTTTTCTTTTTGCAAACGTGGAACCACCGCTGCCGGAGTGGAATACGGAAGACCGGGCATCCATGTTGGATGACGGCTGGATGGCAGGCGGCTCTCTCCTGACCTATGAGTCTTTGCCGGAAGAGGATCAGGCGGAGGATACGCCTCTAGCGATTGACGAACCGACACAGGAGGAACTCGCAGAGTTGGAAACGGAAGAAAACATTGTCGGGGAAGAATACCTGACTGGGTACTTCGAGGAGAAACCGGAACTCTACTTGGTCGATCCGCAGTCGCTCCTCGGGACGAAAGAGAAGCAGGACTTGCAGTCCTTCCTTGATTACCACGCGAGCGATTCGTCCATCGATATGTATATCTACGTGTTCGGTGGTGACCAGCAGATCCCTGGGGATGTGCGGGAGGAGGAGGTGGTCGAGCGTTTGTATTCTGTAGGGAAGCCGGCGGTCGTTGCCTATTATTACTTGGGCGCCCCTCAACGATCAGAGATTTATCTGAGCCCGATTATCACGGATGCCGTTTCCGCTGCCGAGCAGAGGCGAGCGCTGAAAAGTTCAGTGGTGCAGGCTTTTTCCAGCGTGAACCTCGCCGATCAGTTGGAGGCTTTCCTAGTGCAGATGTCGATCCGTATCTATTGGATGGAGCGTATGACAGAAGGCACTGCCGCTGCTACCAAGGAAGCGATCCCGGATGGTGAAGAAGCCAGGGCTTTTCATGAGAGAATGGAGAAGGAGGAGGAAACTGCCGCTCTTCCCAGTTGGATAGGATTAGTCGGGGGAGTATTCGTTTCGTTGTGCGGGGGATTGCTCTTGGTTTGGAGTTCATTGATGTGGTGGAAACATCGGTCGCGTTTCCTTTTTCCGGAGTTCGAGGTGGAGCCAAGGATGGGCGGGAGCCACGCAGCTGGGATCGGTGCGGTGATTTCGTTTTCCAGCACGGCGGTGCCACCTGCCCGTCAGCGTGATCAGGTTCCGGATTACATGCGGCGCGCATGACCGGTGGCGATTGACGAATTTGGAATTGCTGAAGCTCGTCAAGGAGGTGAGGGTCTGAGTGGATGGATAAGCCGGGTATTTCTGTGGAGGCAAACGAGCGGGGGGAGGGAATCCGGCTCGGTGGCAAGCTCGGGAAAATGACACTCACCAGGCAGGTGCTGACACTGGCGATGTGGCCGTTGATGGAGCAGGTTCTTTCGTTTTTTGTTGGGATGACGGACATTCTAATCGCCGGGCGGATGGCCGAGGGAACGGAGCGTATTGCAATTCTCGATGCGCTTGGTCTGGGAGGTTACGTGGGTTGGTTTATTTACATTTTTCAAGGAGCCGTAGCCACGGGGGTTATGGCTCTCGTTTCCCGTGCTACAGGCGCCCGCGATACTGAACTGGCAAACAGGGGTCTGGGGCAGGGTGTTTGGCTCGGCGCACTGGCGGGTTGTGCTGCTTTCGTAATTCTCCAAGTAGGTGCGCCATACCTTATTATGTGGATGAGGCTCACCTCTGCTGCGGCAGTTGAGGCCGAAAGCTACATCCGCATGCTCGCATGGTCGGGGCCGGTTGCAGGGGCGATGTTCTCCGTGAATGCGGCTTTGCGTGGCTCAGGCGATACGAAAACGCCGTTTTTTGCGATGCTAGTGGTGAACGTGGTCAACATGGGAGCAAGCATTCTACTCGTGTTCGGACCGGAACCTTTTGGGGGGCATGGAGTTTCCGGAATCGCCTTAGGAACGGTGATAGGATGGATTGCCGGCCTGTTCACAGTGGTCTTGCTACTTACGTTTAAAAAGCGCGAAGGTCTCAAATGGTCTCGCGAGGGAATGCGCTTCCACTCGGAAACACTAATGCGTATTTGGAGAGTGGGAATGCCACAGGCATTTGAGATCGCCGGGATGTGGGTGATCCATTCCTACGGCCTGCGGGTGATTTCCAGTCTGAACAAGGAAGGCGCACTCGGAGCCCATTTTATCGCGATCCGGTTGGAGTCGATGAGTTTCCTACCAGGCTTTGCGATTGCTGCGGCGGCGGCGGCATTGACCGGGCAATATCTTGGAGCTGGATCCAAGGCATTGGCAGTCGAAGCTGTTCGATTCTCTTGGAAACTTGCGGTAGGTTTGATGGTTTTCATGGGGCTCTGTTTCGTGGTCGGCAGGGAATGGCTGATCGGACTGATGGCTCCGGGAAGTGAAATTCATGCGGATCTCGCAGGGCCTTTGCTCGTCGTCTGTGCACTGACCCAACCGTTCTTCGCTACTTGTATCATTCTAAAAACGACGATGCGTGGCGCGGGTGCGACAAAACTCGTAATGCGCTGGGCATTCAGCAGTATGCTATTCTATCGGGTCGGAGTCCTTTGGGTTCTTTCCCAGTTCGGTTGGGTGACTCTGACGGGTGTTTGGATCGTCTTGGGCTTTGATCTCCTGACCCAAGCAATCGTATTCGTCCGGCTACACTTCAAGGGGCGCTGGCTGGACGCGAAGGTATAGGATTTAGCGGAGTGGCGTTCTCCGGAACGCCACATCTCCGTCTGAATTGGATACAAGCGGCAGGGATAGGCGGACCTGGACGCAACACCTTTGGTGTCGGGAGATCGGACGGCGTTTTCGCCAAGTAAAAACGTTAGGATGCTAGTTTTCCGACTGGCGAGATGGCTCTTCTGGTTCGGTCTCGGTCTCGGTCTCGGTCTCGGTCTCGGTCTCGGTCTCGGTCTCGGTCTCGGTCTCGGTCTCGGTCTCGGTCTCGGTCTCGGTCTCGGTCTCGGGTTCCGCATCAGAGGTCGCTTCCTGCTGTGTGGTTTCAGCGGGTGCTTCCGGCTCCTCTTCGACCGGTTTTGGGGAAAGCAGCTCGATTACCTCGAGCTGGATTTTCTCCACTTGTGCAAGCGGGATATTCGGGTCTTTGACGATGTATACCTCGCCTGTTTTCCGATGTTCGTAGATCCGTAGGGTGCCGCCGGTGGTTGGTTGGGTATCGGTTTCGCGGAGGAGTTTTTGACGCTCCAGCATTACGGCTAGGATGTAGCGGGTGTTTTCCGTGTGCTCTTGGTCTTCTTCGACAAGCATACGCAGAAGGTCTTCGGCAGTTTGCTTGGTGACGGGTTGGACGGTTTCGTTCGGAACTGGTGGGGTGAATACCGTGCGCCAATGCGAGAAGTATTCCTTCTCGGCGTCATTTTCACGGGCGTTCCATGCCTCGTCTAAAAAGTCCTTACGCAGGTATCCGCTTGATTCCGGATCTGGGAAAAGTGCGGTTACGATCTTCTGTCCTTCGGTGAATTTTTCTCCTGTGGCCGCGCATTCGCGGCTACGGGTTCGGACGTGCCAGGGTTCATTAAGTGCCATGGATTATTAAATCAGGTTTGCGGGATGAGGAGGCGTTTGACGGATTGGTAAATAGGTCGTCCGGTGATACGGCGGTGGAATAGGTGAAATCCGATCAGAGTGAAGACGATGTTCGGCAGCCATGCGGCGAGCAAAGGGGGGATCGTTGCTGCTTCCCCGAGAGCCAGGGTGATGCTGGATACGAACAACATCAGAACGGAAAGTACGACAGCGAGAAAAACTCCGCTGCCAGCACCGCGCCGTGCGAAGTGGATGGAAAGGGGAGCGGCGAGAAGAACGGTCACGATACAGGTGATAGGAAGCGCCCAGCGGTAGTGCCAATGGGTGAGGTAGGCTGCACGGTTCGAGGTCGGTTGATCCGCCAGCGGGGAAATGAGCCACGTGCTCAGTTCCGGTATGCCAAGATACTCCACGTCCAGACCGGGCTTGATGATCTGGGATGGCGTCTCTTTCCACGTCGTGTGCACGAGGGGTTCTTCCATCTGCTCAAATTCCGGGGCTTCCCCTTCGGTAAAGCGAGTGAATAAGGGATTGGCGAAGATCCAGTGCCTTGAGTCGCGATCCCACCGGGCGGAGGGGGAGGTCATCCGCGTCTTCAAAGTACGATCCGGGTTGATCGTAGTGATCTCGACGTTCTGGAGTGGCGCTCCTTTGTGGAAATTTTCAGGGAAAGCTCCAACCATCCAAAGGCGTCGCGAGGCCGGATCCCGGTAGAGAACGTTCTTTGCCTGCAGGACGGGGAGGTTGTTGGCGCGGGCGGTCAGTTCGTCACGCATGCCTTCTGCGTGGGGTGCCCAATGGTAATTTAATCCGAGGAGCAAGACGCTGCTCCAAATCCCTGCAAAGATGAGCGGGGCGGTCACACGGACGACTCCTGTGCCGCTCTGGATCATGGCCACGATCTCGTTGCTTTTCGAAAGTTTTCCTAGTCCATAGATCAGGGAAAGGAGCAGGGTGTAGGGCAGGAGGACAAGTAGAATGGCAGGTGAACGGTAGAGGTAAAATACCAGTAAGGACTTGGTCTTGTTCTCGCTGTTTTTGAAATCGCTGAGATTATCGCTGAGATCGATCAGCAGCCAGATGGCGAATAGTGCGCCGAGGCAGATGAGGAAAACTGCTATAAATTGGCGGGTGACGTATCGGTCGAAAGTGGTGCCAAGACTGTATGCTATCCCCGCAAAACCGGGCATCAGGCAGATCAATACCAAGATGTAGGGGCGGAGCTTGTTGGAGAAAATGTGGGAGTCGGGAAAGCCGCTGAACTGTTCTTTCACCGCCACCAGCTCATAGGGAACGATAATCGATATGGCGGCCAGTCCGAAGAGGACGAGTAACAGGGGGGGCAACCAGCGCGGGACGTTCGACATGGGACGGACGGAAGGGTGGACGGGAGGCGAGCGGCTGTCGAGTTATTCGGGAGGAAGGCGGGTTATTGATTGGGAGGCGCGTCCTCGTAAATCATGTGCTTGAGCTGGAGCTGGCGGGCACGGGTTGCAGCTTCCTCGGCACGGGGGCCCTTGAATGCCGCGATTTTCCCGGCAATTGAGATGGCTGCCTGCCAGCGATTCGCGTTTTCCAGTAGGGCGAGCGCGCGAAAACCACTGCGCTCGAACCATTCCCACTCGGGCGGTGACGGATCTATAGGGCGGTCGAGGACGGAAAAGTAAGCAGAAAGTGCATCGCCGAGCCGGGTCTTCGTGGGGTCTTCCGGATCTGGGAGTTTTTCCAAGGTCAGTCCTCGCAGATATTGGAGTCGGAAATACTGAGCCGGGTTGCTGGCGGTGAGGACTAGCAATTCGTCGTAAACTTTTAGTGCATCCTCAAGGCTTCCGGGAAGGGTTTCGCCGCGCGCATAGATCGCCTCTGCGAGCATTAAGCCAGTGGGGAGCCGGGAGGGATCGTCGGGTGAGGCTGTGTTGTAGGCTTCGCGTAGGGATTTGATCGCTATAGGCAGCCGGTTGAGGTCGATGTTGAGTCGTGCCTTTTCCAATCGTGCAAGCGAGCGGAGCGGGCCGTCGATCTCAATTGCCTTATCGAAAATTGCGAGTGCCTCCTCCCGTGATTGTGCGGTGGCTCCTAGTGCGGCGGATCGTGCGGCGAGAAGAAGAGCCGCTTGACTACGCTGGGTTCCCGGCTCGGAGGTTGCCAGTTTTTCCAAAACAAGTCGGGCTTCGTTGTAGTTACCGGATTCGAAAAGGGATTTTCCCATGACTAGGGACGCCTCTGATGCAGCGGGTGTCTCGGGGTGGTTTGCGATGATTGACTTCGCCAGCTCGACGGTTTTTTCCATTTCCCCAGAGAGATTGAGGAGTTGCAGCTCGGCAAGGAGGAGGCGGGGAGTTGTGTCGATAGGAAGTGTTTTTTCGGAGGCGCGTAAGGTATCCAACTGGGCGCGAGCGAGGGAAAGATCGGGAGGCGAAGTTTTCAATGCGGCCTCAGAAATCGCCAGCCGTGCTTCTGCCGCGCGAGGATGATCAGGGTTTGCCTTTAGAAACGCATCGATGGCAGTTTTTGCTTCCTCTGGAGTGTCCGCGAGAAGGGCTTTTTCTAAATCAAGATCGATGGCAAGTTTTACTGCAACCTCCGGGTTCTCATTCTGGATCAGGATTGTTGCGGAAGGGTCGTCGGAAAGCCGGGCAAGCGCAGAGTTGAAAACGGCAGCTTCTTCGTTTTGGCCGTCGAGCAGCGTGGCTGCTTCTTCGAAAAGGGATGCTGCGAGTGCTGTGTCGCCTCTCTCAAATGCGATCTGCGCATCTAAGAAGGCTGCCTCACCCTTCACAAGGGGGGATTTCGCGGTGAGACGGAGCGTGTCGAGGATGCCGAAGGCTTGGGAGGAATTTCCTTCATTCATTTTCCAGCGTGCCAGCGTCATCAGGCTGCGCGGGGTGAGGAAATGCATGGGTGCGATCATCCGGATGCGTTGTAAGAGAAGCTCGGCTTGTTTGGTCGCATCGGCAGTGCCGATGCGGTGGAGACCCAGTGCGCGTGCGTAGAGGGAGAAGATCGCGAGATCAGGAATTTCCCGACCAGAGGACGACCATTCGATGGCCGCGTAGGACACATCCGCATAAAGATACTCGATGCTCGCAGGAGGGGCTTTGGGTTGCCATTCAGAAAGCCTCTGAAGGGTGGGATTGTCGGTGGTGACGATTTCCTCCGGGAGCCACTTGATAATCCGATCAAACATTGGTTCGAGCAGGGGCGTCTCTGGATTTGACTGGATGAATGTGAGGAGGGAGTCGGTCGCGTCACTGTTGTTACCTAGGCCTGCCAGCGCATCCGCCTTGCCGATTGCTGCTAGATTGTGGCGCGGCAGGGTCTGGCTGCCGGGTGTGGTAAGGAGTTCTGTAAACACGGTCACCGCTTCACCATGCCGGCCTTCTGCTAGCATGAGTTGCCCGTCAAGAAATGAGGCGAAAGGTTTTATCGTTTCCGGTAACGTTTTCGGTAATTCAGCGAGTGTGGAAAAAAGCTCCCGCGCCTTCACTACCTGCCCTTGATCGAGAAGGATTTCAATGCGGTGGAGTTTCGAACGCACGGCGGTAGGGGTGCCAGCAGGTTGCGCAAGCAGAGTAAGAGTCTCCAAGGAAGCTTCGGGCTGGCCTAGGGAAAGCTGAAGACTTGCAGCGGTGAGTCCGGCATCTTCACGGAGGCGCTGCGAAGGGTCTGCGGCAATCGGCACGAGAGCATCCACCGCATCCGAGTAACGGCCCAATCCGGCCAGCACCTGACCCGTCCAGAAACCTGCGTCGGGATGTTCCCGCACGTCAGATTGTTCGAGGATGGTGAAAGCCTTGGCTGGCTCGTTCGCCCGCACCAGTCCCTCCGCTAGAAGAATCAGAATTTCCGAGCGCTCGGTTGGATCGAGATCTTGAATTTTCACAGCGCGCTCTAGGCGGAGGATTGCTACATCCCAAAGGCCGTTCTCCATCGCACGTTTCGCAGATGCTGCAATCGTACCCGCCGATTCCTGGGCATGGAGAGTCTGGAATATTGTCAGGAAAAGGATTATGGGAAGGAATTTCAACACCGAAAGAATGGCGCAGAGTCCGGGGAAGGGAAGGGAAATTTGGGATGGGGGGATGGAGGGGCGAACGCTGGTTCGCCCCTCTCATCAATTTCATACGACGAATGAATTGGACAGGAATGGGTGTGGGTTTCAGTTTTTATCCATGAATGAAGCTAATACGAAATTGAAAGAAGCGATGGATGAGTTCGGCTGCCAGACGGGCACGTTGCACCGGGCGGAGGGGGCGTGGTTGTTTCTTGTGAGCCACGCGGGAGTGCCTGAGTTCCTGATTGAAAAGATCTCGAAGATCCCGTTTGGAAAAGGGATTGCTGGGGTGGCTGCGGAAACGCGCGAGCCGGTGGAACTTTGCAACCTCCAGCAGGATCTCGGTGGGGTGGCGAAGGAAGATGCTCGAAAGACGGGTGTGTCCGGATCGCTGGCGGTGCCGATTTTATCCGAAGACGGGGAGACCGTGATCGGCACGCTCGGCATAGGTAAGGTGGTGCCGTATGAATTTTCTGAAACGGAGAAGGACAGGCTGGCGGAGTTGGCCGCAGAGATTGGCAAGATTCTCTAACTACAAGAAATCATGCTGGTCATGAAATATGTAGCAGGTGTGTCACACGCCTTGAGGCTGAATGGTGTCTCACCATCTGCGGAAGACCTGTGCACTGGCGGTGAGACATCGCTGGAACTCATGCCGTGAGACACAGCAGCTCCTCACCCCTCCATATACTTCTCCAGCGACTCCCGCAGCGTTGTCCGCGCACGGAAAAGAAGGCTTTTTACGGATGGGACGGATACGTTCAGCACTTCGGCAATCTCCTCATAGGGAAGGCTTTCATAACGGCGGAGCACCACGGCGAGTCGCTGCTTTTCGGGAAGAGCCTGGACGGCATCGTCGATGGCCTGTTGGAGTTCTGCGGTGAGGAGGGAGGAGTCGGGTTGCGCCGCAGGATCGTCGGGATGCTGGAGGTGGTGGTCGTCCTCGCGCTGGTCGGAGGAAACGGTCTTCTTACGGGAGCGGCGGCGGGATTCGTTATAAACGAGGTTCCGCGCGATGGTATATAGGTAAGTGGTGAACTTGCTGTCCGGCTTGTAGCGCTTCGCGTGCTTCCATACCCGGACGAAAACTAGCTGGGTGATGTCCTCCGAGTCGGACGAGTTCCCGAGCATTTTCGTGACCGTGCCAACGATTGCATCCTGGTGCCTTTCCACGAGTTGCCGGAACGCCTGGTGATCGCCCTTGGCAATGCGTGCCATGAGGGCGTGGTCGAGAGCCGCTTCGGGATCGGCGTGAGTGGATGCTGCTGTCTCCTCCATTGGGATAATAAAAGGCGGGTTTCCGGTTAGAAACATGGGTATTTCAACACCGGTTGCTGGGATAGGTTGCGGGGTATTTTTGATTTCCTTTCCTGGCATCTCCCTTGGACGGGAAACGGTGGGGTTTCTTCACTGTCCCGCGGTGTTTTTTTGCCAGAGAGGGGAAGGGGGAATGTCAAACGGGCGGCAGATGATGATGCCAGCGTGCTTTGAGGAGCCGTTCAGGTAGTCGGTGATCGGGCGGTCGATGATGGTCATGCGCCCCTTCTTGCTGTCCGATGTGGCGTGGGTGAAATACGCGCGGCCTTTCAGCCGGACGATGAGCCCTACGTGAGAGGTGTAGCCGTTTTTCCAGTTTGTGGTGATCGCGCAGATATCGCCGTTCTGAAGATATTTTTCCGCAGCACGAGCCTTTACCTTCGGGATGTGGTAAACTGGGAGACGCGAAACCTGTGCCTCGATCCGGCCTATCGCCGGGAGCATTCCCTTGTTGTTTTTTAGGTATCGGTAGCTCTTCCACGGCACCGTCATTTCCTTGATTTCGCGCGAAAGACGCTGGGCTCCGGGGATGCGAGAGGAAATATTGTTCGCGTATCCCCGCCGCTGGTTATCGTGGAAAACTTCCTCGAGGTGATGCATGCGAGAGAGGTAGTTTCCCGTGCAGATCCCGTTCCGGTAGCGTTCGATCTCTACCATATGGAGCATGTCTTCGGTTTTGTAAGGGCCGGGCTTGTAGGTGAGCATACGGGAGATCGCCAAGGCGTTCTCGTAATACGTCCAGCAGTCCATTTCTCGCATGTTCACCACGGGGGACTCGATGCGGTCATCCGCCTCCAGCGTGTAGTTCACATAAGGCGTGCCGACCATTTCCCTAGCGATCCTCACCGTTCGCTCCCCTATGGGCATTTTCCTCCAGTTCTCCCGCTCCGCCTTCGCCACGATGGCGTAAAACTTCGATTCCCCTTTGAAAACAGTGGCCATGGGGAGCCGGGGTCTGCTCGCGGGTGGGACGGAAGCCTGCTTGCCCGGAGACTGCACTTGCAGACGAGTGATCCCGTTCATCGTGGTCGATACTATCTCCGGGCCAGCACAACTCGCCAGCATGGCGATGCAAAGCGGGAGGATAGCTATCTTGAAATTCATACCTATGTGTTACACCCTAACGGAAATACCTAAAAGTCCCCATTTGGAGAAATTTTTGATCGACTGCCCCCCTCTGCAGCGTATCGACTGCCCCCCTCTGCAGCGTATCGATTGACTCTAAAACTCTTTTCTATGATTAAAAAACTAGCACTGCCCTTTCTTCTACTGCTTCCCCTAGCTCCGCTCATGGCGGAAATCAAGGCTCCCGCCGAATCCGAACGCATCGTCCTGATTGGGAACGGCCTTGGAGAGCGGATGGTGGACCACCCGTATTTCGAGACTGGGCTTCAGCTCGGATTTCCTAAGGAAAATCTCTACTTCCGTAACCTCTGCCACCCCGGCGATACGCCAGGTTTCCGTCCCCATCCTTCCCGCAAATCCCAGTGGGCATTTCCCGGTGCGGAAAAATTCCACCCGCAGCACAAGATTCATGCCGGTCAAGGTTTTTACCCGACCCCGGACGAATGGCTCACCGACCTCAAGCCCGATACTCTCATCGCCTTCTTCGGCTACAACGAGTCCTTCGATGGCCCGTCCGGTCTGAATAACTTCAAAGGCGAACTCGACGCCTTCATAAAACACACGCTCTCGCAAAAATACAATGGCAAGGCCGCACCTCGCTTTGTTCTTGTTTCCCCGATCGCCTACGAGGATCTCTCGAACACACGCGATCTCCCAGACGGTCGTGCAGAAAACGCGAACCTCGCTCTCTACACCCAGGCAATGGGAGAGATCGCTGCCGCGAACAAAGTAGAATTCGTCAATCTTTACGACAAGACCCACAAGCTCTACTCCACCATTAAGGCCCCCTTCACCCGCAACGGTTTCCTGCCGAACGACGACGGTTACAAGTGGCTGGCCCTGAACCTCCAGGACGAAATTTTCGGAAAAGGAAGCTCCGCCGCTCTATCGAAACGCGAAGCTGTCTTGACTGCCGTGAAGGACAAGAACTGGTTCTGGTTCAACGATTACCGTATGCTCAACGGCGTCCATGTCGATGGCCGCCGCTACAAGCCTTTCGGCCCCGCCAACTATCCTGCCGAGAAGACCAAGAACCGCGAAATGACCGAGATCCGCGACCAGGCGATCTGGGCAGAGGTTTCTGGAAATACCTTCGACCTGGTCTCCGCAGACAAGGAGACCCATCCGCTGCCCGAGGTAAAAACCAACTACGCGTCTAGCAAGAAGAACGGCAGCACAGATTACAAATACGGGGAAGATGCAGTGAAAGATCTCACCACCCCGGAAGGCTACAAGGTCGAGCTTTTCGCGTCTGAAAAAGATTTCCCAAACCTCGCAAATCCCATGCAGGTTTCCTTCGATAACAAAGGTCGCCTATGGGTCGCCACCATGCCTACCTACCCGCACTACCGTCCCGGCGATCCGCTCCCGGACGATAAACTCCTCATCTACGAGGACACGGACGGCGACGGAAAGGCCGACAAAGAAACCGTCTTCGCGGACGGGCTTCACCTTCCCATCGGCTTCGAGTTTGCTCCCGGCGGCGTCTATGTTTCCCAGGAGCCGCACCTCATTTTCCTTGCGGACAAGGATGGCGATGATAAGGCGGACTCCAAGGAAGTAGTTCTCACCGGCTTCGACTCCCACGATACCCACCACGCTATCAGTGCCTACGCTGCCGATCCTTCTGGTGCGTTCATGCTTTGCGAGGGAGTCTTCCTCCACTCGAATGTCGAAACTCCCTACGGCCCGGTTCGCGGCGTCGATGGCGGCTTCTACCGTTTTTCCCCACAGAAAACCAAACTCGAGCGCACCTCCCAGCTCCGCATCCCCAACCCATGGGGCTTCGCCTTCGATGAATGGGGTCAGGACTTCTTCATCTACACCTCTGGCCCGCAATGGGAATGGCACCTTCCGGGTTCCCTCAAAGTTCCCTATGGTGAGAAAAACCCGAGGAGCGTAAATCTCGTCCCGAAAGGCCAGTCGGTCCGCCCAACCTCCGGTCTGGAATTCGTCTCCTCCCGCCATTTCCCGGACGAAGTCCAGGGCGATGCCCTTATCGGAAACTGCATCGGTTTCCTCGGCGTGAAACAGCACTCCATCGTCGATGACGGCACCGGCTACAAGACCGCCTTCCGCCAGGATCTCCTGAAATCCTCCGACGGAAACTTCCGTCCCGGCGATCTCGAATTTGCCCCGGACGGCTCCCTCTACATCATCGATTGGCACAACGTCCTCATCGGTCACATGCAGCACAACGCCCGCGATCCCCTCCGCGATCACATGCACGGCCGCATCTACCGCATCACCTATCCGTCCCGTCCTCTGGTGAAACCTGCCGATGTCGCAGGCGCCTCCGTGGAAACGCTTTTGGAAAACCTCAAACTTCCCGAATACCGCAGCCGCTACCGCAGCCGCCGCGAGCTCCGCGGCCATTCTGCCGATACCGTGATCCCTGCCGTGCAGAAATGGATCGCCGCCCTCGACAAGAGCGACCCGCGCTACTCCCACCACATCCTCGAAGGCCTCTGGGTCACATGGGGCATGAATAAGGTCGATACGGATCTGGTGAAAAAGCTACTCAAGTCCGATGACTTCCACGTCCGCGCTGCCGCGGTCCGCGTCATCCGCTACAACTTCGACCTCTTCCCCGATGCCATCGATCTGCTCAAGCTGGCCGCTGACGACGAGCACGGACGAGTCCGCCTAGAGGCGGTTGTCGCCTCTACATGGTATGACAAGTCTGGGGCCATCGCTGTTGTGGAAACCGCCAATGCCAAAGGCACTGATAAATGGGACAAGGACGCCATTAATACCGCGCTCGGACGCCTCAAAGGCGAAGCTGAAATCGAGGTCATCGAGAATCCCATGCCTCCCGTTCCCGAGTATCTTTCAAAAGAGGAGAAGAGCCAGTTCACCGCCGGTCACGAAATCTATTTCCGCGATGCACATTGCTCCACCTGCCACCAGCCGGATGGCAAAGGCCTCGATCCCGCATTCCCGCCCCTAGAGGATAGCATCTTCGTCCACGGAGATGCGGATCGCCTGATCAAGATTACCCTCCACGGCCTCATGGGGCCATTCGAAATGAACGGCAAAAAATACAACGGCCAGGTTCCCATGACCCCATTCGGCGGCATGCTCAATGACAAGGAAGTCGCCAGCGTTCTCACCTACGTCCGCAACCGCTTCGGCAACAAGGCCTCCGCCATTACGTCGGAGCAGGTCAAGAAAGTCCGCGATGAGACCAAAGCCCAGTCCGGCTTTAATCAGATGGATGTCCTCCTGAAAGAGCACCCGCTCGAGAAATAATCTTCACCAAGGAGTGGCTGCATTCTGCTGCCAATCGAAGCGCAGCGGAGATAGAGGGACACGTAAAATCACATTTTCCCTCAAATAGGAACGGAGGAAATGGCTGGTCTAGAGTGCTTGGGTTGCTGGGCAGGAGGATGCAGCCCCTCCTTGGGGGGCTACCGCTCCGTGATCCGGGTCAGAGATCCCTTTTCCGCATGACTTACGAGGATGGCGAGGCGGCGGATGGTGGAGGGATCGGTAGCAGTGTGTGAAAGGTAATCAAACTTCCCGCGCAGATCCGTGTAGCCGTCCTTGTGGAATTCGATGGAGCCATCGTGGCTCTCCGCGAAGACTTTTACGTAGGTGCCGGGGAGGGGCTTGTTCGTTGCGGGGTCGATGACCTGGACCGTGCGCTCCACCGGGACGATACGGGTTTCCAATAGTCGGGAGTCGAGGATCTTTAGTTGCTTTGCGTTATTCGATTCCGCGGCTACGAGGATGTTCCCTTGGCGGAAATTCTCTGGGAGTTGGTAGGCCGTCTCGGTGCTTCCTTTTTCGAAAGGGATGCTCGTGGTCTGGTTCGGCGAGATGGCTGGTAGTGATGATTCTGCGCCGCTTTTCAGGAAGGGGTCTTTCGAGAAAAGCACTTCCAAGTCGATGTTGTAGAGACTGAGGGTCGTCTCTTCGAGGTTCGTGTGCTTGAGGAGTAGCGTGCCATCGGGGAGTTGGTTGATCTCCAGCGAAGGCCGGGTGTCGCTCTTCTCCTCCGCCACCGCAGCGATGGGTTTGGAGATCTCTTGCGCCTGTGCGGATACGGATTGGAACCGATCCAACCAGGTGCCGGGTGGGAGCTTTTTTAGATGCCCATCGGCGATGGCTTTTGCCTCGGCGGGCTTCGCTTGGTAGAAGAGCGCGACCGCGTGGAGGTAGTCGTATTGCAAGGGGTCGGGGAGATCGGCTGGCTTGATTTTCGCGAAGCGAGCCAGCGCTTCCGCGATGCGATCCTGGAGGAAGAGATGGTAGGTAAAGGTCAGTTCGTCGGCGGAGGCGAGGACGGGCTTCCAGATGAGGGTATCGAGGAAGGCCTCGTAATGCTGCCTTGCCTGGGCGTGGGTCAGGCGCGGATTGTCGCCGAAGGGATGGACGCGGGCGTTCACCAGTGGATCGAACTCCATCGTCTTCCAGTTGTGGTGGGTGACTGGATCGATGCTGATGAGCTTGGAGGAAAACCACTGCCCGAGATTGTCCGCGAACTCTAGATTCATCAGATAATCGGAGATGGTCTCCGCATCGTCGTGCAGCATGCCGTAGAGGGAAATTTCCGGCGCATTCGCCAGCCGTTTGCGGAGGATGGGGGTGGCTTTTAGAAAAAACTCTTTGTCCATCATCCGCCACATGATCGCGCGCAGATCGGTCTGCGCGAGGTCTGCCGTGGAGAGTCGATTCAGCACCGCCTCGTCCGTCCCATCGCGGGCAATGACCAGCCACGATGCGGAATCTTCCGGCGCGGGATCGGCGCTGACGCGGAGGGTGCGCGACTTCGCGTGGGCGAGGATATGCTCGCCTTCGGAAACATGCAGCGGGTATGCCGGGTAATCGCCGGCCGCGGGGAAGTAGAAGGCAAGCTGGAGCTGGACGACTCCGTAGGGCGCGAGCATGTGGGAGGTGGAGAGGGTTTCCGGGGCGTGTTTGGTGTGTTGCAGCGGGGGAAGGACTCCGTCGCCGATAAGCTTTTGCTCTATGCTGCTCGCCAGCGGGATCGCCCCCGCCGGGATCTGCGCAAGGGTTTCTATCCGCCGCTCGGTGCCGGTGGGATTGGTGATGACGAGGGACTGGCCGTAGGGGACGCCGGTGCGGAAATCCCCGGTGACGGTGTTCTCGATCTTGCGTCCTTGCGCGTCGGTGCGGAACGGCTCTGAGAGGGGGTGGTAGGACTGGCGGACGAGGAGGGGAGATTCCGGTGCGATGTTTTTCGTGCGGCGGGTGTCCTTGTAGAAAAGCAGCATGGGCGCGCGGGCTTTCACTTTCAGCGTGCTTTCCTCAACTGTCACCTCGGGCTTCTCCGCTGTGAAGGGGAGGTCGAGCATGGCAAGACACATCAGCGCCTCTGTAGCGGAGCTGGTGCAGGCATTGAAGTGTGGAGAGGTGAAAGGTGTCTTCCCGTCCCATGCGGAAAGCTCCAGCCAGAAGCGGTTCAGCGGGATCAGATCCTCCCCGGTGGATCCACGGTGTTCGTAGTAGTTGGACTCAAGCCACAGCCGGGTGCGGTCGGGGAAAAGGCGGGGGACTCGGCCTGCGAAGGGATCTCCGGCTGGCGCGTCGAGGCCTGATAAGCCTGAGAATGTGTCCATGCTGCCAGCTTCGCTTACTCCATATGTTTCGGTCAGTTGCCCAATCTTATCCAGCTCGGATGGGGTCGCTGTCACGAGCAATTCCCCGTTCGCTCCGAGAGTTGCGGAGCTTCCTTCCGGTAGGTTGATGCCAGCGTTTTCTAGGAGCTCGCTGATTGGTGGTCGGGCGTAAAGAGCTCCTTTGCCGCCTGTGTCGGCGAAGGGATCGACGTCTCCGCCTCCACCTCCATCGCCTCCCGAGAGAGAAGATGCGAAATCTGGCGGGACGCGGAAGGTGCGGGTGATGAGGTCTGCTCCGGTTTCCGTCTGCGGGACGAGGCTGACCGCGAAGTCGTCGGTCTTGACCCTCATCTTCGTGGCATCGCCGATGTATTTGAGTGCGACGGCAATGGGAACGTTGCGCAGTTTAAGTTCCTTGATGCGGGCGTCTCCTGCGCCCTTGCGGACGATGAAATTCATACCCTTTCTTTCCGGGTCGAGTTCCAGCGTGTCCAGTTCCATACTCCGGAGGCGGAGGAAGTCGATAGCTTCCTGGACAGTAACATTCTCGAAGTCGATTCGTGGAATAATGATGCGGCGCAGCTTTTCCGTGATGTAGGCGACTCCGTTGGATTCCTCAGGAACGGATAGTTCCCATGCCTTGTCCACCTGCATGAGCATTTCCGCACGGGTGTGATCGTATGCGGCACGGTAGTAGTCACTATTACTGGCTGCGATTTTCTCCAAGCCGCGCCGAGCGGCGGAGTTATATGGATCCAAACGAAGGACGTCCTCATAGTTATCTTTCGCTGCGTCGAACTTGCCCAGGTCGTAGTTGCCTTGCGCCATGTAAAGCGCACGGCGGACTTTATCAACAGCACCAAAGTTCGCCCGGTTTGGGTTGTTCAGCATCGCGTCGATGCTGCTGCGGCTGATTGCTGAGTCACCAGAGCGCAGGCTAGCGGTGACAATGTTTTTGGTCGTGACCCTGATCTGCTTTGGATTCCTCGCCAGGCCCAGCGAATCCGTTGGCGAGAGATCCGCGCCTTTCAGTGTCTGGGAGAAGAGGATGGTTTCGGCGTCGGGGGTGGGAGCTTCGGATTTCCAGCGGATGTCCAGTTCGCGGGAGATGTCGGCTTTGCGGGTGGGGAGAGCTTGGGCGAGGAGTGCTTTTTCGGCGGCGTTGAGGCGGGTGAAGGCGTAGGGGCGAAGGTAGCTGGTGAGGTCGCGGTCGAGGAGGTAGTCGTCGATGAATTGCGGCTCGGGCTTGGCGACGAGGAAGGGTTTCACGTGTTTCTCGAAGAACTCAGTGTCTTTCCGGGAAAGGAAGAGGTGCAGCTCGTGGCAATGGTGATCTGCGAGGAGGGCGAGCTTTTCCTTTTCCTCAAGATCCGGCCAGGTGGTGAGGAAGGTGAAAGTGCCCAGCCGGTTGTCTCCTGTGGTGGCGAGGAGGAACTGGTGGGCTTCCGTTAGTGTGGTGAAGGCGCGCCAGTCGGCATCTAGCAGGTTTTCGATCTTTGCCTCGGCACCGGTGGCGAGGGCGGCGGCGAAGCGGGTGGCTAGGTGGTGGGTGTCCGGCGCGAGAGGCCGGGCGATACGGCGGTCGCGCAGTGGGGTCTGGGATGGTGGGAGGGGAAGGTAGGTGATTTCCAAGGAGGAGAGATCGGCGGTGATGATCTCGATGAACTGAGAGCCTTCGAGATCCGCCATGGGGATCTCCAGTTTTCCATCGGCATCCGGTGTGAGGTTGAATTCTACGGCGGAGGGGAGCTGGAGGAAATCGATGACGGCGGGGTGGGTGGAGGCGGAGTTACGGTTCCTATCCATTTTTTCCGAGACAAAGGATCTACCCCGGCCATCCAAGCCAGTGTGTTCATCTCCATCCGTCTGGTAGCGAACGACATTGTCCTCCTGGTCGAGATTGTCGGGAGTCCAGCGGTAGAGGAGTTGGCCGGGGCGGGGGAGCATGGAGCCGGGAAAGGTGGTGGCATTGCGTCTATCCAGGATGTAGCGCATCTCATCGCTGAGCCGGCGCTCGGTGAGGTAGCTGGAGGGGCGCACGCTACGGGTCTGGCCGTCAATACCATCCGGCTCGAAGGGGAGGGGCGCGTATCCGGCATCCCATTCTTGGAAGTGGTAGCGCTTGGCTACGACGGTCACGCGTGTCTCCGGGGAGGCGTTGGCTAGGCGGATGTTGAGGGTGCCGTTCTCGATGTTGGTGGCGGAAACGGTGGGGGTGGCGGGGTTGCTGAGAGGGCGGATGCTGTCCTCGGTGACGAGCAGTCCGTCGCGCTCGCTGTCTGCGGGGAGGACGGTGATTTCCGTTTTCTCGTCTTTATTCTGTAGGAGGTAGTAATTTCCTGGAGGCGGAGGTGGTGGTAGAGGACGTGCGCTTTGAGCGAGTTTTGCGAAGGCGGGAGGGTGACGACGTAGTTCTTGCAAGCGGCGAGGAATGCGGCGTGGGCAGCAGGATGGCGGAGGAGTTCCGTGGGGTAGGCGGGGGTGAGTTTCTTCAGGTAGTCGGAGTTGAAACGCCCGCTGGAAAGGAGGACGGGGGTGGATTTCTTCAGGTCGTCTAGCTGTGCGAGGGTGAGCGTGCCGAAGCTGATGCTGCCGCTGGAGAAGGGCGGCTTGAGGGCGAGTGCCTTGGTGAGTAGTTCGGTGTAGCGCGGGTGGTCGTGGCGCTCGAAGCTCTGAGCGAACCAGCGGAGTCGTTTCTCGGAGAAGGTTTCTAGGGAATCGAGCTCGCTGTAGAGGAGTTGCTCAGAGTAGGTGGTGTAGGGTGTGCGTGGATTCGCTATCTCGGCGGCTTTTTGGAATGCGGCGGGGGCGATCAGCGCGGGTGCCAGGGTAGTGGGGAGGGCTTTGTTGGTGGCTGCGGAGTCGGGCTTGGTCGCATCAAACTTCAGGCCGAGGGTTTCCTTGAGTTCGGCGAGAGCCGCCTTGGGATCGGTGTCGTAGGCGAGGAGGATGCGGCGGTTTTCTAGGATGGCTAGACCCTCCTTGGAGACCCGCTTCTTCTTGTCCGCCGTGGCTGCCTTCCATGCGTCTATGGTATCTGCGTATTCGTTCCCGCGTCCGTTGAGCTGATGATCGAGGGCGGTGTGGAAAAAGAAATCCCGCGTGCCGGGAGTGAGCGTCGCCAGCGCGGCGAGGCGCGTGGCGGGATCGGCGAAGGTTTCGCGGAAATCATCCGGCGCGGCGTGGAGGGCTAAGGAGGAGATGAAAAGGAGAAGCAGGGTTTTCATGGTAGTCTTATGAATAAACCACGGGCTGGAGGGAAGGAGGAAGAATATGATACGGAGTCACGTTCTCCAGAACCCGACTCAGGAAGCGGGGATTATCCGATATTATTTTAATACCGTATCGGCAAAGCGTTCGATTTTGCTTAAACCGCTTGTGAGGATTGACTTGACGGGAAGAAACTCTGCGGGACTGGCCGAGATTTTATGCAGGGCAATCTTGCACTTACTCGTTTTTAATACCTTTTGTAGAAGCTTCATTTCATTGAGTAACGCCCTTCCCGAAATGTTTCCCTCTATGGCTTCTTCAATCAGGTTTTCCAAATGGCTAGGAACTAGCACTGCTAACATTTTCACATGCTTTTCGTCCTGCCGCCCGGTCTGGTCGAGGTCGAGAAGGCAATGGCACTTGCACTGAAAAAGAAAAATCGGATCCATTACACGGATTCCATCGATTATTAGCGAGCGATCCAATAATCTGGGTATTTGGTTTTGCGGGATACCATACACGTTCGTCATTAGATCAATGGCAATCTTTGGTTCCGAATCTAGAGTGAAAATTCCGAGTTGGCCGTCTGCCGGTGAGGTCCCTTTGACGAGTGTTCCACCATCAGGTTGGGACTACAGAAACTTAAATGCGGCATAGCTCACTCAGATGTCGCAGTCCTTTGAGGTGAAAGGAAGGGAGCGAGGGCGGCTGCCGCATCTTTCCTGCTGTAATATTCCGACCAGAAATTTACTGCTGTCCACCTTCTAGAAAGTAATCGGCTTGGTTAGCTCCGAGCCTATGGAGAAAGGCCGAGTAATCGCTGATCCGGGTTTCGGGCACTGTTCAGCGTCCGATGGCTTTTTTTAAATTTGAAATCCTCGCGTTCTTGAAAAAGCCTTCTGGAAAAATAGAGTTTTCCCGTTGTAAAACCGTAGGGTCTTCGCCAGCGGCCAAGCGTTCCGCATCTACGCGGCGGGATGCGCGTTTCTCAGCGTCGCGTGATTCGCGATTGATCTTTTCTGAGGGTTCCATGGCTTGCTAGCGGTTGATTCGGATTTCCCGAACTATGGGTATTTACCATTAAATTACTTTGCTGTTCATGGTTTACAATTGGTCACTCCCAGGTGAGCTGGCGGAGAGAGGCTTTTAGGGGCTCTGGCCAGGGGAGCTTCTCTATGGTGGCAGGGTCTGCCCATTTCTCGTTGATGGCGGTGAGTTGCTGGAGGAAGGCGTAGGCGGTATCGGGATCGCCTCGCTGGGTGTGGGCGATGGCGAGGAGGGCGGTGGTGTTTTCAACCTCGTCTCTGGGGAGGCCGATGCGGGTGGCGCGGGTGAGGTAGTCGGCGGCTTGCTCTGGCTGTTCCGTGAGGAGGGCGATCCAGCCGGCGCGGATGGCGAGGACTACATCGTTGGGGAAACGGAAGAGGCCGATGCGGAGGATTTCGGCGGCTTGGTCGGGATCAGCATTTTCGAAGGCGCTGTGGGCGGCTTCTGAGTAATCGGAGGGGAGATGGGTCGCCTCTGGCTGCTGGGTGATGAGGGAGATCCATGCGCGGTGTGCGGGCAGGAACTGGGCTAGGGTGCCGAGCGCGGTAGCCTGGGTGCGGAGGATTTCCGGCTGCGGGGTGCCGAGCCTTTGGGCGAGGGCGGTGAGCTGGAGGGAGGAGGTGGCTTGGGCTTCGATTTTGGAAAGGGAGCGGGCGACGGTGATGGCGGAGAGGGCGAGGATCTCGCGGGGCAGGCGGGCTTGGGTTTCCGGGGAGAGTAGGTGGGTGATGAAGGCTTGGACGTCTTCTTCGGTGGGGGTGGCGGGGAGTTTGAGTTCGGTGAGGAGGTTGGTGGTTTCCGTTTGGCGGCGGGTGAAGATTTCGGAGAAGTCCGGGGATTCGTAGCCTAGCCAGTCCTGTTCGTTGCGGTAGTTTGGTGGGACAGGAATGTCCCTGCTCCTTAGGGCGTGCGGGACGTTTTCGGCGATGGCTAGGGTCTCGCGGATGTAGGCTGGGTTTTTCGATTTCAGGGAAAGGAAGAGGGCGGTGGCGGTGGGGAGTCCGGATGGGGGGACGGAGCGGATGATGGCGGCGATGGCGGCGGGGTCTCCGGTGGCGAAGATTTCCTCGATGATTTTTGCGTGGGCCCGGGCGGGGGCGGTGAGTTCCGGGAACTCCTCCGGAAAAGCGGCGGCGAGGCGGGTGTGGACGGCTGTCTCGCAGGTGTGGATGGTGAAGGTGGGAGGGATCTCTGGGAAAGTTTCAGAGAGTGTGGCAAGGCGTTCGGGGGTGGGGACTTTTGCTAGAGACTGGGTGGTGAGATTTAGGCGGTAGCCGGTGATTGCCGGATAGAGGGAGGGGGGGAAGGAGGGAATGAGGGAGGGGGGGATGGAGGTGTGGCGGAGGAGGTTTCCGGTAACGTTGGTGAATTCGGTTTGGGGCTGCGGACTAAATTCCGCGTTCCGTTCTTGGGAGCCGGTGCGGATGGTTTCACCGATGATGGGGATTTCGATGCGGGTGTGGTCTTCGAGTTCGATGAAGAGGGTGGTGTCTTGGAAGGTGGCGCGGGTGGGTTTTGGGAAAAGGGGGAAGGACTCGGAGCGGAGGGTTTCGCCGGTGGCGGAATCGCGGATGTGGAATGTGAAGGTGCGCTCGTTTGATGTGGGGTGGGCTAGTAGGAGGGAGTTTCCTGAAAAGGGCTGGAGGTGGTTGGAATCGATGTAGGCTGGGAAGGTGCCGAGGTTGGTGACGGGTTTGAGGGTTTCCGCGAGGCAGAGGAGGTTCGTGTCCCCACGGTGGACGAGGAGGTGTTTCCCAGAGGGAGAAAGGGCGAGGTGGCGGATGGTTTGCTTTCCGGTGGGGAAGAGGACGGCGGCGGCCCGCGGTTTTTTCTCGAGATCCCAGCGGACTACGGTGGGGTGCGGGCCGGCGATGGCGGCGAAGAGGGAGGTGTCCGAGCGGACGAAAGTGGTGACCGGATACGGGTGGGAGAAACGGGTGACCGGGACGGTGAAGCGGGCGGATGCTAGGCTCTCGGCGAGGAGGATTTTTGCCTCGGTGGGGGAGCCGTTTGTAATGGCGGCTTCTAGGTACGGGATGGCTTTCTCGGGGGCTTCGGCGGTGAGATGGGATTTCGCTAGGGCGAGCTGGGAGGCAGCGAGGATGAGGTTTGTTTCTGGCGCGGAAGGAACTTTCGGGACGTCCCGTGCGATGGGCGCGGGTTTCTCGCATGAGGCGAGGAGGCACATGAGGAGGATGGAGGAAACTTTAAATTTCAAACTTTAAACTCCAATGAAGAGGAAGGTGGCAGTGTCTAAGAATGCCGCTGGGGTGGGGACTTGCCTGTGGGAAGCCGGTTTTGGGGTGTTTTTTTTTGGCGGGGCGGCACGGGCACGGCCTGCGCCGGGACGGGCGCAGCTACGCGAGGGTTCCTTCGGTGACTCCTAGTTTTTCGGTGGCCTGGATTTCGGTTAGGAGTTGGTCGGCGGTGAGTTTCCCGGAGAGGAGGTCTTGGTAGGCTTGGATGGTGGAGGTGGCGGATTGCTTGTCTTCGTCGAGGAGCTCGATGCGGTAATTTCTGAGGCCAGTGGAGAGGAGGCTTTGGAAGAAGCGGGCGCCGGTTTGGGCGCGGCCGTTGAAGAGGGTGTTCCGGCAGCCGACATCCGCTTGGAGCCGGTGGAGCTGGCCGACGCGATCCCGGAGATGGACAACGTGTTTCTCGCAGGGGCGGCCGCAGTCCTTGTAGGTGGTGCCGCTGCTGAGGAAAGTGCAGAAGACGCAGTGCTCCATATGGAACATGGGCATGTGCTGGTGGAGGGTGAGTTCCAACCAATCGGGCGGGGTCTGTTCTAAGAGGTCGATGACCTGGGAGATGTTCAGGTCGTAGGAGATGGTGAGGCGCTCAAGGTTGGCGGATTCTTTGAGGATCTTCGCGGTGAGGGGGTTGGCGGCGTTGAGGGAGAAGTCGCCGATCTTGATGAGATCATCGTTGTTTTTGAAATGGTGGAGGGCGGCGAGGTTTCGGAGTAGGAGGCCGTGGGGGTTGGCGCGCTTGATGAGATTAAGGTAGCCGGTCTCGCCTGTCTTGATGATGCGGGGGGTGGCTAGGATGATTTTACTGTCCGATTCGCGTGCGAGTTCGACGGCGTGCTTGTAGCGGCGGGGGTCTTCGAAGTCGCAGTAGATTTGCTGGATATTGGCAGCGATGGCGGCTTCTAGTTGGTCGGTGGTGCGGGTTAGGACGGAGAGGGAAGAAGTGGCTAGTGCCGAGTGCCGAGTGATCAGTGGGAAGAGGGCTTGGGTTGTGGCTGGGGCACTGGGGCGGACTAAAGTCTGCGTGCCTTGCTCGGCTTCTAGTTGCTCAACTAGGTCGCGGCGGAGTTGGTTGAGGGCGGAGATGGGCAGGTGGCAGTCTCCGGTGATGTTGTTTTCTAGTGAGGCTAGTTCGTAGGGGGTGTCGCCTAGGCGGGAGAGCTGTTTTTCCAATACCTCGGTGGAGAGGGGGCGGTTGGTGGCCTCGGTTAGGTGGATTTTGGATGAACATCGAACATCGAACGTCGAACGCTGAACATCGAATGAGGAGGAAAGAACCGCTGGTTCGCCGGGTTGGCCGGTGATGGTTAGGTGGAGTGGGGTTTTGTGTTGCTTGGGCTTGGCGTTTTGCCAGAACTTGCGGATCTCGGATTCTAGGGCGGGATCGGCGGTTTTATAGAGGGTGACGCCGGGGCGGATGCGGTCGAAATTGATGCCGGAAAAGGTGCGGTGGAAGATAATGCGGTCGCTCTCGATTTTCCAGATGGAGGCACCTTGTTCGAGGTCGCGGTTCTCGCCTGCGTCGAAGACGATGCCGTCGCCGGCTTTGAGGGGCGGGGTTTGCTGGGAGGGAGGTGTGTCGAGGCGGATCCAGCCGTTCTGTGCTTCGATGATTGTGCCGAGGAAGGGTCCGCGTTTTTTACCGAACTTGCCGTGGGTGAGGTAGGGATGGTTGGTGCCTGCTAACCAACCGGTGGTGAGGCCTCGGGAGAAGGTCATTTCTAGCTCGTATTTCTCCTCGGCTGACACACCCCGAGACGGGGTTTGCACGGCCTGCGCCGGGACGGACGCAGCTACGGCGTCGATGGCTTTGCGGTAGACTCGGGTTACGGCGGCTACGTATTCGGGGGTTTTGAGGCGGCCTTCGATTTTGAAGGAGACGACTCCGGCTTTGATTAGGTCGGGGATGAGGTCTACGGCGGCGAGATCTTGGGGGGAGAGGAGGTAGCGGTGTTCGCCGAGGTCGCGGGTTTCTCCATCGACTACGATCTCGTAGGGCATGCGGCAGGCCTGGGCGCATTCGCCGCGGTTGGCGGAGCGCTGGCCGAGGGATTCTGAGGTAAGGCACTGGCCGGAGTAGGCGACGCAGAGGGCGCCGTGGACGAAGACCTCGAGAGGTGTGGAAAGTGGCGAGTGAGAAGTGAGAAGTGAAGAGTTTTGAAATCTTTCGATTTCCTTGATGGAGAGTTCTCTTGAGAGGACTGCGCGCTCCATCGGGAAGATTGTTTCCAGAAATGCTAGGCCTTCGGGGGAGGTGATGGTCATCTGGGTGGAGGCGTGGAGCTCTACTTCCGGGGTGATGAGGCGAGCCATCTTTGCGAGGCCGAGATCCTGGATGATGAGGGCGTCGACTCCGGCGGCGGCGATGGTGCGGAGCTGTTTCTCCGCAGTCTCCAGTTCGTCGGTGAAGATGAGGGTGTTCATGGCAACGAAGCCTTTGACCCCGTGCTTGTGGAGGTAGGCCATGAGTTCTGGGAGGTCTTCTTCGGAGAAGTTGTCGGCGCGGAGGCGGGCGTTAAATTTCGGCAGGCCGAAGTAGATGGCATCGGCACCGGAGGCGACGGCGGCGCGGGCGCAGTCCCAGTTTCCGGCTGGTGAGAGGAGTTCGGTCATTGGATTAAGTGGCTGGTGATCAGTGATCAGTGGAAGACTAGGGTAGAGTAAGACTGGAGTAGAGGAAAGAGGAACCACAATGGGAGCGCAGCGGACATAGACGAACTGAAAAAAAACAAATATTTCGTCAAATGCACCCGGAGGGCATAGCAGACGCGGATCGCATTCCTTGTGGAAGATGGTGTTGGAACTGGAGACCCGATGAGGGTGGTGGTGGAGATGAAACTAGGGGGGGAGGTCGGGCGCAACGGTTGGGCGGGTGGCTGCAGGCTCCGAATATCGGGGGAGGCAGGGTGGCGATTTTAAGGGGATAGGGATGGTGTGATTGAGTTGCTAGTGCCGAGTGCCGAGTGATCAGTGATCAGTGGGAAAACCGAGATAACTGATTTTATGCCGGAAGTGTCTCAGCCTCTAGCCGTTGGGCTAGCGAAGCGACCCCGACGGATTAATCGATGGAAATCATCGAATCCCGGGGAAGCGGTGGAGAGAAAGACTGGCTCTGGAGAGCTATGTCCGAAGATGGTAGCTACGAGAGTAGCGATTTCCCGGTCATCTGCTTGGGCTGGTCGAGTCGGAGCATTTCGAGAAGGGTTGGTGCTACGTCGGCTAGGATGCCGTCGTGCATTTTCTTCGAGGATGCGTCGTCGGCTACGTAGATGATTTCTACGAGGTTTGTAGTATGTGCGGTGTTCGGTGAGTCGTCCTCGTTGCGCATGAATTCGCAGTTTCCGTGGTCGGCGGTGATGAGGAGTTTACCTCCGAGGCGGAGGGTTTGCTCGACGATCTGTTTCACTGAGTCATCGATGACTTCGACGGCTTTCTTTGCTGCTTCCACGACGCCGGTGTGTCCGACCATGTCGGGGTTGGCGAAGTTTAGGATCACGAGATCGAACTCCTTGAGGTTCTCCACCACGGTCTTGGTGACTTCCTCGGCGGACATCTGTGGTTTAAAATCGTAGGTGGGGACGTCCTTCGGGGAGGGGATAATGAAACGTTGCTCGCCTTTGTTTTCTGCTTCTATACCACCGTTGAAGAAATAGGTAACGTGCGGGTATTTCTCGGTCTCGGCGATACGCATTTGCTTCATGCCAGCTGCTGCGACGGTTTCGCCTAGGGTCATTTTGAGCGACTGAGGGGTGAAGATCGCATCGCAAGGATACTTTTCGTCATAGACGGTGAGGGTGACGAAGTGGACGTCGGGCACATGGCCGCGGTCGAATCCGTCGAATTCTTTTTGGAGAAATGCTTCGGATAGTTCGCGGGCGCGGTCGGCGCGGAAGTTGAACCAGAGGACGACATCGCCATCGCGGATGCGCTGAGTGTCTGCCTCGGTGAAGACCATGGCGGGCATGAACTCGTCGGTCTTTGATTGGGTTTCGTAAGTTTCGGCGATGGCTTCTGAGGCGAGAATTTCCTTTTGCGCACCGATGCCGTGAACGATGGCGTCCCATGCGAGTTTCACTCGATCCCAGCGCTTGTCGCGATCCATGGCGAAGTAGCGTCCGACGACAGTTGCGATCTTTGCTCCGAATTTCGCGGTCTCGTCCTCGACTTTGGAAACGTAGGCGGCACCGCCAGTTGGGGAGGTATCGCGTCCGTCGGTGATGGCGTGGATGAAAATGTCTTTCACGCCCGCTTCGGAGGCGAGCTTGGTCATTGCGATGAGCTGATCCTGGTGGGAATGGACGCCGCCATCGGAGACGAGGCCGAGGAGGTGGAGACGGCCGGACTTGGCTTTCTCCAGGGCATTTTTGAAGACTTCGTTATCGGCGATGGTGCCTTCGGCGATGGCTTTGTTGATACGGGTGAAGTCCTGATAGACTACGCGACCTGCGCCGAGGTTGAGGTGGCCGACTTCGGAATTGCCCATTTGTCCGTCAGGTAGGCCGACATCGAGTCCGGATGCGGAGAGGAAGCTGTGGGGGTATTGGGAGAGGGTCTCGTCGGTGAAAGGGGTATTTCCGAGGATTACGGCGTTACCGTCCTTTTCTGCGGTCTCTTTGCCGCCGGGGTTTGTTCCCCAACCGTCGCGGATGATGAGCACTACTGGTTTCTTTGCCATGCGTGAGGGCTTAACGGGGAACCTACGCCGGGTCAATGGCGTTTGCTGGGGTGGAAGTAGGAATGGTGGGGATTTTCCTCTCGAACGATCCGACCGGCGCGTCTGTACCCCGGTAGGGTTCATTTTAGCTGGGAAGTTTGGGGGGGGCTTCACCCGCTCAAGGGTGATTTATCGAGTTTTACCAATCCTCCGGGTTTTCCTGGGGAGTCTTTTTGTAGCGTGAGAAGATGAGGAGGGCGACGAGCCCGAGAACCGAGAAAAGTCCGAAGAATGTCCAGCCGGGATGCAGGTGGAGGGCGGTTACGAAGAAATATGTTCCCAGCATCCAGAAAAACCACGAGAACAGGTAAAGACTCAGGTTCACAATTGAATCAAGATCAACCGTGGTGACATCGCCAAGAACGTAAAGAGGGCCGTATCGAATGCCGATAGCAGTCGCGAAAAAGACTACCGCCCAGATCCACGGGCTTCGAGTCCCTCTGGAAATGCCAGTCTCGGGAGAGTTGAGCTCCGTCCTTGGTCTGTTGGTGTCGCGGTAGCTCGTCATGGGGTATCCGCGGACATCGGGAAATCGCTCACCTGCTCCAGTCTGATCCCATAAAGCTCCGCGATCTCCGGTGCATCGGAGGCGTGGTAAACTTCCTGGTAGTAGATTTCCTTGATGCCGTAGGAGCAAAGGGTCTGCATGCATGCGGTGCAGGGCATGGTGGTGGTGGCGATGATTTTGGCCTCGCCGCGTTTAAAAAGGGAGCAGAGGTTGATTTCCGCGTGTAGCATGAATTTCTGACGTGCTTCGCGATCCTCCCAGAATTCCGGTGAGGGATTGTAGCCCGGGGCGAGGCCGTTGTAGGCGGTGCCGATCACGCGGTTGTCGAAATCGAGGGCGGCGGCTCCGACTTTCCTATAAGGATCCTCGGAGCGGAGGCTGGCGACATGGGCGAGAGCCATGGCGTATTGGGGGATGCTGAGGCGGGTTTCGGACACGGGAAGAAACTTGAAATTTTAAACTTCAAACTTCAAGGGAAGATGTTGCCGTAATGTCTGGATGCGGCTAGTTGGGAGTGTGACGGGGAACACGAAAGGGATGCTGGTCGGGGTGATGGCATTCACTCTATGGGGGGTATTGCCCATTTACTGGAAGCATCTCGATTTCCTTCATCCGGTGAGTATCGTCGCACAGAGGACTTGCTGGACCTGCCTGATGCTGTGGCCGCTGCTCTGGTGGCAGAAGGTGGGTCTGCGGACGGATCTGAAGACGCTGGGTTGGCATTTCCTCTCCGGATGCCTGATTGGAGCAAACTGGCTGCTCTATGTCTGGGCGACCCTGAACGAGCGGATGATCGAGGGGGCGCTCGGTTACTATATAAATCCGTTCCTGAATATTCTGTTCGGAGCTCTCTGGTTCGGGGAAAGGCAAAACCGGCTACAGATTACGGCAGTGGCGGTGGCCTTCTGTGGGGTGCTTTTACAGATCCCTGGGGTCGGGCATTTTCCGTGGGTGGCTCTAAGTCTGGCACTTTCGTTTTCGCTTTATGGTGTGGTGAGGAAACGCTCACCACTGGGTGCTTTGAACGGGCTTACCGTGGAGAGTTCGCTGCTGATGCCGGTGGCTCTGGGGTGGCTGCTTTGGCAGAGTGCGAGTGTTCCTGCGGCTTTCGGCGGGAGTTGGGAGAATGCATTCTGGATGGTGGGGACGGGTGTGGTGACTGCTGTGCCGCTGCTGTGTTTTGGCTACGCGAGCAGGAATATTCGGTTGGGCACGCTGGGGATGCTTCAGTTTATCGGGCCGACCCTGCAGTTTTTTATCGGTTGGAAAATCTACGGCGAGCCGATGACGGCCGTGAGACTGCTTTCATTTGTCCTGATCTGGCTCGCGATTGCCCTGTATGCATGGGATGCGGTGCGGCGGCGGAAAAATGAGAGGCACGCGGTACTTGCGGAGCGGGCGGCGGGCGGATAATGGTTTCTCATGTTGGATGAGATTCGCGGACTTTTAATTTTGCAGGATAGGGACAGGCGCTTGATAACGCTGGGAAAAGAACTGGCAAAACTCCCGCAGGAGGAAGCCCGTGCGAATGCTAAGCTCAATGGGGATACCGCTGCTCTGAAGAAAGCTCACGACGAACTCATAGCGATCGAGCTGAAAGTGAAGAAAATCGAGATGGATGCGGAAACGCGCCGGACGACGATCAAGCGCCTCCAGACCCAGCAGTTCGAGACCAAGAAGAACGACGAATACAATGCCCTCGGCCATGAGGTGGTTCGTTACAAAAAGGAAATCGACGATCTTGAGACCCGCGAGCTTGAGGCGATGGAAGAGGTGGATATTTTTCGGAAAAAGCAGACGGAAGCCCAGGCTCAGCTCGCGAAGACGAAAGGTTTCGTGGAAGAAGATCTAGTATCGATCAAGCAACGCCACACTCAGATGGAGGAGCAGGTGAAGGAAGTGAAGGCTGAGCGCGAGAAGCACGTGGCCGAAGTTTCCGAAGACTACCTGCCGCTCTACGTAAAACTAATGAAATCCAAAGACGGGATGGCCATCGGTACCCTGAAAGACGGAAAATGCACCGGCTGCCACATGAAAGTGATCGCCTCCACTGCTATCGCCGTGCAGGGCGAAAAAGAGGTCACGCAATGCGAGAACTGCGGTCGGATCCTTGCTGTCGATGAGTGATGGATACGGGGCTTGAAACGGGCGTTCTGAAAGGGGTTTCGCGTTCGTTTTACCTGAGTCTTCGACTCCTCCCGAAGCCGATGCGGCGTCCGGCGGGGATCGCGTATCTACTGGCGCGGATCAGTGATACGATTGCGGATTCTGCCGAAGTTCCCGCAGGGGAAAGGCTCTGTTGCTTGGAGAATTTTTCGAAACAGGTAACCGATGGCGAAGGGATCAGGCCTTGGTCAGCCGCTATGATCGAAGGGACACCGGATCCCCGAGAAAAGCTTCTCTTGGAAAGGGCGGGGGAGGTGATTAAAGTGTTCGTTTCGCTTTCCGCGGAGCAAAAGGAGCTGATCCGTGAAGTGATCGGGATCATCATTAGCGGGCAGCGTCTGGATTTGAAGAGGTTCGGTGAAGCGGGTGCTTCAAATCCCATATCACTGGCAAATGACGCGGAACTTGAGGACTACACTTGGCGGGTCGCCGGATGCGTGGGGGAGTTTTGGACGAAACTCGGATACCTCACCCTTGGTAGAAAATTCTCCCTCCAACCGGAAAGAGAACTCCTAAAGCATGCGGTTGACTACGGAAAATCCCTACAGCTCGTAAATATCCTCCGCGACCTCCCCGAGGATCTCGCGAACGGGCGATGCTATCTTCCTGTTGCCGATCCGACAGATGAAAAATTGCTGATGGGGGAGTTTTTAAAATGGAGGAAGATCGCGCTGGGGAGGGTGGAGGCTGGATTTTCCTATTCCGCAGATCTGGAATCCCGCCGTCTCCGCACCGCGAGTATCCTGCCCGCTATGATCGCCAAGGAAACCCTAGAATGCATGGATGTGGCGGATCTCAAAAGTCTCAGGAAACGAATCAAAGTCCCGCGCCACCGGGTGTATTCTATGGTTTTCTCCGCTCTCACTTCCCCAAAGGGCATGGAAATGAAAAGAACTTGAATCCAGGCTTGCTCAGTCGTTGGCGGCTCTGTTTAATATCTCATGGCAGAGATTTCATTGGGATTGTCGTTTGACGATGTGCTTCTTGTTCCGGCTTTGAGCTCGATTTTACCGGGTGAAGCCGACCTTGCAACCAACCTTACCGACGGGATTTCCCTGCGGCTTCCGGTTGTTTCCGCAGCGATGGATACCGTCTCCGAGCACGATCTCGCGATCGCGCTCGCCCGTGAAGGCGGCATGGGCGTGATCCACCGGGCATGTTCGATTGAGGAACAGGCGGCGATGGTCTCGAAAGTGAAACGTTCGGAAAGCGCGGTCATCATTGACCCTCTCACCGTTTCCAAAACCGATACCGTTGAGCGTATCCTCTCGATCATGGCTGAAAACGGCTTCTCCGGTTTTCCGGTAGTCGATGGCCAGGGGAAACTCGAAGGCATGGTCACTGGCCGCGATGTCCGCTACTTGGATCGTCCCGGCGCTCTTGTTTCTGAAGTCATGACGCCACGCGACAAAGTGGTCACCGCCCCGCCGAACACCAGCTTGGAGGAAGCCCGCCGCATCCTTTACCAAAGCCGGATCGAAAAACTTCCTCTAGTTGATGATTGCGGGCACCTCGTGGGCCTCATCACCGGATCAGATATCGAAAAACGCATCACCTTCACCAGCGCGGCGAAAGACTCGAACGGACAGCTCCGCTGTGGCGCGGCAGTCGGTGTCGGACCCGATGTCGAGGAACGCGCCGCCGCACTTATCGAAGCCGGAGCGGATGCTCTTTTCATCGATGCTGCAACCGGGCACACCCGCCACGTGATGAACGTCATCGAGAAACTTCGCAGCATGGGCGATCTGCCCGTCGTTGCCGGAAATGTGGTAACCGCAGAAGGCGCGCGCGATCTCGTTTCCGCAGGAGCCAGTGCTCTGAAAGTCGGAGTCGGGCCTGGCTCGATCTGCACCACCCGGGTCATTGCCGGCGTGGGTATGCCCCAGTTTACCGCCATCCAGAACGTGGCCGGCTACTGCCGTGAACGCGGCGTGAAAGTAATCGCCGACGGAGGCATCCGCTACTCCGGTGATGTGGTGAAAGCCATCGCCGCCGGAGCCGATCTAGTAATGCTCGGCTCCATCCTCGCCGGAACTCGCGAAAGCCCCGGCCAGAGCGTTTACTACCAGGGTCGCCGTTTCAAAACCTACCGCGGAATGGGTTCGCTCGGTGCCATGCGCAAAGGCGCTGCTGACCGCTATTCTCAAAATAGCTCAGGGAAACTCGTCGCCGAGGGAGTCGAAGGTCGTGTGCCCTACAAAGGCCCTCTCTCCGATGTCATCTTCCAACTCATGGGCGGCCTGAAATCCGGCATGGGCTACGTTGGTGCCTCCACCCTCGCAGAACTCCGCGAGCGAGCCACTTTCACCCGCATCACCGCCGGCGGCCTTCGCGAAAGCCACGTCCACGACATCGTCATGACCGAGGAACCAACCAATTACCAACCGCTTGGGTAAAAGCTCAAAATTCAAATCTCAAACTTCAAGAAAGAATAAAGATTCTGAGGTGATTGCGTTACGCACTTTTGATTGAGAGTTGAATTTTGAGAGTTGAATTTTGAATTTTATGCACGACAACAAACACGTAGCAGTCATCGACTTCGGCTCGCAATACACGCAACTCATCGTCCGGCGTGTGCGGGAACTTGGATACTTCGCAATGCTTTACGCACTCGAGGATTTTCCTGATATCGGGAAGCCGGGCGCGATCATCCTTTCGGGCGGACCGAAAAGCACCAGTGATCCTGATGCGCCGGATTTGGATTTCGAGGCGCTTAAAGCCTTCGGGGTTCCGGTACTTGGGGTTTGTTACGGGATGCAGCTTCTCAACTTGAAGTTCGGCGGCACGATCGAGCCGAGCGACCGCCGCGAATACGGCCCGGCAAACCTTTACCCGGAAAGTCACGATGGTCTTTACGAAGGTATCTCGGAGAAATCCCAGGTTTGGATGAGCCATTCGGATACTGTGAAAGTCATCCCGGATTGCGCCAAGGTCATTGCAAGCAACCAGCACGGCACTCCTGTTTCACTCCAGTGGGGCGAGAGATTCTTCGGTATCCAGTTCCACCCGGAGGTGACACACAGCCACGAGGGTCTGCGAATCCTCCACAATTTCCTCCTCACGGCCGAGGAACTCATGCCATTTAAGATCGATGATTTTAAACGCGAGATGATCGAAGGTATCCGCAAGACCTGTGGCAATAAACAAGTCGTCTGCGGCGTTTCCGGTGGCGTGGATAGCACTGTGCTTGCAGTGCTCCTGAAAGAAGCCGGAGCCAATGTCCGCGCGATTTTCGTGGATCACGGACTTATGCGCAAAGACGAAGGAGAAGAAGTCCGTAGCAACTTCCACCGCATGGGCGTGCCCATTGAAACTGTCGATTGCAGCGAGCGTTTCCTTACTGCCTTAGCCGGTGAAGCAGATCCTGAGAAAAAGCGGGTGATCATCGGAAATCTTTTCATCGATGTTTTCTGGGATTCCGTAGGCGATGCCGAAATTCTCGCCCAGGGAACCCTTTACCCCGACGTGATCGAAAGCGCCTCGAACGCGAAATCCAAAGCCTCCAAGATCAAAACTCACCACAACCGTGTGGATCGCATTCTTGAACTTCAGGCGCAGGGTAAAGTCCTCGAACCGCTTGCTGAGCTATTCAAAGACGAGGTGCGCGAACTGGGGCATTCCCTCGGTATCGCCCCGGATATCCTGGGTCGCCATCCATTCCCTGGCCCCGGCCTTGCTGTCCGCTGCCCGGGTGAGGTCACGCAGGACAGACTCGATATCATCCGCGCATGCGATGCGATTTTCATTGGGAAACTCAAGGAGCACGGCTGGTATGACAAAGTCTGGCAGGCGTATGCCGGCCTGATTCCGGTGAAAACCGTTGGCGTGAAAGGTGACGAGCGCAGCTATGAATGGGCGACGAACCTGAGAGCCGTAATTTCCGAAGACGCGATGACTGCCGAATGGGTAGATCTCCCGGCGCAACTCCTTCGCGAGACCAGCCAACAAATCCTCAACGAAGTGGATGGAATCAACCGCGTCCTCTACGATATTTCCACCAAGCCACCTGCAAGCATCGAGTGGGAGTAGTAGAAAGCCGTCCTTCTAGGCTGCAGCGGAACCTAAGCACACCAGCCCTGCGTGAATACAAAGCCACGGCTAAATCCAGCCGCCTGAAAGGGCGGCGCTCCACACGCTAAATCGTCGATGCTCATTTTTTTCTCATGAAACCGACTACCACCCTCGCCACCTCCAAAACTCCGGATGGCGAAACGCTGCTTCTTCAGGAGCACGACGGCCATCATTTTATGAAAGTCGGCGGGGTGCCATTGATGAGCACGAACGCCTCTTCATCGGAGCAACAGATGGCCGATCTGGCATGTGGGAAAATGCCCTCAAAGCCGCGTATCCTCATCGGCGGACTTGGTTTTGGTTTCACCCTCCGACGCGTGCTCGAACTCTGCCCGCCCGATGCAATAGTTGATGTCGCGGAGCTGCTCCAAGTGGTAGTCGATTGGAATCGAGAATTTCTAACAGAGGTCAACGGCCACCTGGTCGATGATCCGCGCGTTCGCATCCACATCCGCGACGTTTCCGAGCTGATCGACCGTGTGGGAAAAGATCGTTACGATGTGATCCTGCTAGATGTGGACAATAGCCCGGATCCTCTGGTCCAGAAGGGGAATGCGAAACTTTACGATGGGGGAGGGATCTCCCGGGTAAAAGCCGCCCTCCGCCCGGGTGGCTGCGTCGTCTATTGGTCGGCGAACCAGGACAAGACTTTCGCACGCTCCTTGGGAAAATTTTTCAAAAGCGTCGAGTGCGTGGGTGCCAAGGCTTACCCGAAGGCGAAACGCTTCACCCACACCTTGTTCGTCGCCGAGAGGGATTGATCCAATCCCTGCGCCTTCTGAATAGGAGAAGGGCTGCCGCTGAGAAGGTAGTCGCCATGTTTGGCTTGTGATCCCTGGCGGAGCCCGCAACGGCAGTATATCACAGCAAATTTCCAGCCATGCCACTTACAAAATCAAACACCCGCAGGCACTTCGCGATCACTTCTGTTTGGAAATCGGGAGGAAAAAGCCATCCCAGCGGGAGGATGACAGCAAGTAAGGTTGGAATTTTTCCTAACCGGCGGTTCCATTTTCTTTCCAAGAGGATCAGAAATCCGTGGAGAGTGAAATAGATGGTAGGAAGCCCGAAGCCCGAGCCGACCGGAAGGGTGATTGCGGCTTCATGTAGCAGGCCGGATGAGACAAAGACTGCCATGATACCGGCGCTTTCGCCGAAGCATTTTGCCACCGGTCGCCCGACCAACCGCTGCATCATCTGCGAGTATCCGGTATTCCAGCGCCTGCTCCAAAAGTCGGCTATACCATGGGTTTCTAAGATATTTGGGAAAAGCGTCCTGACAGGAAAGCCTGCGGCACGTTGGACGCCTTTAAGCACGCGTAGGGCTCCGAAGTGGAAGCCGAGACTCATCGGCAGAAACATTACAAAGATCTGCCGCCAGCCCATAGCCCAGACGAGCCAAGCTCCAAGTGTTCCGACCAGCATGAGAAATAGGCCAAGCGACACGTCGCGCTGCCAGCTAAGACCCGTCCGCCTGACCCGGAAACTCCTCGGATCCATGCCGAACCATAGGAAGGCGAAGACTCCGTAACGGGGAAGGGGAAGCTTTTGCGACCCCGCCCACTCCACATAGACCAGACCTTTCATCGCTCCGAGCAGCACGCTGCAAATCGCAACCATCCGCCAGAGCGGTTCTCCGTCCTTCATCGCGAAGTCGGCTGCGAATACCAGAGCTACCAAAATAAGCCATCCTAGGGCTCGCTTGAATGCAGTTGGTTTCACCTTCGTCAACAGCGGCCCGGCGGCAACTCCGGCGATCACGAGGAATGGAATAACAGCGATCATTGAAGGCTCCCTGGTTGCAACCATCCCAAGTTCCAGCAAAGCAGGCCGCCGAAGAGGACGACGAGGCCGATGAAGAGCAAGGTCAGCAGGTGCTTGGCGATGCGGTTGAACCTGCTTGCCTTGATCTCACTCAGATCAAACCCGAAGAACTGCAAGTAGAGTCGCACGCTCCACCACAGCAGCATGAAGGTGTTCATTGCCTTCGCCGCATTCGTTCCGCCAATCAGCCAATCGCCAAAACCGAGGGCTAATACTGTGAAAAGCACATGGCTGCTCCATACGTAGAACGAATAAGTTAAAAACAGCTCTCGCATCAGCGGGGTAAGCCCAGCCAATTTCTCCCGCCATCCGAGTGCTTTGGGAATCCAGAAGCTGGCGATGCTGAGTGCCGCCAGCGAGCATCCGGCGATGATGAGTCCGAATTCTAACAGTTCTTTCATTGGTAGATGGCGGCGAGGGTGAAGATGAGAGCAAGAGTGAGAAAGACCCCGAGGAAAAAGACATCCCAACCACGGTCGCGGCGTCTCATTTCCTTATCGTAGTAGGTGAGTTGCACCACCACACGGCTTCCCCAGAAAAGGCCGAAAAATGCGCAGACAACTCGTGCCATACCGCCCTCCAATAGCAGACCCGGCCAACCTAGGCACTGGATTGCGAGTGCGGTGATGATCGCGACGATGTAGGCGCAGTGGACGAAAAAAACCTGCCGAATAATCACTTGGCGGCCCGCAAGATTACCCGCGTAGTCCCACCGTTTCGCCGCGACGAAATTCGCAACAACCAAGCCCGAAAGCATTAGTCCCGCGATGCGTAGTCCGCTTTCCAAGATGAATGTGTCCATGATTTTTTGATAAGGGGGTTCAATGGTTCGCGCAAAAATCATCAGGGCATTCCGGGGCTTGCATGTTGTGAAGCTCGTCTCGCACTTTCCTGTCCTTGCCCCTGAAGAAAACCTTGCTCAGCGCATGGCGGTTCGCAGCGAGCACCCGGCAGGCATGGATGGCAACGGGTAGTAATCCCGGTCCTGCTAATCTACGCGCCGCCGTCTGGTAATTCGAGCAACTGTAGAGGCACAGCACCCAAGCCTCGGCACCCCGATAAATTTTGTTTCCGCAAGTCCTCACGATCATTTCCCGTGCAGGATCGAGCATGCCGATCCCGGGAAAGATCCGTTCAGCATCCGCCGCCTGGTAGGGGATGAAGGCGATCTCGAAAGCTCGCGGCTGGCGGTTGATCCACTCATGGAAGCTGCAGCACATCCTGCAGCGTCCATCATAGAAGACCTCAATCTTGGTGATTTGTTCTGGTAGTTTCATTGTGAGAAATTTCTTCCTTTTCAGAAAATACTGAAAATATAGAACGTGCAAGAAGATGGAACACATTTCACTACTCCTAATCCTAGCTGTCGGCATCTCGCTCGCAACAGCCAAGGGGAAGCCCAATATCGTCTTCGTCATCACAGATGAACAAGGCTACGGCGATCTCGCGCACAACGGCCACCCATACGTCAAAACCCCCGCCATCGACAAGCTCCACTCGGAATCCGTAGCTCTCGATGATTACCACGTAGCTCCCACCTGTTCCCCAACACGCTGCGGTCTCCTCACCGGGCATTGGACGAACCGCACCGGCGTCTGGCACACCGTCAACGGACGCTCCATGCTCCGTGGAAATGAAATCACCATTGCCTCCCTCCTAAAGGAAAACGGCTACACTTCCGGCATGTTCGGGAAATGGCATCTTGGTGATAATTATCCCTACCGCCCGGAAGATCGCGGCTTCGATGAGGTGTATCGCCACGGCGGCGGCGGCGTAGGCCAGACCCCGGATGTATGGAATAACAACTACTTCGATGGTAGCTACTTTCACAACGGCAAGATCGTTGTCGCCAAGGGCTTCTGCACTGATGTCTTTTTTGACTACGGCATTCAGTTCATCAAAGACAGTGCCGCGGCAAAGAAACCCTTCTTCGCCTACATTTCCACAAATGCCCCCCACGGCCCGCTCCACTGCCCGCAAAAATACATGGATCTCTACCCTGATGAACCAAAAGCCAGCCAAGCCTTCTACGGCATGATCACAAATATCGATGACAATGTCGCCCGACCCGCAAAGTCATCGAAGAGCTAGGCATCGCGGACAATACCATCTTCATCTTCACCACCGATAACGGCACCGCCTACGGGGCGAAAGTCCACAACGCCGGAATGCGCGGAAAAAAGGGCAGCGCCTACGATGGCGGGCACCGTGTTCCCTTCATTATCCATTGGCCGGATGGAAAACTGACCGAGAAGAAATCCATCAAAATACTCACCGGTTTCGTCGATATCGTGCCCACATTGCTCGATCTCACCGGCTCAGAAAATATCCCTGCTAGCCTGAAATTTGACGGAACATCCATCAAGGAACTCCTCTACAAAGGCGATAGCATAGCCTGGCCTGCCCGTTATCTTATCACCGATTCGCAACGCGTCCGCGACCCTATTAAATGGCGCGGCTCCTCCGTCATGTCCCAGAAATGGCGTCTCATTAATGGGAAAGAACTCTACGACATCACCGCAGACCCCGGTCAGAAAAATAACATAGCCGCCGCCCACCCGGAGCAAGTCCAGGCCATGCGCCAATTCTACGAAGACTGGTGGGCAGAGCTTGAGCCTACCTTTTCCCAAACCACCGAAATTCACCTCGGTCACCCGAAAGCCCCGGTCGTCACCCTCACCGGCCATGACTGGATCCAAGAACGTCTCCCGCCCTGGAATCAAGGCCACGTGCGCAATGACCCCGCCACCAAAGATGGTAAACACCAAGGTCATTGGGCAGTCAAAGTTATCGAGACGGGAACCTACAATCTCGAGATGCGCCGCTGGCCGAAAGAGGCAGATACAGCCATCACCGCAGGTCTCCCCGTAGAGTCGAACGTGCCCGGCGCCAGCAAAGCTTTTAGCACCAAACCCGGCAAAGCCTTTCCCTTCACCAGCGCCGTCATGCGTCTGAATGGAAAAGACATCGCGTCAAAAAACATCCCCGAGTGGGCCACACAAGTCACCTTCACCGCAGAACTAACCGAAGGCTCTCACCAGCTAGCCCCGGTCTTTACCACCGCAGACGGAAAAGAAGTCGGAGCCTACTACCTCATCGTATCCAAAGCTGAATAAAGGAGCTTCAGGCTAGAATAGATCTGACCCCATCTACTAGACTGCGTGGCTCATTTTACCACCGGTTTGCCTGCGGCTTTCCAGGCGGTGATGCCTCCGTCTAGGTCATACACGGTGAATCCGGCTGCACGTAGTAGCTGCGCCGCCTTCGCGCTGCGCCCGCCGCTCTTACAATAAACGACCACTCCCTTTTTCGGATCGAGTGCCGCTTTGGCTTTGTCGAGAAATCCTTGTTCGGTGACGGTGACAAGTGTGGCGCCTTTGAGGTGACCCTTATCCCATTCCTCCTTGGTCCGGACATCTAGGAGTTGTGCGCCAGCGGCGAGTTGCTTCTCCGCCTGTTCGATTTTTACTGGGGCGGCGTCTGCAGGCTCGGCTGCCTGTGGAATGGAAACGATGGAAAGCAGGATAGCCGTGGTGAGGATCAGGAGTTTCATGCTCTAAGCATTGTTCCATTCCTGCGATACCGCAAGGCTCGCTGTAGTGGTGGGGCCGTTTCTCAATCCTGTGTTGCCATCTCTCCACTCTGCCGCATCGGCATCTCTCTGCCTACGTGCGCTGCGAGAGCCCAGAACAGGTGGGGATTCAGAGGTTTTCCGCACGTCTTGTGATGTGTAGTGATTTTGAGTCAAATCGCAAGGAATCGACGGAAAATCATCCGGTGTTCTCCCGCCAGAGTCTTGGCGCAGGAGGGCTTCACTCGCAGTGGGATATTTTGCGATACACCAACCGAGCCTATTTTTGAGAATAAAATCTTGTCCATCCAGCTCAGGCGGTAAGATTCTTCGCCATGAAGCCATACGTTAAAATTGACGAATCCACGATGCCTGATGGCACTCATTATTCGCTTCATAAGCACGACGGTAAGATCTACCTGAAATACAACGGCTACGAGTTGATGAGTACGGCTCTCACCTTTTCCGAGCAGCAGCTAGCGGACATCGGCTGCCAGTCCCTACTTGAGGGAAAAGCATCAAGGCCAAAACATCCCAAGATCCTGATCGGTGGATTGGGGCTGGGATTCACGCTTAAAAGAACCCTCGAACTCGTTGGTAGCCCGGCGACAGTGGATGTCGCGGAACTGATGCCTCCATTGATTGAATGGAACCGGACTCATCTGGTGGAGTTCAACGGTCCCTTGCTTGAGGATCCCAGAACCGTGATCATCTTGGGTGATCTTTTCGACATCGTCTCGAAAAAGAAGCCTGGATCCTACGACGCCTTGCTGCTCGATATCGACAATACCCCGGATGATCTGATCACGTCCGGGAACGCCCGCCTGTATTCGCCCGGGTTCCTGGAGAAACTGCGTCAAGTGATCACGCCGCAGGGCTGCATCGCCTACTGGCTTTCGGAGCCGGCTCCGAAGTTCAAGAAGCTCCTCATCAAAGCCGGTTTTATCGTGGAGGAGTTTGCTTCCAAGACTCACGAACGAGCGAAAAGATCAAGGCATTGTCTCCTCCTTGCCCGCCGCAAGTCGTAGGGTAAGAATCACCTACGCCTTATTGAATCAACTAAAGCTATTGGAAAAACGTGCCTAGTGAAACAGCTGATCTTCTGCCCGCAAATGCACAATCAGTTCCAGCTTCCGGCGTAGCGCGAGAACCCGTCTCGCAGTTTCCTGTCCCGAGGTGATGGCTCCGGCCAAGAACTCATTGCATGCAACGATCCTATTGCTTCCGTCTACGGTCAGGGAGTCGAAGGTCGGCAGGATCTCGGTGGCGTAATTCGGCATCGATTTCATGATGTCGATGGCATCGCCGATCAGCAGTCTTCCCCGCGACCCGGCATCAAGGGCGGTGTTGTCGTAGTCGCTTTTCGGCTGTCTCTTTGAGGGTGGATGTTCCAATGAGACCACCTGACTCCAGAGTGACAATCCTCGTAGTGAGCTAAGCATCGACATTTGCGCGTCTTCGAAGATGCTGCCCGTCAATGAGCACGCCCGTTCCCGGTCAAGAGGACTTCGACCAGCAGGGACGCACCTTCCGGCTTGAAGTGCTGCGTGCAGTGCCAGCAGGTTTTATCGATACGGCTGCGACTACCTTCGCTATCTTCTTTGCCATTCAGGTCTTTGACATGCATTGGGCGGTCAAAGCCGCGATGCTTTCTGCTGGAAGTATGGGTCTGCTATGCAGTCTCTTTATCGTGCAAATCGCGCGGCGGCTCGGACGACCGGTTAATGCGCTTGCCGCATTCATCTGGCTGCTTTCATTTATCGGCTTCGCGATTGCCGCCATGGCTGGGGACGATGCCAGGCTCTACTTCGCTGGCTGTTTCATCGCGTTCACATTTCTGGGGATGAGCTCGCCGCTCACCTCTCAGATCTATCGGAAGCATTATTCATCGCATTCGCGCGGACGGCTTTTCTCCAAGACTGCCATGATGCGAGCCAGTGCCGCAGGACTGATAGCATGGCTCGTCGGGATATGGCTCAACTCTCGTGAGAATGATTTCTCTGCCCTCTTCTGGGGATACGCAGTTGCCTGTCTGGTCATGGCTGGATGCGTGCTTTTCATGGCACCAGTTGTCCTGAGAAAAACGCTCCGCTTGCAGTGGTTCGATGCTTTCCGTCACGTTTCTGACGATGCACCATTTCGGAAACTGCTAACCGTATGGATGGTCTTCGGGATGGGGAATCTGATCAGCTTCGCACTATTCGTAGAATACATCAGTAACCCGGTTTACGGCTATGGCTATGAAGCCAAGAACGTAGGTATCATCACTGGCACCGTGCCGATGGCGGCCTTCATCGTTTTCGTGGTGCCATGGGGCACGATCTTTGACCGCCTGCCTTTCTACTCGGTGCGTGCGCTGGTAAATGTCTTCTTCATTTTGGGTATCCTCATCTACTTTTTGTGCAGTGGCTTCATGGCACTTTGCATCGGCATAGGATTTCATGGCGTCGCCAGAGCCGGGGGCAATATCCTGTGGACTCTCTGGGTCACGAAATTCGCGGATAGCGATAAAGTAGTGGAATACATGAGCGTGCATACTTTCCTAACTGGCGCACGAGGAGTCATCGCACCTTTCCTTGCCTTCATGCTCGCCACCTATGCTTCTCCCACATGGGTCGCATGTATTTCAGCTTCTTTGGTTTTCCTCAGCACGCTCGCCCTCGTCCCTGAAATCCTCGAAGAGCATCGGGGGCGATTGGCACGTGAGGAGTAGGGGCGTCGCCTCCTCTTGGGTCTGGGCTAGCGTCTCCGTCAAGGCGATGGCCAACAGGATACCCGCTTGATTCAAGGCGCGTAGACGCACCTGCTCGTGCGCTGCGAGGCAGCGTCCTCTTGCTGGGTGGGAGACCTAGCCCATTGGTAGCCGTTGTGCCGATGAGAAGTTGAAGTAACTGCGTCACCGCGTAGGGCGGTTGTTCAGCAGAGCCTCGGAAGCGAATGGGCAAAGGGATTTTTGATTTCCGCTAAACTTCTCTCCTAAAACGGGCAAGTTAAGCGAGTGATGACATCGACTCATATTTGCTCCCTTCACGATCCCGTCAGCCAGAGCCTCAAAATCAGGCAGGCCACCACGAAATTCGAGATCGACCAGCTCCGCGCAGCTCTCAACGACGAGCACTACCTCAAAGCCGGCCGGCCTGCCGGGAACGCCATTTGGCAGGGGGTTTATCAGACCGATGCGGACGAGGGTTATCCGGTGCGTGAGCCGTCATTCGCTGATAAATTGCTTGAGCTCGTGAAGGGAAAAACAAAGCTGGTAACTGCTAGGAATTTGCTTTTGGCGGGAGGCCTGAAACAGCCGTTGGGCTAGACCGGAGGGCGGGGAAAAGGGGGTTGCCCGGTTGATCTCGTCAGCGAGGATCAGGTTATTGAAAATGGGACCCAGCTTCGGCTCGAACCTAGCGTCCTGCGGATGGTAGATCATCGTTCCGACAAGATCCGCAGGCAGTAGGTCCGGGGTGAACTGGAACCGCGCGAACGACGCCGAAAGCGATCCAGAGAGGGCTTTCACCGCCAGGGTCTTGGCCAGCCCGGGCACTCCCTCCAGCAGGATATGGCCGTTGCAGAGCAAGCCAACAAGCAGCCTGTCTACCAAGTCATTTTGCCCCACCAGCACCTTCGCCATCTCGGCCTTCACTTCGCCGATCCATGCACTGCTTTCCTAAATCCGTTCCTGTAGTTCTTCCGTTGTCATATAAAACTGCGCGTAGCTTGCCATCACCCGCGCCCAGTGCAACCGGCAATCCCGGACTTGCGGAAATTGATCCCGCCTTAACCCATCCCTCAGCGGGCTCTCTTACGCCTAGCCTCCATCACCGTCGGTTCCCCGCAATACGGACAGCGAAAGCTATTCCTGAAAATGATTGAGTGCGCGACCTTCAACTTGTAGCTCCAAAATAATTTCGTCGCACTGCGGTGTTTCGAGCACCGGCGGCTCGCTAGCGGAGGCACCATGCACAGCGGGCATCTCAGCCGTCCGCTCAGGAGAAAATTCGTCACCATACAAAACAGCGCAACCGCCAAGGCCACCCATGCGTAGAGAAACCATCGATTTTCCCCGAGAATAATTCCGCTGAGAAAGAACCCAAAAAACGGAGGAATCATCAGGAACATGACCAGAACCAGCACGGATGCGATCCTGAATCTCCTCAATATGTATTCTGATGGCAACCGATGCATGGGGCAGATATGTGTGAATTTTTAACGGTCCGCGAGCCATGCCCCGGGCGAAGGTCGTAATGTTCAGCTATATTGATCATCAGCAATCAAAATACCAAATCATGGTGGAATTTCTTTCAAAAATCCGCATCATCCGAACAAATCTTGCTCCACCCGATCTGTCGATCCGCCCTTTGCCGGTTTGGCGAGTATCGAGTCGATCTCCGTGAGCAACTCGAAATCTGGTTCTTCCTCCTGCTTCAACTGCTAGGAATTTGCTTTTGGCGGGAGGCCTGAAACAGCCGTTGGGCTAGACCGGAGGGCGGGGAAAAGGGGGTTGTTCCTGATATAGGGACGGACCCTTTATCCCCCTTTATCCCCTTACTACAGTCATGCGAGGAACAACATGATTGCGGTCCGTCAAGGGCCCTGGTAACTCATGGTGGCCACGCCATCCCAGACACGGAGCAACCACGGATTCGAAGCCAGCGTGGAGAAACCCATCCTGTTCAATGTGGAAGAGGACTTCGGTGAGCGGATTGACCGTCCGAAGGAATACCCGGAACGCGTCAAGCGCATGTTGGAGCTACTCCAGAGTAAGATTGCGGCAACGAGATGATTTGGAGTCGCCGCCCCAGCTAGGAAGCCTTGGCAAGGGCGACAACCACCTCTTGCTTGGAGACCACGACGCCGCCCGGTTGTTCCAAAGTGATGACGAAGGCCTGGGGCTTGGTGATCGCGAGAGGATTGCGGATGGGGATGATGGCGGTGTTTCCATCGGTGGGGATGTCAAACACTCCGCCGTCAACCGGCTTCTCATCACGATCCGGATCGACGATCCAAAGTTGATACTGATTCGCCGCCGGGTCATTGGCCGGAAGGTTGGTGAGAGTCATGTAGCCTTCCTGAAGTTCGTCACTCCAGACGACCTTGCCGGACATCTCATCGTAGCGCTCGAGACCTCCGAAGTCCGATTCGATCAAATCACTAGCCTCTCTGAGTAGCTGGTCCCGCGCCTCTTCTGGTGAAGGTGGGATTATTACAACCGGCGGATCTGAGTTGATTGTCGGACCTTGCACCAGCGACTTGGCGACGAAGAGAATGGCGAACAGTGCGGCTATGGCCCATGCAGTCTGCGGTGCGGAAAGTAGTTGTAGCCACAGGGTTGGTCTTACGACGGTCTCGGTGTCTGGCTCGTTCGTGATGAACTGGGCTTTACCTTCATTCAAGTTCGCCAACACCTTGTCGGGGAGGACGGAGTCCCGAGATTGGAGGAACTCGGTTTCGATGGCTGCCGCCGTCAGTTCGAGCGACAGATCCATGTGGCATCGAGAGCCTTTCGAGAGCTCTTCCCACTCCTTGGATTCCTCGGCATCAAGGTCACCGAGGATACGTCCGGCTTCGAGTTCTTCGAAGCGTCGCAGGATATCTTGGTCACTCATGATGTGGCGGAGGTGAAGGGTTGGCCTCCATCGAGGCGGCGCAGTCTATCTCGGACCTCGATCAGTCCTCGCCGGAGGCGCGTCTTGACGGTGCCGAGAGGAAGCCCGGTCTTCTTGGCGATTTCGGGGTGGGTCATTCCCTCGTCAAAGTGGAGGGAGAAAATTTGCTGGGTTTCTTGAGGAAGCTCTTTGAGCGCTGCGCGGACATCTTCGCTTTCGCAGGAGACGGCGGCAGAGGGTTCGACCGAAGCGTGGTGGAGGGACTCGCCTTCGGGAAGTGGTTCAAGCTGGGGACGGCGGCTCTCTTTGCGCGCGAAGTCAATCGCCCGTCTTCGGGCCAGCATGCCGATGAAGGTGCATTCGGTCGCGATCGCAGGATCGTAGCGCTTGGCGGATTTCCAAAGGTCGGTGAAGGTTTCCTGAACGACGTCTTCCGCGGATGAGTGATCCTGCACGTAGCGCTGTGCGATGGACCAAACCAAGCCCCCGTATCTGGAGATACAGTGATCCATGGCATATTCGATTCCTTGGGCGACCTCTTGGAGGATGCCACCGTCTGAGTCGTCTTGAAGTCGATCGGCCACGAACGGTGGGAACTTAGCTCGTTGGCTTGGTGAATGTCTATCCCCAATACCGCAAAAAGGCGGTATCGGGGATGGAACGGGTTGCGGAATGGCTTACTCGGACGGTGGCAGAATCACCGCGTCGATGACGTGAATCACCCCGTTTGAGCAGTCGATGTCAGCCGTTACGACCTTGGCGCTGCCATTGAGAGTGAGTACTCCGTCCTTCACCGCAAGAACGATGACCTTCTTGTTAAGCGCAGTGGCCTTGTCGAGGGTCACGGCCGTTTCAGCCATCACCTTGCCGGATACGACGTGATAGGTGAGGATGTCGACAAGCTTGGCCTTGTTCTCTGGCTTAAGCAGATCTTCGACGGTGTCTTTGGGAAGTTTGGCAAAGGCTTCATCGGTGGGAGCGAACACCGTGAACGGGCCGTCTCCCTTCAGGGTGTCGACAAGACCGGCGGCACCGAGTGCAGCGGCGAGCGTCTTGAATGATCCGGCGGCAACGGCGGTATCGACGATGTCTTTCTTGGCGGCCTTGGCGTCGTCTGCAGTAGCAGGAGAAACGAGGGCAAGGAGTCCGACGACGAGGGTAGTAACAATGGCTTTCATGGGAATCAGTTTTGGTTGGTTGATGTTGTTTCGTGGTAGCCCAAGCGGGCATTCAGTAGAGTCTTCGGTGAGTCGTGGATTTTGGATTCAAGAAGTCTCACATTTTTCTGGAGGTGCCGAATTGGACGTGGTGGGGATGGCCGTCGCAGCGAACATGGATGGAGCCGTCATGAATGAGTTAGTGGCTGACCTAAGCCAAAAAAACCCATCTCCCGCGGACGAGAGATGGGGCTGAATAGGAGCTAGGGAACCTTGGTTAAGGCGGAGCTTTCCCAACCGGACGAAGTCCCCCGCGGCGATTCATCTGCCAAATCGAGCCTTGGTGGGTTCCTGCATCAGATAGCTGTCCTGGATCCGATCCTCACGTTGCTCGAGGGCTCTCAGAACGGCGCGGAATGCATTGCGGGACGCCCAGGCATCCGAAGCCAGTTGGAACAGCGGTTGATCATCCAGAATGGCCTTCTCAAGACTGGTGCGAATGTTGCTATCGAGGAATTGGGCGTACTTGGAGAGGAACTCGTAGCCACGGGCTGTGTAGTAGCGCCAGCATGCCTCGTAGTTACCTCCGTCGTAGAGCGGCGCGGCCTTGGTCAGGGTATCCTGCACAAACTCGATGGCGTCCACGGTGCTGATGTCTCCCTCGGGAAGCTCCATGGGATCTTCGATCACAGCTCCGATGGCATTGATCAGGCCGTTGAATGCCTCGGTATCCGTCTCGGTGATCGAGATGCCACTGATCTTCCGCGTGGTTCCCGTGCGTGTGAGGTAGATGGGAGCGCCGTGAATGGTGCGCAGCTTGTTGTAGGGTCTGCAGTTCTCGCTCACATGCTTTCCCGTGATGACGTGACGAGCGAGGATGCCATAGAGGGCTTCTCTCGTGTCACCGCTCGGGTTTGCCACGAGTGAGGCGTAAGGTTCCTTTGTCCATGCCTCGTTCACGGGAGCATAGAGGGTGAACAGCGAAGATGATGCGACCGGAAGGCTCAATCCGGTGGTCTCAAGCAGGGAAACCAACGTGCTGAAGCGCTCGTCCTTGCGGAGTAGCTCAAGGAGGCTGGATTCGACAGGCGGGATTACGGAATCAATAACGTGAATGACGCCATTGGCGCAGGGAATGTCGGCTTCCAAGATCTTCGCTCCATCGACGGTCGGGACGTTCGCGGTCATCTTGAAATTGATCTGCTGACCAAAGGCGGATGAGGGAGTGACATCGGAAACACCAAGACTGAAGTATCCCGGAATGTTCCCAAAGGCGCGCACGTCGTCGATGATGTGATGCTTGATGATGTCCTCGAGTCTCTCGTCGTTCTCGGGAAGGAAAAGTGATTCGACAAACTCCGGCGGCAGCTTCTTGAACGCTTCGTCGGTGGGCGCGAAGGTGGTGTAGAGGCCATGCATGTTCTGGAAGAGTTTGCCCTGGCGACTCGCGGTGATGGCTTTGGTGAAGATGGTGAACCGGCCATCCTTCTGAAGTCGCTGAAACAGGTCGTCGGTGTTGGGCTTGAGGACCTGATCGACCAGGAAGATGACTCCATTCGAGCACTCAATCGACTCGCCGGTGAAGCGAGCCTCACCGATCGTACCGCCCTTGAAGTCGATGGACAAAAACTGTCCCGTGGCCATCTGGAGCGCCGCATAGAATTCGAGTCCGAAGGCCGGCACGGTGCGATTCAGAACATGGAATCCGAAGACTTCCTCAAGCCGGTCGTCGTTCCGGGGATCCAGCAGGGTTTTCAGCGACTCCTCGGGAATCTTGGCGAATGCCGCGTCCGTGGGTGCGAAAACGGTGCGCCGTATACTGGTGCGTTCGGATAGCTGTGAACCAGCTTCGGTCTTTTCCAACAATTGGAGGAAGTTGGAAAGATCCGGTCGTTCGCGGATCACTCGACCAATGGTCTTGGCTTCGGCGGGGTCGGCGGCATGGGCACCTCCGAGAAGGAATACCGTGCATGCGGAGTAGAGGAATAGGCGGGGAATATTAGCGAGCTTCATCAGGTGGTCTTTCGGCTACTATCCCGGAATGGATTCAACTTTCTTCCGTTGACCCCCATTTACTGCTAGGAAATTGCTTTTGGCGGGAGGGCTTTGTAGCCGCCTTTGGACCGGAGCAGAGGGGGGCGAAAGGGGGTTGCGTCGTTTAATGTGATCATCATTGGGCGCTCTTAGTTGAGTCTAGCGCATACTGCGGGTAAGCTTCCAACACTCGGTGGAGCTGCATTGTGTATTTATGATGACTATACTGACTTCTTTTATTGGAAAAATATGTCAGCCATTCAAGTCCGGTTTTTTTTCCCGCGTTTCCTTCATGTCCGATCTGGCATCGTGCGTTTGTATCAACACCATATTTAATCAAAAGTTTTAAGCGCTCCACACAGTGATGACCTTGACTCCAACATAATAATGCGATGTAGGGCTGCTTTTTGTCTAATTGACCGTTTTTTTTCATGTGCTTCAAAAGCGATTCCATGTCTATTACTGCTTCTTTCTGAACCCAGTTATGGTCACCAAGAGGTGGTGCCGTTGCAACAAACTGCAACAATACCGCCTGAAAATCGATCGTGTTTTCTTTACTTGCATTGTCCAACGTAAATAGATGGTTCAATGCCTTTGATTTATCAACGTAATTGCCCCACATATAACTTGCCCCGTTTGCGACCATTTTCTCCATCAGATCAATATTTTGTTTGCGCACGGCCATTGCCATGGACGTTGTGTCCACCTTGGCGTTTAACTTCAGTAGAGCCTTAACAATATCCAACTGATTGCGCTCCATGGCAAATTGCAAAGGAGCCATCGCTGCTCTACTACGACCCCCACCTGCACTAAACTCCTCAACCTTATTTAACTTTGTGGGATCTTTTTCAATTGCAGCGATGATGTCTTTAATTTTTCCAGCCATGATTAATTTCTGAAGCTCTGTGTAATGTGCAGGAGCGTATGAGGGTTGTATTAACGCCAACTCGTCAAGTGCTAAGCCACTGTTTTCCTGCCATTTGACAAGCCCCTGAGTTTTAATGGCATTCAGGTAAGATAATTGGTGCTCATCATTAATTTTTTTTGCCAGTTTCTCGAATCCAGAATTATAAATAAGTTTTCCGACAGCACAATGCGTACCCACCGAATCGATAAAGACGGGTCGACGACCTACCCATAAAGTATTTATAGGAAAAATCCCACGATGCATGTACTTTTCAAGCCCCGTGATATGATCACGTCTATTTGATTTCTGAAGGTCATTCATGTGTGAAACATCTTTTTTCTTTAACTTGTCCAGTATTAGAAACAAATGGGTTTTAATTAAATTCACGTCCCCATCACTTTTCCAGTCAACAGGTAAAGCCGCATAACGCGGTGTGTATTTTTCCCACTGAGTATTTAATTCACATAAATTTTCATATAATGCCTTATTACTTTTACTGTGTCCATTTGCAATCAGTTTCGGTTCAGCCCCGGTGTCCTGGATCATCCAGGTCATCACAGCGCCAACGCTGAGAAGGCGTAATGCGGCGAAGACGGTGCTTGTATATCGATTGCTAGGAATTTGCTTTTTGAGTGAGGTGTTCGGAGGTGCTTTCATGGGGTGATAAGGGGGTTGACGGTCAGCAGGATGAGACGGTGATGAATCGGTTGGTAATTTTTTCATGATCTTCACCCCCTATTGGCAGCAGGGCGAGGAATTGTGACAGGTTTTTGCGAATTTTTTCAGTTTGGTGTTTAGCGTTTAAAACTTAGAGCTTAAAATCCACCCATGCCTGCGGCTCGCGTATTGATCGATGACCCCTCCGAGCTGGTGTTTGACTAGTGCCGGGTGATGCCGGCCTTGAGGGAAGCTGCTGATGTCCTCGTCAAGTTCGACACGGAACAGTTGCCGCATTTCTATACTGTTAGGAAATTGCTTTTGGCGGGAGGGCTTTGTAGCCGCCTTTGGACCGGAGCAGAGGGGGGCGAAAGGGGGTTGACTGTTCCGTTTCTCTTTATCCATAAGGGTTTCCCCGTAGGTATGGGGGGCGTAATCTTTTCAGCGGTTCGAATCCGCTACGCTCCACTTCCTTATTTCATAAGGATTACAGGACGAAAAACAAACCGAATCGGCTTAAATGTGCCTAATTTGTGACCTAGTCCAGATTTTCTTATACCTGCTAGGAAAAGCCCGTTCCCTTTTCGCCGGCTCATTTCAGAAGAGAATAATGGACTGTTGATCTAGCGAGACCTTCTTGGCTTCCATTCACGACTCAGTTTCTGTGCTTCTGCAATCTGCTCCTGAGTCATCTTACGAGAGATAATCTCCTTACCCTTCTTGGCTTTCTCATGTCCTGATGCGCTATCTAGATAGTCCGCCCCATGCCCCTGCTCGGCGGCTTTCCGATACCACTTAGCGGCCTCGGCGTCATCCTCAGGCACTCCTTTGCCGAGATCATACATTATCCCCAAACTGTGCTGTGCCTCCCCATGCCCCTGCTCGGCGGCTTTCCGATACCACTTAACGGCCTCGACGTCATCCTGAGGCACTCTTTTGCCTAATTCATACATGTCCCCCAAAATGCACTGCGCGTCCGCATACCCCTGCTCGGCGGATTTCCGATACCACTTAACGGCCTCGGCGTCATCCTCAGGCACTCCCTTGCCGAAATTATACGCTCGCCCCAAATTGTAATGCGCCTTCGCATTCCCCTGCTCGGCGGCTTTCCGAAACCACTTAACGGCCTCGACGTCATCCTCAGGCACTCCCTCGCCGCGACGATACATTACCCCCAAATTGCACTGCGCGTCCGCATTCCCCTGCTCGGCGGCTTTCCGATACCACTTAACGGCCTCGGCGTCATCCTCAGGCACTCCCTCGCCGAGATCATACATTATCCCCAAAGCGGACTGTGCTTCCGCATCCCCCTGCTCGGCGCGTTCCTTGATGCTCTGTCCCTGCGATACGCACTGGAGCAAAAGTGCAATGGTCAAACAGATGGCTTTATTGCTAGGAATTTGCTTTTTGAGTGAGGTGTTCGGAGGTGCTTTCATGGGGTGATAAGGGGGTTGACGGTCAGCAGGATGAGACGGTGATGAATCGGTTGGTAATTTTTTCATGATCTTCACCCCCTATTGGCAGCAGGGCGAGGAATTGTGACAGGTTTTTGCGAATTTTTTCAGTTTGGTGTTTAGCGTTTAAAACTTAGAGCTTAAAATCCACCCATGCCTGCGGCTCGCGTATTGATCGATGACCCCTCCGAGCTGGTGTTTGACTAGTGCCGGGTGATGCCGGCCTTGAGGGAAGCTGCTGATGTCCTCGTCAAGTTCGACACGGAACAGTTGCCGCATTTCTATACTGCTAGGAAATTGCTTTTGGCGGGAGGGCTTTGTAGCCGCCTTTGGACCGGAGCAGAGGGGGGCGAAAGGGGGTTGCGGGGGGAAGAGGGGCGGAGACGGTGGTTTGGTTTGGCGGTGGGCAGTGTTTCGGCAGGAAAAGCCCCTAATTTATGCCAGATTTTACTGGAACCGGGAAATTTTAGCACGGTTTTCATGGCACGAGAGCGTGGATTCCCAGTCCGCCTTGCCAAGGTCTTTTTTGGCAGCGGTTTTTTTAGGTCACCAAGCTTCTTGCCTGTCAGCTGTCGTCGAGGACGAGAGTCCGGCCGTCGCCAAGAGAGATCTCTTTGGGCTGCCAGTCGGGACTTTGGTCGAAGCATTCAGGCTCTGCGCCGGTGGGTGCCCTTTCCTGGTTGAACCAGTTGAGGTCAGGGTCGTCATCCGGGATCCATTCCTTGATGGCTTGCCAGGGTGGCTCGATCTTCTCGATGGTGTCGATGTCGAAGGGCGGTGGTGGCGGGCGTGGAAGATGGATGATGCCTTCCCAAAGGCCGTGGAGCCGGAGAAAGAATTCGATTTCCTCGCGACGGAGGACCTTGCGGACGGGCTTCATGGTGCCCTTGCAGCAGGGGCACTGGAGAGGGTCGCCGCCCCAAACCTTGAGGATGAGGTCGCGCCAGAGGGGGCGCATGTCGCGGGATCGACTTTTGGGCGGCGCGGGAATGAGGAGGATCTGGGCGGGCGGTGGTTTTTCGGGGGGAGTCTCGGGTTGGGATGGCCGGATGATGCGGTCCGAGATGGGGGAGGTTTGGCCCCGGGATTTATTGGAGTAGAGGCCGTAATAGCGGACGGTTTGCTGGCCTTTCGGTGGGATGTGGAGCAGAGCGGCGGCGATGAAGTCGGGGGCTTTGAAGATCTCGAAGTTGCGCTTGGTGTTGTGGTGGCGCTTGGAGCGGTAGATGACGGTCTTGGTGGTGGCGTTCCAGGTGATTTTCTGGAGGGAGTCGCGTATAAAGGCTTCGCCTCACGCGATTTTTCATTGAGTGAACGAACTGTTAAACGGCGGCCGGCGGTGTCGTGGGCGGGGACGGTTTTTTCGCCGCCGTCGTGGATATTGAAGCCGGAGTGTTTCCAGGCGAGAAGGTTGGCGAGCTTGGAGGGGCTGATGAGTTTGGCGTCGCGGAGGGCGTGGAGGAAGCGGTGGCGAAAGAGTTCGATGGCGGGGGCTAGATCTTCGGCGGGCATGCAGTAGAAGCGGCCTTGGGAGTCGAAAAGGCCGTCGGCGGCGAGGACGTGGAGGTGGGGATGAAAGATGAGGTAATCGCCGAAGGTGTGGACTCCGGCGATGGCGGCGAGTTTCCCATCGGGGAGGTTGAGGCGGATGCGGAAGGAATCGCGGAGGGTTAAGGTGGCGGTATGGAAGAGGAGTGTGAGTAGGTGGCGGCGTTTGCGGAAGATGCCGCGCAGGACTTTGGGGATGGTGAAGAGAGCCTGTCGAAGCTGAGGAAAGGCGATGTGGGCAAGGTTCTTGTTGCAGTGCTCCTGCGGGATCGAACTTCGGTGGGGAACCGCTGGCTTAGTGAACGCCTCGCGATGGGTCACACGAGTAGCGTGAGCCGGTTGATTGGCACCTTCAGAAAAGAAGCCAAGAACCAGAAAAAGCTGGATGCACTTGAAAAAATGTTACGATGCGGCACCTGACCCCGATGAGATGAACTCACCCAAAAGTCCCAAAAGCTTAATTTTGAAATCTTAAGAAAGCTGCCTATAGATTCTTTGAGTCTTGCTGACCTTGAACTCCTCGAACAAGAATACACCGTGAAGTTGTGGGTTCCACTAGATGTTAAAGCCTATAAGCATTGGCAAATAACTCATAACCAAGCGAAGGGGTCTCTTCGGATTTCAATAACAACGCATTTATCATCTAAGAAGCTTCTTGAAGAAAAGCGTTCCGAATATAGGGCTAAGCTCGAAAATGAAAAAGGCAAAGAGAACAAAGTGAAATAGTCAATCGCCAGACTGCGTCGGTACACTGAGCTTCTAGGGTAAAACTAGCTCACGAAGAGGGGAAACAATAGCTCCGTATATTAGAGTCGTCATTATATTTATTTACAGATGAAGCTAAAAATTATTCACTGAGGCATGAAAAATTATCTGTTATTTATCTGCGTCGGGCTTGCAGCCACAGCTCCAAATGCTGTGGCTCAGCACGACCTCCAGCGAGATGCGGTGCGGCTTATTGCGAAAGGGCAATATGACCAAGCGGCTGTCAAGCTAGCTTCGGGTAAAAAACCTTATGGCGGACCGGCGGAATCGCTTTTTGTAGAGGCTTTGAGTCTTCTCGCTCAGGACAAGATCGAGGCTGCGGAGACGAAGGCTCGGGCTGCGCTCGCCGCCGGACTTCCACTGGGAAGGCTCGCCGCTGGGCCACGTGAGTTGTTGAAAAAACTTCCCCCGCTCAAGGCTGTGCCAGCCCCTGACCTTATCCACGGGCCAATGGTTGGGGCTCTCACTGAAAGCGGGGCATCCATCTGGCTGCGGACTCGTGAGGCTGCCGAGATATCCATCATGATTGGAGATCGCAAGATCAACGGCAAGACTAGCTCGGAGAGTAATTTCACCGGAGTCGTTAAAGTCGACGGACTCAAGCCCAATACCGCCTTTGTCGGCAAATTGCTCATCAATGGGAACCCGGTTGAAGGAGGCGATGTTCATTTTACCACCGCACCTTCCGCCGATAAGCCTAGACCATTCACCGTAGCTTTCGGCGGCGGTGCAGGGTTCGTCCCGGAGTGGGAATACATGTGGGATACCATTCTTTCCCGCAAACCGCTGGCTTTCCTCACCCTCGGTGACAATGTTTATAGCGACGACCCAGAGCATCCGATTACCCAACACTACTGTTATTCCCGCAGGCAGAGCCGCCCGGAATGGCGCCGTCTTACTGCGGCCACCCCAATCTATTCAATCTGGGATGATCATGACTTCGGTGTCAACGACTGTGTCCCTGGACCAGAAATAGACACTCCGCTTTGGAAGCGCGATGTGTGGAATGTGTTCCGCGAAAATTGGGTCAATCCAGCATACGGTGGAGGCAAAAAAAATCCAGGTTGCTGGTATGACTTCCACCTCGCAGATGTCCATTTCATCATGCTTGATGGTCGCTACTATCGCGATCTAAAAGGCGGCTCGATGCTCGGCCCTGTCCAGAAGGCATGGTTTAAAAAGACGCTCGCCGAATCGAAGGCAACGTTCAAAGTGATCGTCTCACCGGTTCCCTTTTCCCCGAAAATTAAGAAAGGAAGTAAGGATCCTTGGGATGGTTTTCCTGAAGAGCGAGATGAGATTTTTTCATGGATCGGTGATGAAAAAATCGAAGGCGTGTTTCTCGTCGCCGCAGACCGGCACCGCACGGACTTACGCACCATCAAGAATCCTGGAGCCTACCCCCTCTATGAGTTCCAAAGTTCAAAGCTTACCAACAAACACACCCATCCAGTGGTGAAAACAGATGGGCTCATTTGGGGGTATAACAAGACCTGCTCATTTGGTCTGATGCACTTCGATACCACTGGCGAAAACCCGCAGGTGAAGTTTGAGCTCATCGATATTGATGGGAAAACCCACGAGGAACACACCTTGCGACTTAGCGAGCTTAAGCTGCCCTGATCGCTCGAAGGAATGGAGGCAAGCAACTGTCTTGAGTTATTTTATTTCCTAGGGAATCCGGTGTGAATATCGTAAATACTTATACTGACTGACTGCTAGGAATTTGCTTTTGGCGGGAGGCCTGAAACAGCCGTTGGGCTAGACCGGAGGGCGGGGAAAAGGGGGTTGTTCGCTTGTCTTCCTGGGGATGTCTTCACTGGTAGACCTTCTGTCGCCGGGAACTAATCTTTCACCTCCGCCCCTTGGTCGTTTTCAAAAGGGATTGATTCTTCTTTTCGCATTTTTTGCAATCGACCATCCAAAGAGCGAAGAAAAGAGGCGCCCTGTGTCTTGGTGAGAGCGATGACTTCCTGAGCTAAGCGATGATCGCTTTTTCGACGTTTCCGGCGACGTCGGTGAGGCGGAAGTTGCGGCCGGCGTAGTTGTAGGTGAGGCGTTCGTGGTCGAGGCCGAGGAGGTGGAGCAGGGTGGCGTGGAGGTCGTGCATGTGGAGGCGGTCGGTCACCGCGGTGTCGCCGACTTCATCGGTGGCGCCGTGGGCGTAGCCGGGTTTGGTTCCGCCGCCGGCGAGCCAGGTGGTGAAGCCGCGCGGGTTGTGGTCGCGACCGTCTTTGCCCTGTGCAAAGGGTGCGCGTCCGAATTCGCCGCCCCACCAGACGAGGGTGTCTTCGAGGAGGCCACGTTGTTTGAGATCTTGCAGGAGGGCTGCGACGGGTTGGTCGGTGGCGCGGGCATGCACTTCGTGCTGGGGCATGTTGGAGTGTTGGTCCCAGCGCGGATTGACTGATTCGTCGGAGTAGTTGACCTGAATGAAACGGACGCCGCGCTCCGCGAGGCGGCGGGCCATGAGGCATTGGCGGCCGTAGTCCTCGGTCGCTTTTTCGCCAATGCCATACCTCGTTTTGGTGGTTTCGGATTCGCCGGAGAGGTCGAAGGGGACGACTTTCATCAACCCGTCCTGCAAATATTCGAAAATGGGCGATAGCAGGTATTTAGAATTTTTGTTTGGAAAGTCTATCTGACAAATTAGGATCAAGTGGTCTTATGAAAAGGCCTTCAATATTTTGGCGGGATTTTAAGACTCAGTCTGCTGCGGTGAAAGCGATTCAAGAAATTATAAACGCAGAAGAGTTCAAAACCCCTTTCGAATCTGAATTGATCAGCGACCTGATTTTTGAGCGGCATTATTTTTGCTCAAGACATGGGCTGAGACCTACTCGGTTCCGTAAGATTCCAGCCTACAATGCCTACTCTTTCGAGGGTGACTGATAGTCACCCCGCTTTTCTGGCAAACTGCATGAGGAACGTCATCGAATACTTTTTCGGATTCATCGAGAAGAGGGAACTGAGTAACATTTTCCCTCCCGATTTGGAGGACGACAAATTCCATGCGTTTTACCGGTATGTGAATAAGGAGTCTCATTCTATCAGCCAGAATATTTTTGACACCAAGGAGTTTGACTATTCGATTTTCAAAGAAGGGTTGAGGCTAGTGTTTGAGAAAAACGGCTACTCAAAACACTACAAGAAAATGATGAAGAGCTAGTCGTTGTCTACTAGGTAGCTACTAAAAGTTCTTCAGCATCTCGAGCGCCTCTTCCAGCTTCTCCCCCGGCTTCACCTTGGCGAGCCTCGGATACCTCGATCCATCCATCAAAATCGGGCTGCCGTTCCTCTGCAGCATCAGGCGCTGGCCGGAGATTTCTACGGATGTAATTTGGTTGGAGGCGGCTTCGGCTTTGATGCGGGCGATGGTGAAGAGGTTTTGGATGGGGTGGGGGAGGCGGCCGTGGCGGTCGATCCAGTTCTTCTCTAGGGATGTGATGGATTTGGGGGTATTGGCTTCGGCGAGTTCGCGGTAGGCGTTGATGCGGAGCTTGGCGTCACTGAGATATGATGTCGGGATGAAGGCTGGGAGTAGGTCGGGGGAAGAGTTTTTAACCGCCAAGTCCGCCAAGGAAGATAAGTTTTCTTGGGTTGAGGTTTGAGATTTGGAATTTGAAATTTTAGTAACCCATTGGGTTTCTGTGGGGACGATGAAGTCGGCTTTGAAGGTGGTGTCTTGGAGGGTGGGGTCTTTTTTACCTTTCAGGCGGTCTACGGATTGGCGGAGGAGCTGGCAGTAGAGGTCGAAGCCGATTTGGGCGATGTGGCCGGATTGTTTGGTGCCTAGGAGGTTGCCGGCTCCGCGGATTTCTAGGTCGCGCATGGCGATTTTGAAGCCAGAGCCTAGGGCGGTGTATTGCTTGATGGCGTGGATACGTTTGCGGGCGTCGCCTTGGGTGATCATTTCCTTGGGGAGGAGGAGAATGGCGTAAGCTTTTTCTCCGGCGCGGCCGACGCGGCCTCTGAGCTGGTAGAGATCGGCTAGGCCGAAGCGGTCGGCGCGGTCGATGAGGATGGTGTTGGCGTTGGGGATGTCGATGCCGGTCTCGATGATGGTGGTGGCTAGGAGGACGTCGGCTTCGTGGTTAACGAAGGAGTGCATGACGGTTTCTAGGTCGTCTTTGTCCATCTGGCCGTGGCCGACGAGGACGCGGGCTTCGGGGACGAGTTCTTTGAGCTTTCTGTGGACTTGCTCGATGGTTTTTACGCGGTTGTGGAGGAAGAAGACTTGGCCGCCGCGTTTCATCTCGCGGCGGATGGCATCGCGGATGATGCGTTCGTCGTAGGCGACTACAGAGGTGGAGACTGGGAGGCGGTTTGCCGGGGGGGTGTCGATAGTGGACATATCTCTGGCTCCCATGAGTGCCATATATAAGGTGCGCGGAATGGGGGTTGCGGAGAGGGTGAGGACGTCGATCTGGCGGAACAGGTCTTTGAACTTTTCCTTATGAGCGACTCCGAAGCGTTGCTCTTCATCGACAATGGCGAGGCCGAGGTCTTTGTAGGCGACATCGCCGGAGATGAGTCTGTGTGTGCCGATGACCATGTCTACGGAGCCGTCGGCTAGGCCTTTGATGGTGGCGCGGACTTCGGCGGGTTTGCGGAAGCGGTTGAGGAGATCGACTCGGATGGGGTAGTCGGAGAAGCGCTCGCGGAAGGTGCGCCAGTGTTGCTCTGCGAGGACGGTGGTGGGGCAGAGCAGGGCGGCTTGTTTGCCGCCGGTGATGGCTTTGAAGGCGGCGCGGATTGCTACTTCTGTTTTTCCGAATCCTACGTCGCCACAGATGAGGCGATCCATGGAGTTGGGGGATTCTAGGTCGAGTTTGGTATCGATGATCGCCTGTTTCTGGTCGGGTGTTTCGGTGTAGTGGAAACTTTGCTCGAACTCGAACATCCAGCGGGTATCTGGCGGATGGGCGTAGCCTTGTTCGTGCTCGCGCTCTGCCTGGATGCGGAGCAGGCGGGCGGCGTAATCTAGGATGGATTTCTCGGCTTGTTTGCGGTTTTTCTGCCAGGTGGCGTTGCCGAGCTTGTTGAGGTCCGGGGTTTTTCCTCCGACTCCTACGTATTTTCCGATGAGGTGGGCTTGTTCTAGGGGGACGGAGAGGATGGAGCCGTCTTTGTATTCGATCTGGAGTTCTTCGCCTTCGTCTTCTTGGGCGATGCCGCGGAATTTCCCGATGCCGTATTCGTAGTGGACGACGAGGTCGCCTTCTTCGATGTCGTCGAGGGTTGCGCGGGCGCGGATGGCGCGGGCTTTCTCGACGGTGGAGCGTCGGGCGGCTCCGGGGGTGCGGTAGCGGCCGAAGAGCTCGCTGGAGGAGAGGACGGCTAGTTTTGTGGCGGGTAGGGTGAAGCTACTTATCAGTTCTCCTAGGACTGGGGTGAGGCCTAGGTCGCGTTCTAGGTCTTTTCCGGAGAGTTCGGTGAAGCGTTCGAGTTCGCCTTTGGTGGAGAAGACGATGAGGGTGTCCCATTTTTCGCGCTGCCATTCGTTGAGTTGTTTGAAAAAGGTTTCTCGGCGGAGTTCGTCGAGGACGAAGTCTCCGGCGTCGAAGGTGCCTAGGGGGGACTCGAAGGTGGCTAGGGTGAAGTCTTCCTCTAACACGCCTTCGGCGGTGTTTTCGGTGATGAGGAAAGAAGAGTCACCCCGAGACGGTGTTTCCACGGCCTGCCCCGGGACGGGGCAGCTACTTGCAATTTCGATGACGGTGTCATCTTTTCGCAAATAATCTGCGATTTTGGCTACGGCGGGGGGTTCTGTTAGGAGGAGGTCTAGCTCGGGTAGCTTGCGGGTGGAGGCTTGGGTGTTGATGTCGAACTCGCGGAGGGATTCGAGTTCGGTATCGAAGAATTCTAGGCGGAGGGGGCGGGGGGATTGGAAGGGGAAGAGGTCTAGGATGCCACCGCGGATGGCGAAATGGCCTCGTCCGGTGACGGTGGGGTGTCGCTCGTAGCCGTGCTCGGTGAGGGTTTCTGCGAAGGTGGTGGGATCTAGGGTGATGCCGGGTTTTAGCTGGGTGCGGTTGGAGAGGAGGGATTTCGGGGAAGGGGCGTATTGGTCGAACGATTCGGAGCCGCAGAGGATGGTGAAGGAGTCGGAGGTGGCGAGGATTTCCAAGATGGCGAACCACTCGGCGGCGGTCTCGGGATCTTGGATTTCGTGGAGGTCGTCCTCGGGGTTGACCGGGGAGTCCGGGAGGACGAGGGCGGTGATGCCCCAGAGTTCGAGTTCGGTGGCGAGTCGCTCGCGCTGGCGGGGGGATTCGTGAAGGATCCAGTGGCGCTTTTTTGCTAGGTCGGATGCGGCGGTGCAGGCGAGGGCAGCAAGGAAGGAGTGGGATGCCTCGGCGGCGTGGTCGAGCACGACGGGGCAAGCGCCGGTGGCTAAGGGAGCCAGGCGTTGGGAAAATTCAGGGGATGTGATTGCCCGCCGGAGGCAGGATTTTGGGTTAAAACTCAAATTTCAAACTTCAATGAAGAGCGTTGTCGGGACAGGAATGTCCCGGCTCCTTAGGTTGTGGTGGAAATTGCTTGGATTAGTGATTTCTTGATGGTCTCCCAACGCATGGGTAAGGATTTCATGAAGAAGGATTGGGAAACGGTGATGCGGATTATTCCGTATTTCGGCGAATCGTAGGTTTTGAGCATCCACTCGATGAAAGCGGTTTTGCCCTGGAGGGGGAGGCTGGAGGAATCGACTTCCGCGCTGGGGAGCTTTTTTACCGATCCATCGGAGATCTTCTGGGCGAGTGCCGAACCAAGGTATTCGAAAGTGATTTCCCCGTCAGCAATGGGAGCGGTGTTGATGATGAGGTGGACGGTATTGTCGTAGCGTTTAAAATCCTCGGTAAGACGAATATCGATGGCGTTGCGGAACTTTTTCTCGTGGCGGTCAACGAGCTTGGCGCGTGTGGCTTCCGGGAGTTTCGAGGAAATCTTGCTCCAACGTTTCTCTCCCTCTTGGTCGAGATCGATGAGGAGTCGGGTGACATCCCCGTGGATCAGAGGGGTGCTGAGCTTCATGGCGAGACCTTGGGCTAGGTTGAGCGATCCGGGCTCCCAGCCTTTGGTAGAAGAAACGAGATCCTCGGAATCCATGAATAGCTCGCGGTTCGCCGTGGGAATGGCGCAGGTTGCGTGGTTGCAAGTGATGAGAAAGGAAGTCATGGGTGCACGATGTACGGGAAATTTTAAATTTTAAACTTTAAACTGCAAGGAAGAGGATGCCGGGGAATTCTAAGGCTATCCCTTTGACGGCCACTCATCCGGGTGTCCCACTATGGCAATTTGTCTGATTCGTTATTTCAACCACTGAAAGCCGGAGCGTCCACCCTGCCGAACCGCATTGTAATGGCATCTTTGATGCGCTTCCGTTCGTCTGATGGGCGTGTGGCTAATGAGTTGATGGCGGAGTATTATACTGGCGCGCATTGGGATTTGAGATTTGGCGCTTCCGGAAAGGGCGGAATTTCAGCTTTGAATTTTAGGTCTTCCTCGCTGTAGGCGAGATGCAACAACAG
>CAJJBR010000055.1 GCA_905182475.1 Akkermansiaceae bacterium | reverse complement strand
CCTTTGCTGCCTTTGCTGCCTTTGCTGCCTTTGCTGCCTTTGCTGTGAAATCTTTTCAAACCTATGGCGTGTAGTCCTTAGGTGCGAATAGGATTTTCTCCACAGAATGCTTGGTGACGATATTTCCCTGGCTGCCACGTCCCTTGATGCCGAACTCGGCGAAGTGCAGCGGCCTTACGAGGTTGCGTAGGCCGAGGCCGGATTTCATGTGGATCATGAGCATCTGGGCGGAGCTTTCCTCGTTGCTGGTGTGCCATTTAAAATACAGCACCTTGCTACCCTTCGTGCCTTTGGTTAGATCGTATTCCTTGTCGCGAGTGATGCCGCCGACAGTGAAACGCTTTGCCATGATATTTCCGTTCCGACCATCACGGTAGATCATCGAATAGAAGATATCCTCTTCCTTGCGGAAAACGGCGACACGTAGCGGCCTCGGCCCCACGAAGAATTTGTCGGCGACCTTCGTGACTTTCATCGTGCCATCTGCCGAGAAGACGATGATATCATCAAGCATCGAGCATTTCTCCAGAGCTTCCTCCTTCTTGAGCGAAGTTCCGGCGAAGCCATTCTTCGTATCAATGTAAAGTGTCTCGGTCGCGGCGACGACCTGGGTGCGATCCACGCGCTCGAAGCGGGAAGCATCGGTCAAGCGTTGGCGGTCTTTGCCGTATTTCTTCCCGAGCTGCTCATACCAGCGGACTGCGTAGCGGGTGAGGTTGCGGAGGTTCTTCTCCGTCTGCTCGATTTCGTTCTCGATCGCTCTGATCTCCTCATCGGCCTTGAAGGCATTGAACTTGGAAATTCGTTTGATGCGGATCTCGGTTAGGCGGACGAGATCCTCCTGTGTGACTTCGCGCTTGAGGATCTTTTTGAAGGGCTCGAGGCCGTCGTCGATAGCTTTGAGGACGGCTTCCCATGTCTCCGCCTCCTCGATATCGCGGTAAATACGATTCTCAATGAAAATTTTCTCCAGAGAGGAAAAGTGCCATTTCTCGCCGAGTTCGCTGAGGCGAATCTCAAGCTCCATTTTCAGCAACTCCTTTGTCCGATCCGTAGTGCGACGGAGGATTTCGGAAACTCCGAGGAAGACCGGCTTCCCATCGACGATGACGGCTGAGTTCGGCGAGATACTGAGTTCGCAATCGGTGAAGGCGTAGAGGGCGTCGCGGGTATTCTCAGGATCAGCACCCGATGGGAGATATACGAGTATATCTGCATTTGCGGCAGTATTGTCCTCGATCTTCTGAATCTTGATCTTGTTCTTATCCGCTGCAGTGACGATGGAGTCCATCAGACCGCCAGTAGTGGAACCAAAGGGAATCTCGGTGATGCGGAGAATTCCTTTCTTCTCGATGCCAATACGGGCGCGGACACGCACTTTCCCGCCACGGATACCGTCGCGATATTCGCTTGCGTCCATGATGCCTGCTGTCGGGAAATCTGGAAGGAGTTCGAAGGGTTCGTTCCTCAGGTGCGCGATTGCGGCGGTAATGAGTTCGTTGAAATTGTGCGGGAGAATCTTACAGGCGAGGCCGACTGCAATACCCTCCACTCCTTGCGCGAGGAGCAGTGGGAATTTAACGGGAAGCGTCTGCGGTTCATTGTTCCTGCCATCATAGGAGGGCAGCCAGACAGTGGTTTTCGGATTAAATGCTACCTCGATGGCAAACTTCGTGAGCCTTGCCTCAATGTAACGTGGAGCGGCTGCGTTGTCGCCGGTGAGGGTGTTCCCCCAGTTCCCCTGGCAATCGATAAGCAAATCTTTCTGCCCAAGTCCTACCATCGCCGCGCCGATAGACTGGTCGCCGTGCGGATGGTATTTCATCGTATTACCAACGATGTTCGCGACCTTGTTGTAGCGGCCGTCGTCCAGCTCGTTGGTCGAATGCAGGATCCGGCGCTGCACAGGCTTAAGCCCGTCGTAGAGATGTGGCACCGCGCGCTCGAGGATCACGTAGCTGGCGTAATCGAGGAAATAATCGGAATACATCGCTCCTAGGGAGGCGTGCTGGTCCGGATCGTTGCTCATGGCTAAGTGTGCTACCGGACTAGCCCCGCGCGTGCAAGCCCAGCGTGATCTTCCGAGCACAAATCCTCCTTATTGCAACGGATGCGGGCTCTGCTATTTTTTGCAAAGGAGCGAGCCTGCTCCGGGAATGGGGTAAATCCAAAGAGAACACCTCAGATCCGGTAATGATCTCAGCCATTGGCCCACAGGCGGAACGTTTCAATGGCATCGTCCCGAATCAGGAAGTCCATAGGCATTTCCTAGAGCTGCTGGGGTAGTTCGCAGGGATTGCCCAAGACTCGCCATATTCCACGATACTGGCGGGTATCCTTGCAGTATGGCATTCGATCCGCTCACATAGACGTAGCTATGAATACTCAAGGAACCTCAAATGAAGCATTGCAAACCTGGGTCGATGAAATGGTCGCCCGCTGCGACCCCAAAGATATCGTCTGGTGCGACGGATCACAGGACGAATGGGATAGCCTAACCCAACAACTCTGCGACCAAGCCACTTTCACCCGCCTGAATCCTGAGAAACGCCCGAACTCTTTCCTCGCCCGATCCGAGCCTTCGGATGTCGCCCGCGTCGAAGAGCGCACGTTCATCTGCACGAAACGCCCGGACGAAGCTGGCCCAACCAACAAGTGGGCGGATCCCGTCGAGATGCGTGAACTCCTGACAGGGAAATTCACCGACTCAATGAAAGGCCGCACGATGTATGTGATTCCCTTCTGCATGGGACCCATCGATTCGCCGCTCGCCAAAATCGGCGTGCAAGTTACCGACAGCGCTTACGTCGTCGTGAACATGCGCATCATGGCGCATATGGGAACGCATGTCCTCAAACGCCTAGAAGATGAAACCAGCGGAGCTATCGAGAAGAAACGCGACGGCCACGGTCAGTTCATCAAATGCCTCCACTCGGTCGGTGCACCGCTCGCAGAGGGTCAAGCCGATGTCCCATGGCCTTGCAACGACGACAAGTATATCTCCCATTTCGTGGATACCCGCGAGATCATGTCGTATGGCTCAGGCTACGGAGGCAACGCCCTACTCGGGAAAAAGTGCCTAGCGCTGCGCATTGCATCGAACATCGCCCGCGAGCACCGCTGGATGGCGGAGCACATGCTCATCCTCGGCCTGCATGCTCCGGATGGCAGCAAGACCTACGTCACCGCCGCTTTCCCTTCCGCATGTGGAAAAACCAATCTCGCGATGCTGGAACCACCGAAGCCTTATGCGGACAAGGGTTGGAAAACCTCCATCGTCGGCGATGACATCGCATGGCTCTGGCCACACGAGGACGGCAAGCTACACGCAATCAACCCAGAAACTGGCTTCTTCGGAGTCGCACCGGGCACCAACTGGGAATCCAATCGCATCGCGATGGAGTCCATGACTGAGAACGCGATATTCACCAACGTCGCCCTCACCGACGATGGCGATGTCTGGTGGGAAGGTCTTTCAAAAGACGAACCCACGCACCTCATCGACTGGACCGGCTTGGACTGGACTCCCGGCTGTGGACGCACTGCCGCCCATGCGAACTCCCGCTTCACCGCTCCCGCAAAACAATGCCCGACCATCGATCCAGAATGGCAGAACCCAGATGGAGTCCCCATCGACGGAGTCATCTTCGGAGGCCGCCGCGCAACTACTATGCCTCTCGTATATCAGGCATTCAACTGGGGTCACGGCGTGTATGTGGGAGCAACCATGGGATCGGAAATGACCGCCGCCGCTGCGGGAACCATCGGAAAAGTCCGCCGCGACCCGATGGCCATGCTGCCATTCTGCGGTTACAATATGGGAGCCTACTTCGGCCACTGGCTCGAAATGCAGCGTTACCTCACTCACCTCCCTCGCTTTTTCCACGTTAACTGGTTCCGCAAAACGGAAGATGGAAAATTCATGTGGCCCGGTTTCTCTGAAAACATGCGGGTGCTCGAGTGGATCGTGAAACGCTGCCAAGGCGGTGCCGCCGGCCACGAGACACAGATCGGTTGGATTCCCGATTACGAGAATTTCAATATCGAGGATCTTCCGAATTTCTCCAAGGAGGACTTCGACAAGGTGATGAAATTCGACCGCCACGAATGGCGAACGGAACTCGTCTCCCAAGGCGAACTTTTCATCGACCTCTACGACCACCTTCCAAAGGAACTCATCTTCCAACGCGAGCTCCTAGCTGCGAGGCTGGTGTAAGAAGATAGCTGGCGCATCTTGCGCCAGGCCCTTCGGGAGGAATCCTGCCTCCCGAAACAGAGCATCTACACTTAGTAGAGGCATACGCTTCTAGATACCTTGCCGCCGCCATACACCCACACCTTGCAATCATCCCGAAAAACGAGGTATCATCTCACCTCGTCATTTGCCATCAAGGCAAATGATGACCGCATCTTTGAGTAACGGATCACAGACCCAAAAAGGTCTTCAAGCAACTCCTCGCAGGAAGTCCACTCAATCTTTTCCATTACGGCTTCTGCAGCTTGGAGCGTCATCACGATGGTAATTTAGGCGGTCAGCAATGAATTAGCAATCGGCCCCGACACATGCGCCCGGATGATCCATAGATCCGATGTGGCTGCCGCGTCCCCGCACATCCTCACTCTTTGAAAATTCAGATTCTCTGCATAAGATCTGCCCATCCTTAATGGGCTTTTGAAGAACGTATTTGATTAAATATCATACTTCCGGCAACATTGATTTGTCTCAACCAAGTCCAAAAACCATGAATAAACTACTCCGAATCCTCACTTCAGTCGCCCTCGGCAGTGCTGCCATTTTCTTGAGTTCCTGCGGCAACATGAGCTCTGGCTCAGGCACGGCATTCTCATTTGACCCTCCAGCCAAGAAGCCAAGCAACCCTTCCGCAGTGAAGATTCACATCAGCACCGGTGCCGGGAAGCTCTATGTGACCGAAGGAAATGAAGTCCTCCTCGCCACTCCCATCGGCGTCGGCACAAGCGCCACACCCACTCCAAAAGGCAACTTCAAGATCAACTCGAAAACCCGCCATCGCCGCCGTCAAGGAAACCCGGGAAGAGGCTATCCGATGACCTACTGGATGTCCTTCTACAGCCCCGCATACGGAATGCACTGGGGTTTTGTGAAACCATACCCTTCAACCCACGGCTGCGTCCGCATGCCGCTCAATTCCGCTCGTAAAGTTTTCGATATGACCCGCGTCGGCACCCCCGTAAACGTATCCACTTCCCAGCCGTGGGACTCCACCACCGGTGCCAAACTTCCCCGCCTAGACGACGGCCCGCTCCCCAATCCCCCGAATTCCTATATGCAGAGCAGCAAAGTCTTCGCCGATCAGGAAAAAGGAAAAATGTGGAACTTTAACTGACTTCCCCGAACTCAACAGAAGTCATCAAGATTCGTCTTGGTGGCTTTTTTTACGTCCTAAAGTGGAGGCGGGATCCAAAAAATTCAATCCACCAACACGAAACCTCTCCGTGTGTGCTTGCAGCGCAATGGCTCACCCGCCTCGTTGGGCTTCCAGTCATTGGCGTGACCGAAGTCGGCCGCGTCCATGACCATGGTCAAACTTACCACCCGCGGTAGCTCAGCGATAAGTTCACGCCCGCCCACCGCAGCATTTGTATAGATAGATGCCTCATTGACTCCACTGCGGTGTTTCATGAGCCAGCGGTATTGGACGTCACGATGGCTGAGGGTCTTATAACCTTTTTGTGATAGGGACATGAGAGAGGCCACAACACTGATCCACTTCCAAACCAATGAGAATGTTTTTGTCGAAATTTTTTCACCCTTTTTAAGGGTGAATCACCAAAACGACCGAGTCAGCAAACTTTAAATTCAAGGCGTGACGAAGGAGCGGAGTCCAAGTAATCGAAGCGGCCTAACCATCCTCCCTTCGACCAAATCCAGCGCAAAATACCCCAATAGGTTCAGGGCTGCATTTGGGGGGTAGAGGAATAGGAAATAGGATTTGTGTAACAGCCCACATGATGTCAGGACATTTGGCGAAGGCATTTAATCCAAATGATCGAATTACAATTCACGGAAATTCAGGGCCGACAGAAGCGACTTCTCAAACGACTTGGCGACGATATCCTGATCATTCCAGCCGAAATTCCACGCGCGAATATTTCGAAATTCCGTCAGGGCACGAATTTTTTCTATCTGACTGGATTTCCTGAATACGGCGCGGTGCTCGTATTGGACCCCACATCGGAGGGAGAACAAGTCAGTTTGTTCGTTCGCGAAAATAGCGAAAAGGAGCAGGTATGGGATGGTTTCACCATGGGCGCGGACAAAACAAGCGAGGTTTGTCCAGCGGACAAGGCCAGACACATCCGTGAATTTGAGAGTTTTCTATCCGGCCGCCTGCAAGGCCGCCGGGTGCACTACAAGGCGGTCGATGGCCACCCCTGCAGCGACATCATTGACCAGGCGATCAAGAGTCAATCTGCCGAACTCGTGGCAGAAGGAGACGTCTTCGATGCGATTGTCGGGATGCGTATGGTGAAGTCACCGCTGGAGGTTGAGCAGATGCGCCGAGCCATCAAGATCACCGGAGAAGCCCATCATGCCTGCATGCGCGCAGGCAAACACTACCGTCAGGAATATCAGTTTGAGGCGGAATTTGAATATACCGGCAAGATGCAGGGAGTGATGCATCAAGCGTTTGGCACAATCGTGGCTGCAGGCAGCCACGCAACCTGCCAGCACTACATTGATAATTCCGGCCCCGTTCAGGATCAAGATCTCGTGCTGCTCGACGGAGGTGCAACCTGGAACGCCTACTGTGCCGACCTGACCCCACGGTCTTTTCATTTGAAAGCATTGTTGCAGACCAAGTTGTAGGGGATCGCGGGTCTGAGGCCTGAGAGTTCGAAGATCGAGGGCCAGGAGAGGT
>CAJJBR010000054.1 GCA_905182475.1 Akkermansiaceae bacterium | reverse complement strand
GCCTGGGTCGGGACGGTGGTGCCGTTGCGTTGTCCGCAGCTAGCCGAGGGATCGGGCGCGTCGAAGACCTCCATCATCGGGGTGGGGACGGAGCGTTTCACGAAAAGGTAGATGCTGCGGCGCCATTGCTCCGGGGATTCCTCGACTACTGGATATGCGTCCCTGCTGCGGGTGGCCATGGCGGCGGCGGGGATGGGGGTGCGGATTGCGGGACCGAGGAGGCCAGGGTCGAGCTTACCGGAGACGGCGAGGATGGAATCGCGGATGTTTTCCGCATCCAGCCGGATGGGGCGCCGGTATGAGAAGAGGAGGTTTCCGCGGTCGGCGGTGGAGTTTCCTCCTGGGGTGGAGGCGGTCTGCCTGTAGGTCTCGGAGTTCAGGATAAGGCGGTGGACGTGCTTCAACCTCCAGCCGCTCCGGATCAGCTCGCCTGCTAGGAAATCCAACAGCTCGGGATGTGTGGGTGGCGCGCCTTGGACGCCGAAGTCATCCGGAGTGCGGACGAGTCCCTGCCCGAAGTGGTGCTGCCAGATGCGGTTGACGGCGACGCGGGCGAGTAACGCCCCGGCGCCATCCGCGGGATCGGTGAGCCACTCCGCGAGGGCCGCGCGACCGTAGGTGGAGGAGGTCTCCACAGTGACCCGTTCGCGCGCCAAGGCACGGAAATGTTCCGGGGTCTTTTCCCCACCGATCGCGGAAAGGAAACCGAAAGTGACCTTTTCCTCCGGTGTTCCGACATCGCCGCGACCGTAAATCCACGCGGAAGGTGCCTGCGGACCCTGATCGGAAATGAGATGCGCCCGCCCTTTCGGGAAGATTTTTCCGGCGGAGCTTACTTTCGACTCGAGAGCCGCCAACGTTTCCGAATCGCGGTGATTTAGCGAGGCAAGCCATTCCTTCTCAGTGACAGCCACTTTGTCTCCGAATTTCCCATAGGCGGTTTTTGACTCGGAGGGAGCCGAGGCAGCCTCGCGGAGCCATGCCTTTTCGTTCGCCGTGGCACCCTCCAGGGCATCGATTCTGGACTCACGCAATTCCCGTTTGCTGGTGGTTTTCCAAAGCTCCAGCTCCCGGTGGGGGCGGGATAGAGGGGCCTCGTGCGCTTCGGAGGGCAGGAACACGGCGCTCAGACGGTAATAGTCCCGCGTAGGGATGGGATCGAACTTGTGGTCATGACAGCGGGCACAACCGACGGTGAGCGAGAGCATCGCCGATCCCGTGGTGGAAATCAGGTCGTCGAGCTGGTCGTAGCGTGCCTTTTTCTTAACCAGAGCCGTGTCGGAGGGGGTGAAAGTGGCGACCGGGCCAAGCGTGGTGAATCCGGTCGCGGCAAGGGCTTCGGCCGAGTCCGGGGCAAGCTCGTCTCCGGCCAGTTGCAAGCGCACGAACTCGTCGAAGGGGAGGTCGGAGTTGAGCGAACGGATTACGAAATCCCGGTATTGGTAGGCATGGGGCAGATCGGCGTCCCTCTCGTATCCGGCGCTGTCCGCGTAGCGGGCGAGATCGAGCCACCGGCGCGCCCAATGCTCCCCGTAGTGGGGGCTTGCCAGCAGGGAATCGACAAGTTCCGCGACGGCACCGCTGCCGCCACCGGTGATCCTTTTTTCCCATTCGGCGAGATCGTCGGGGGAAGCAGGCAGGCCGGTCAGGCCGAGATGGATGCGGCGGATGATCGTCGCGGAAGGGGCTTCAGGTGAAAGGGAGAGGCCGCTGGTGGAGAGTTTCTCCCGGATGAAATCGTCCACCGGTGCGGGATTGACCTTAGCAAGCGGTTTAAAAGCCCAGTGCGTCCCATAGCTTGCGCCGTCCGCGATCCATTGCCGCAGGGTTTCTCGTTCACCCGTTGCCAGTTGGCGGTTCGATTCGGGCGGTGGCATCTTTTCCTCGGGATCCTCGGAAAAAATTTTGGAGAGGAGGAGGCTTGCGGCGGGATCACCGGGGGAGATCGCGGGCTTTCCCGATTCACCGCCTTTCAACGCCAGATCCCTGGTATCAAGCCGAAGCCCGCCCTCTACAGCGGTGGCATCAGGACCGTGGCAGGCGAAGCATTTTGTGGCGAGAATTTGCTGTGCGTCCGGTGCGCCCGCAGCGGACGAAGCGATGAGAATAATGCCCGCGAGACCCAAAGGAAGAGCGTGAAATGATAGGCCGAAAGGAAGGGTTCGCGCTTCCGGAAGTTGCTCGCGGAGGAACGGGTGGACAGCGTTCTGTTCAACGTAAATGTTGTCGGTGCCGATCATGAGGTCGGCAAAAGTTTCGGCGTTTATCCCTGCGATTACAACTCCATAGCTCCTTTTCCGATCCCACATCTACGCCTCCACGACCGCTTCGTTCGCTAGCGCCTCTCCTGCAAAGCAGACGTTGAGCTATTTCAAAGCCCCCTGTATTCCGCAGCGAGGCGTTTCGCGGTGGCGATGGTGTTGCGGTGAAGCTTGGCGGTGAACTCCGGCTGACGGTTGTAGCCGCCGCCGTAGAGGATGGCGACGGGGATGCGGTTCTTGACCAACACCTTTTCTCCCCTCTCCCCTCTTCGCCAAGGCTTCGACCGGCACGCCGGTCCTCTCAACAGCGCCCCCAAGCACCTAAGCCCAAAAGCAAATTCCTAGCAGCCAGCCAGCAGGATTGCTAACCTCGGGCACTTTCGGGAAAGTTCTGTCCAGACTCGTTGTCTGCGGGAGTGATAGACAGACGATTAATCTTTCCGCACTATCTCCTGATAATGGAACAAACGATGAAAACCCGCGCTCTTTCCCTCCCCCTGATCGCCGCTGTTGTCGGCGCCTTCGCGCTGGTTATTTGCGCTGCGCCCAAAGCCAAGGCCGACCCGAAAGCCGGCGCAATCCGCCCGGCTGCGGCGGCGTGGGCCGATGGGACAATTGCTGACAAGGCCAAACGCCTGTTCGGCGAACGGAGAGGGTCGGACGGAACGGAAGGCAAGCATCTCCTGGACAAGGTCGATTTCGCAGACGATCCGGAGATGCTTCGCATCTTGGACACCAGCCTGGATGGCAAGGTATCTGAGCAGGAGTTCGTTGAGTTCTACCAGCGTTCCAGCAAGCGATACTTTCGTCGCAACGTCGCCTACGCGGAAAACAAGGCTGAGAATCGGCAAAGCTTCAATATCTCAGTGCCGATTGCGGATCTATCTCTCGACACGGACTGTTTCCAGCGTGATTACGATGCAAAGCTCCAACGTGCTATCAAGAAGGCACCGGCCCTGCCCGTGATTCTCTTCTTTCATGGCGGTGGCTTGAACATGTGGGAAAAGGACGGGCGTATCAACTTCTTGCGAAGGGTCGTCGGAGAAGAACTCGACGGAAAGTTTGTGCTCGCAAGCGTGGGATACCGGACTACGAAGTTCGCCACTTGGCCGGCACAAATCAATGACGTCAAGAGTTCCATCCGGTATCTAAAGAAGAATGCCGGCAAGTTCCGGATCGATCCCAACCGGATCGGGGTCTCGGGTTTTTCCGCAGGTGCAGGCCTTTGTGAATCACTCGCGACAAGCGGGCACCTTGTCAAGACGCTCGAAGGCGATGTGGGCGTGAAATACGACCCGAAGAACGGCATCGATTCCATACCGGCTTGTGTCCTTCCTTTCTCCGGTGGCGGCGGGGGGTCTATTTTCGACAAGAGCATCAACAATCCACAGGCGATAGAAAGATTGCTCAAGACCGCGTTCGAAGAAGACAACACAACCAATCTCGATGACGTGCTGAGCAAGCGAATGGGTGGCCGACCCTATATTCGCACCAAGGAGAATGGGTATAGCGAACATCCGGGAAGCAGTCTTTATGGGAGCGGCTACGATAAGGCGCATTACCCGATGATCTCCACGTCGCCCCGCTATGTGATCGATTTCATGGATTCACCCGCGCCACCGATATTGAATATCGCGGGCGGTAAGGATCAATATGGGTCGATCGCCGGAGCGGAGAGCTTCGTCAAGAAATGTCGCGAACACAAATGCGCAGCCAATATCATCCGGGTGATGAATATGCCGCACGACAAAGACTACCTGTTCCTGCCGAAATGGAAGGAAAGCCACCGGGAAGCGATTCAGAATATCAGGCATTTCTTGATGAAGCATTTGTATGACGAAGATAGAGAGATCAAGGATCTTACTGTAACTGCACCTGCGGAGAAGTAGCCCGTATGGCCCCCAAACTCAGCCGCGTTGCAGGTTATGTTTCCTGAAGTGTTTACCGGACTGGATGCGAAACGACGAGTCGTCCGGCTGTGCAAGATCACCAAAACAACCCCCTTTCTCCCCTCTCCGATCCCCTCAACAGCGCCCCCAAGCACCTAAGCCCAAAAGCAAATTCCTAGCAGCGTGCGTGATTACTTCTTCGGGTTGCCCTTCTTGCGTTTGGCTTTCCCCTTGGGCTGCTTAGGGAGCGTCTTTTTCACCAACTCGGTAAATTCATCAGTCTGCGCCTGCCAAACCTTCTCCAATTCCTTCACCTTCTCAGGCATCTTCGCCGCAAGATTGTTCTGCTCGGCTCGGTCAGTCTTCAAATCGTAGAGCTCCCAGGGATCCCCCTCCGCCGCCACCAACTTCAGATCCCCCACTCGCACTGCCCGGTGCCCTTCATGCAGCCACCAAATGCTCTCGCGGCTGATCGCCACATCCTCCTTCAAAGCAGGCACCAAACTCTTCCCCGGTGCCTCAGGAATCGGCTCGCCCTTCCACTCCTTCGGCTTCTCGATTCCCGCCAACTCCAACACCGTCGGCACAATGTCGATGACATGCCCCGGAGTGCTGCGCAACTCACCCTTCGCCTTGATCCCCGCAGGCCAATGCACAATCAATGGCGTGCTCGTCCCACCCTCATGCACCCAGGTCTTGTGGCGGCGGTGCGGTGTATTGCAGGCGCTCGAAAAGCCCGGCCCCAAACAAAGATAAGTCGCCTCGCTTCCCGGAGGCGCCTTCGGATCGTGCCCTCCATTACGCACCATGATCTCCGCACTCGCCCCATTGTCCGATGCAAAAAAGATCACGGTGTTCTCAAACTGTCCCATCGCCTTGATCTGCCCAATGATCCGCCCGATCTCCTGATCCATCCGGTCCACCATCGCCGCGTGAATCGCCATCTTCGTCGCCTGAAAGCGCCGCTGTTCCTCCGTCAACTCACTCCACGGCAAAGGACGAGTCACCTCACCCGGCCCCAACTTCTCGATCGCGTCGGGAAATGCATACGGCGGTCCAAGGTCCCGCTCCAAAGCCGACAGCGCCGTCTTCGTAATCCCCATCTCCTTCTGCCGCTTGAATCTCGCCTCCCGCATCGCCTCCCAGCCCGCAAGATACTTGTCCCGATATTTTTCAATATCCTCCGGCAGCGCATGCAGCGGAAAGTGCGGCGCAATGAACGGCACATAATGAAAGAATGGCTTCCCCGCATGATTCTTCGCGTGGTCCTTCAAACACTCAATGGCATGATCCGCCGTCGCCGTCGTTGAGTAAAACCCCGACTCGTCCTCCGGCACTGCCACTGGCTGATCATCGAGCATGTTCCCCTTCGCCGAGAAAAAGTTCCCCTGGTTCCGCGTGTCATACGAACGGTCAAACCCCGCATCGAGCACCTTCCCATCGATGTGCCACTTCCCGCTGTGATAGCTCCGATACCCGGCCGGCTTCAAAAAGTCCGGCAACAACCGGGCCCACTCCTGCCGCCTCCCCCGACCACCGCCAGACCCAGACGGCAGTCTGTCACGATGGACCTGCTGCGCATAAAACCCCGTCATCAAGGCCCCCCGCGTCGGCCAGCATCGCGCCGTATTGTAGAACTGCGTGAACCGAAGCCCGTTCTCCGCCAGCGAATCAAGATGCGGAGTCTTAATCTCCCCACCGTAACAACCCACGTCGGAGAAACCAAGGTCATCAGCAAGAATGAAGACCACGTTCGGCGGAGCCGCAACCGAGAAGGAACTGAGGAAGACGAAGAGAGTAAGGATCAGGCGCATCGTTTTAAATGTTTGGCAGAAAGAACAGGAATAGCACCTCAGCCTTCGTTGACGATGCCATTTCACAGGAACTCACCGCAAGTCCCCAGACAAATAGTAAAGTCTCTTTGTAGAAAAAGGGATTGAGCGTCAAAAAGGGGGGGTTCTGGGGGCGGATCGCCTTCGACCATCCATCAGATTAAGATTTTCAGAACACTAGGAAGCGGTGAAACTCCTTGCGCCGCATGTTCCCGAAGCGCAAACGCACGATCCATGGCGGTGCTTTGCTTACCAGAATACGTTCCGAGAAATCGGCATCTTTGGTGACGATGACCCACTGCTGCACCCTCGCGAGCTCCCATAGCTCGCCATCCGTTGGATTACCGCCAAAGTCTCTGGCGTGACTGGTCTGCATCGACGGCGAGAAAGCCAACCGCGTTGGAAGATTTCCAAACAGGGAACAGGCCTGGCGTCGGTGGATAGCGGAGGCCGGCAGGGAAACCTCGAGGACCTGCAAGCAGCGCTCTATCCGGAACGCGTGTTGCTTTGCGACCGTGGTACGGTGGACGGTGCGGTTTACTGGCCGGGCGAACCAGATGGATTTTTCGAGGAACTCAAGACCAGCCTCGAGGCGGAGCTGGAGCGCTACGATGCCGTGATTTTCTTCGAAAGCGCGGCCGTTGGTGGAATGGGAATCGAGGGTGGAAATCCGATTCGCAGCGAGACGATGGACGAAGCGGTCGACCTCAACTCGCGGCTTCGAGCCATCTGGGCACAGCACCCGCATTTCACCGTGGTGGAGCACGACCCGTCGTTCTTCCGGAAAATCGGACGGGGGCTCGATGCCCTTTCGGAAACGATTCGGGAGCTTTCCCCCTGATCCAAAATATAGGAAATTTCGATTATTCAATGGGTCGGCGGAAAAATTCCCGGGCGAACACCAAAATTTAGTGTTCCATCCCGCGCCGGACGTACATACCCTCCCGCCCCGTGCCTACCACTGCTATTCTTGCCCTCGAAGACGGACGCTGCTTTTCTGGAATTTCCTACGGAGCGACCGGAACTACCACCGGAGAAATCTGTTTCAATACCTCAATGACCGGCTACCAGGAGGTGATCACAGATCCCTCCTATCGCGGCCAGATCGTCGCGATGACCTACCCGATGATCGGAAACTACGGGGTCAATCCGGAGGACAACGAGTCCGCAGGCCCACACATCCGGGCATTTGTCATCGGCGAGCTTTGCGAAATCCCATCGAACTACCGCTCCACGGAAAGCCTCGCGGCTTACCTTGAGCGCCACAACATCCTCGGCATCGAGGGCATAGACACCCGTGCCCTCACCAAGCACCTCCGTTCACTAGGAGCCATGCGCGCGTGCGTCACCACGGAACTTTCCGAAGAAGAAGCCATCGCTGCCGCAAAAAACGCACCCCCAATGGCCGGTTCTGATTTCGTAAAAGAAGTCACCACCAAGGAATCCTACACCTGGACTGAGGAATCCCGGAAATGGGGTCTGCCTAATGCATCTATCGGAGAAACCGAAACCTACGAGAAACTCCCCGATGCGAAATACAAGGTCATCGCCCTTGATCTCGGACTGAAATATAACCAACTCCGCATGCTCCGCCAAGCAGGATTCGAGGTCGAAGTAGTCCCTGCAACAACCTCCGCCGCCGACATCCTCGCGAAAAATCCCGACGGACTTTTCCTTACAAACGGCCCTGGGGATCCGTCCGCGCTCGGTTACATCCACGCGGAGATCAAAGAACTCATCACCAAGCTCCCGACCTTCGGAATCTGCCTCGGCAACCAGCTCCTCGCCCACGCCTACGGCGGCAAGACTTTCAAACTCAAGTTCGGCCATCGTGGCGGAAACCAACCAGTCAAAGATCTCCGCACTGGGAAAATTTCCATCACCTCCCAGAACCACGGTTTCGCCGTCGACCCAGACACCCTACCCGACGACATCGAGGTCACCCACATCAACCTCAACGACAACACCGTCGAAGGCATGCGGCATAAAAAATACCCAGTATTCTCCGTCCAATATCACCCAGAAGCAGCGCCGGGACCAAACGACGCAGCCTACTTCTTCACCGAGTTCGCGGAGCTGATCGAAAGTTCAAAGCGCTAACCACAAACCCTCAATCCACCCCTAGCGCAGGGCACCACGCGACTCTTCCTTGAGAGTTGAATTTTGAAATTTGAAATTTATGAACACAGTCATCATCGGCCTCCAATGGGGCGACGAAGGAAAAGGCAAGATTGTCGATTACCTCACCGAAAGCGCAGACGTCGTCATCCGTGGCCAAGGCGGCAACAACGCCGGCCACACCGTCATCGCGAAGAGCAAGAAATACGTCCTCCATCTCCTTCCCTCCGGCATCCTTTGGGACGATAAGATTAACGTTATCGGAAACGGAGTCGTCGTCGATCCCATCGGCCTCTGTGTCGAGATCGAGCGTATCGAAGGCCAGGGCGTCAGCATCGGTGCGGACAAGCTTCTCATCTCCGACCGTGCCCACGTCGTTCTGCCTTTCCACAAAGAATTGGATGCAGCGCGTGAAATTTCCCTCGGCGATCAGAAAATCGGTACGACCAAGCGCGGCATCGGCCCTGCATACGCAGACAAAGTGAACCGCTGCGGCCTCCGCATAGCGGATCTTCTAGACAGGCCTTTTGCCGAAGCGCAGATCGCCCGCCGCGTTACCGAGGTGAACGAGATCCTCGAAAAATACGACCTCCCGACTTTCACCGCCGAGGCCGTGATCGAGGAAACCTACACAGCCTTCGAGCGGCTACGCCCGCACGTCACAAACACCATCCCTGTCCTACACAAAGCCTGGAAGGGTAAGAAGAACCTCCTCTTCGAAGGTGCGCAGGGAACTTTGCTCGATATCGATTTCGGCACCTATCCTTTCGTTACTTCCTCCAACACTACGGCTGGTGGGTCAACTACCGGCACAGGCCTCCCACCGACTGCCATCGAGGCTGTCATCGGCGTCTGCAAGGCATACACCACCCGCGTCGGCTCCGGTCCGTTTCCGACTGGCGACGAGGGACTTTCGAAATACCTACACGATCTCGGACGTGAATTCGGAGCCACCACCGGACGTGCTCGCGGTTGTGGCTGGCTCGACACCGTCTTGCTCCGCTTCGCATGCATGGTGAATGGAGTTACCGGCCTCGCAGTCACCAACGTTGATGGACTCGACGAATACGATGAGCTAAAAATCTGCACCGGTTACGACGTTGATGGCACCATCCACGAACTCCCTCCCGCAGACCGCTCCTTCTGGGACAGAGCGAAACCAATTTACGAATCCCTCCCCGGCTGGAAGCAGGACACCACCGCCTGCACGGAATACGATCAACTCCCGGAGAACGCAAAAGCCTACCTCACCCGCCTTTCCGAACTTTGCGACGCTCCAATTGCCTTCGTGGGTGTCGGCCCCGATAGAAAACAGACCTTGAAGGCAAAATGAAACGCCAAATCATCAAATATCATCATTTAACGCTTGTTATTGATGATATTTGAGGGTTAGTATTAGCGTATGAGAATCACTGTCGATATCGAGGAAGACATCCTCAACGATTTGCTGGAGATCACCGGGGACAAGGGCAAGAGTCCAGCCGTGGCGAAAGCCGTTACTGAATTCGTCCGCCGCACGAAAGCCCGCGAGTTCGGTCGCATGATACGCGAGGGAGCTTTTAACTACCCGGAGCCACCCACGGATGCTGACGGAGTGGAATTCGCTAACCCTGTGCCACCCCTTTACCCAGATGCGAACTGATGGTTCTGGTGGATTCGTCAGCATGGATCGAAGGTTTTCGCAGAAGTGGCAAGATCGAGGTCAAACTAGCACTTGAGGGTCTGCTTGAAGCATACGAAGCACAGTGGTGTTCGCCAGTGCGCCTCGAAGTCCTCGGCGGAGCGCGAAAGGATGAGCGGAAACGGCTGAGCCATCATTTTTCCGTAATCCCCTACCGCATCTGCAAGGAAGAGGATTGGGAACGCGCCATTGCTCTCGCATGGAAACTACGCGGGAACGGCCTTAACATCCCGTGGCTGGATGTGCTAATCGCCTCAGTCGCAATTCACGATAAAGTGCGCCTCTACGCCATCGACAAGCATTTCCAAGAGGTCGCCAAGATGGCTCCCCTCACACTCTACAGCCCCGGCTATAACGGGATGTTCAACGAACACCAAGACGGCTAGTTCCCTATGCAACACATCGCAATCATCATGGACGGCAACGGCCGTTGGGCAAAGGAACGAGGACTCCCCCGCGCCGAGGGTCACCGTGCAGGTGCTGAATCCGTCCGGGAAGTGATGGATGCCTGCAAGGAGATGGATATTAAATACCTCACGCTCTACGCATTTTCCTCGGAAAACTGGAACCGACCCGAAGCAGAGATCGAGGCACTGATGAGTCTGCTCGACCATTTTCTCGATGAGAAAGCCGAGGAACTCGACAAGCAAAACGTCCGCCTCCAAGCCATTGGTCAGATCGAGCGCCTCCCAGCCTCCACCCGCGGGCGACTTAAACGAATCCAGGAGCACACCAAGAACAATGACTCGATGACCCTCGTTTTGGCGCTCTCCTATGGTGCTCGCGAGGAAATCACCGCCGCCGCCCGCTCAATCGCCGAGGCCGCAGTTTCAGGAAAAATTTCACCCGAAGAAATCACGCCCGAACTTTTTTCCAAGCACCTCTACACCGCCGACATCCCCGATCCAGATCTCCTCATCCGCACCTCAGGGGAAATGCGGATCTCGAATTTCCTGCTCTGGCAGATCTCCTACTCGGAAATCATCATCGTGAAAAAGATGTGGCCGGACTTCCGCCAGGGAGACCTCTTCGCCGCAGTTGAGGAGTTCAAGACCCGCAACCGCCGCTTCGGCGCTCTGTAACGGCGAAGCGACGCTCGCCGCGACCTCTTCGTGATAACATTCCCCAGGATGCATCGTATCTATCCAGAATACCGTGATGCGTTTTCTTTTCCTCGCAATACTCGCGACCCAAACGTCGCATGCACAGTCTGACATCCGTGCACATCTCGATCCTTTTCTGGAGCAACACTGCTACGAATGCCACGACGACATCGAAGCGGAGGCGGATTTAAATCTTCTCGATCTGAAATTCGATCCAACCGATCCCGCAAATTTCGCCACGTGGGAAAGGGTTTTTAGAAAAATCCACGAAAGCGAGATGCCGCCGAAGGAAAACAAGCGCCCCGGCGGAGCGGATCTCGAAGCGTTTCTGGCTGCGCTGGGGCAACCGCTATACGATAGCGACCGAGCCGCCATCCAGACCAAGGGTCGGGTTCAAGCACGGCGACTGACTCGTGAGGAATACGAATACAGCCTCCACGATCTACTCGGTGTCGGAGTGAAACTGCAGGGCACCCTCACAGCCGATGCTGAAGATGGCTTTACCAACACCGCCGCCCATCAGCAACTTAGCCACTTCCATCTCGAAAACTACCTGAATGCTTCCGATCTGGCTCTCGAAGAGGCATTTTCGCGAATCCTGGAAAAAGAACCTGCTTTCAATCGCCGCTACGGAAAAAAGGAACTGACCGATCGTATTGGCAAAGGCAATTACCGCGGTCCCGAGCCATCGGAAAAAGACCTGATCGCTTGGAATATTGGCGTCCAGTTCTACGGGCGGATGCCAAAGACCAAGGTTCCAGAAGACGGCTGGTATGACGTGACCATACACGCAGCCAGCGGCATCAACCGAGGCAGCGACGGGGTGACCTGGACCGCTTTGAACTCGGGCTCGGGACGATCGAACGAACCTCTCCAGTTCCCCATCGGAATTGTAGAAGGCGCGGAAAAACCATCAGACCAGAGCTTCCGGGCATGGATTAGGAAAGGCCATTGCCTGATCATGAAGCCAGCCGAAGGCGGCAAAAAAAGAGCTCGTTCCAACGTCGTCGGCAAGGATGGCGGCACGGTGACTTTCGAAAACAGAAACCTCGAAAAACAGGGCTACGACGGCCTCCGGTTTTCCGGGATCACCGTCACGCAGGTGCATCCCAATGGAAGCAAACGGGATGTCATGGAAAAGCTTTTCCCCGGCTTCAGCGAAGACGAGATCAGGAAGAGTCCTGCGAACCCCGCCTCACAGGCGAAGCGTTTACTCAAAAATTTCGCCGGGCGTGCGTTCCGCAGACCCGTCGCCGCTACCACGCTCATTCCCTATGAAAGACTCGTCTCATCCGCATTGGCATCTGGCAAGGATTTCGCCACCGCGATGCGCGAGGGCTATCACGCGATCCTCTGCTCTCCAAATTTCCTGACCTTTGTCGAAAAACCCGGCTCCCTGGATGCTCATGCAATCGCATCCCGGCTGAGCTACATGCTTTGGAAATCCATCCCCGATCCGGAACTCCGAAAATTGGCGAACAATGGCCAACTCCGCGATCCGGCAGTCATTTCCGCGCAGATCGACCGCCTGCTCGCCGATCCGAAATCCTCCCGTTTCATCGAGTCGTTCACAGATCAGTGGCTGGAACTGCGCGACATCGATGCCACCCAGCCAGATCCGAAACGCTTCAAAACCTTCGACCCCATCCTCCAGCAGTCGATGGTTGCCGAAACGCGTGCCTTCATTTCCGAACTCTTCGCAAACAATCTCGCCATCGGCAATCTTCTGAAATCGGATTTCGCATTCCTCAACACCCGGCTCCAGGATCACTACGGTCAGGAAACACTGAACGTCATCCCCGGCAACGGTTTGCAGAAGGTCGCCGTCCCAGACGATTCGCGCTCGGGGCTGCTCACCCAGGGGGCCATCCTTAAAGTCACGGCGGATGGCTCAGTCACATCTCCGGTCGTGCGCGGCATCTTCGTCAACGAGCGCATACTCGGGCGCCACATCGATCCCCCTCCGCCGAACATCCCCGCCATCGAACCGGACATTCGGGGAGCCGTCTCGATCCGCGACCAACTGGACAAGCACCGCAACTCAAAGTCCTGTGCTTCGTGCCATATCAAAATCGATCCTTCCGGCTTCGCACTCGAAGAATTCAATCCTGTCGGCGACATCCGCCGGTTTTACGGGAAACCGAAAAAGTCAGCCAAAGTCGATCCTCACGGGATCACCTCAGAGGGCGAAAAATTCCGGAACTACGAGGAATGGAGAACCATCCAACTCTCCCGTCCCGAAAAGCTGGCCGAAGCATTCGTCGGGCAGTTGCTCCGCTATGGCACCGGGGGTGAAATTCGTTTCAGCGACAGAGATGTGCTAAAAAAAATCACTGAGAAAGCACGTGAAAACGACTATGGTCTGAAATCGCTTCTCAAGGAGACCCTCACCAGTCAGCTGTTCCTAGAGAAATAACGCCGAATCTTTCCTGAAAAATTCCCACCAGCAAACTCACGCAATGCACATCGCCACCCACAAAGCCCTTTCCCGCCGCACCGTCCTCAAACAGGCCGGTGTCGCCCTGTGCCTGCCGCTGCTCGATGCGATGGTGCCCGCCTTCGCAGCCGGTACCGCACCACCGAACCCCAGACGCTTCGTCGGCGTTTCACTTTCACTCGGCCTGCACAACCCGCTTCTCATTCCAAAAGGCAAAGGGACAAGCTATACTCCCTCACCTTATCTAAAGGACATCCAGGATCTGCGAGAGGATTTCACAGTCATTTCCGGCACCTCCCATCCCGGAGTGAACGGCGGCCATTCGGCGGAGGCTTCGATTTATTCCGCCTGCCCAATGGAGCGAAATTCCGCGAAGTCAAACACGGTATCCGTCGACCAGCTCATGGCCAAACACCTCGGCCACCACACGCGCTTCCCTTCCCTGGTGTTGAACACCAACGGCTCCCGCTCCCCCTCCTACACGGAAAACGGCGCGATGATACCGGCCATCAACGACGCCAGCGAGCTCTTCGCTCAACTCTTCACCGAGGACTCCCCGGCTGCAAAAAAGCACCAGGCGGAAATCAACGGCCGCGGCCAATCAATCCTCGATATCGTCCGAGACGAGACCAAGGCACTCGGCCGCCAGCTTGGCCAGGGCGACCGGGAAAAAATGGACGAGTGGCTCACCTCCGTTCGTGAACTCGAAGCCCGGCTCGAAGCGAACGAAGAATGGATCAACCGACCGAAACCAAAGGTCGGCTCTCATCCCGCACTGGCCGGCAACAACAACGCGCCCGATCAGATGCGTGCGATGCTCGATGTCGTCGCACTCGCCCTTCGCACCGATTCCACCCGTTTCGTGACCCTGCATTGTACCGGAAACAACGCTCGCGCCCTCGATGGCGTCGAGGAAGCCTACCACTCCCTTTCCCACCACGGAAAAGATCCGAAGAAACTCGAACAACTCGCCATCGTAGAAAAAAACACGGTCGACAACTGGGGAAACTTTCTCCGCGAACTGAAGAAAAACGGCATCCTCGACGACACCATGGTTCTGCTCACCTCAAACCTCGGCAACGCCTCGTCCCACAACAACCGCAACATGCCAGTCCTCTTCGCCGGCGGCGGCTACCGTCACGGCCACCACCTAGCCTTTTCCCAGACCGACAACTACCCCCTTCCCAATCTCTACCTGAGTATGCTGCAGAATCTCGGCATGGAAACAGACTCCTTCGCCACTGCCACAGGCACAATGCGCGGCATGGTAAAAGCGTAGCGCCGATCTTCGGTCGCCGACGGCATCGCCCTTCATTTATCCCTTTGTTATTACTCGCGCAGCGTATCGATCTGCAAGCGCAGTGTAGCTAGCGTGCCCAAGGGATGAACGGATGAGAGCGTGATATCACCACCGTGAAGTTGTGCGGTTTCACGAACGAAACACAATCCCAGCCCAGAACTCTTGCGTCCTGTGCGGGGACGCGGCATGGAAAAGAACCGATCAAATGCCCGCTCGTAGGCAAAATCAGGAAGCCCCACTCCTTCATCAACGATCTCTATCAACGCGTCTTTCCTATCGCATCGAACTTTCACCGTGATGGTCGATTGATCTGTTGAGAAATCGATGGCGTTTTGAAGAAGGTTCGCGATGGCGAGTTCAATCAAGGTGGCATCACCACGCAAACGAAAGTTCTCACACAAATCGATATTAATCTGAATACCGTGGTTTTGCGCGCTGGGAATTTTCGCATCAACCGTGCGACGAATTAGTGCATCAAGGTCAATATCGTGCGTTTGATCGAGTTGTTTGCGGCTTTCGAGATTGGCGAGCGCGAGCAACTGATCACCAAGTAATTCAAGCCTGCGACTTTCGCTTTCGATGTTTGCTAGAAGTTTTCTGCGTTGCGATTCCGAGGGCGAGCCATCGAGTAATTCCACTGCGCCGCGAATCGCCGCAACCGGGCTTTTCATTTCATGCGTGAGGTTGCGCACGTAGGTCTCGACGTGACCTTTGCCTTCCAGCGCATCGCGCATTTCCTCCATCATCTGCCCGAGCCGATTGAGGTGATGGCCAGGGAGGCGCGGCGCGGGCGGGCTAGCACCAGAAGCGACAGCCTCAGCATGCCGAGTCAGCGCACGCAACGGTTCCGCAATCCAACGTGAGAGCAAGATGGCGAGCAGAAACGCAACGATGGCTCCGGCGATGGCGAATGCTTTCACACGGTCACGCGTCTGCTCAATGAAAACCAAAAGATTCAACTGTGGCTTAGCCACGGATACCACCCCGAGAATCTTGCCTTGATCGTCAAGAACAGGTGCCGCCACATACATCAAAGCACTCAACGGATCGGACGGGTCAGCAAGACTCGTGCGCGCACCGTAAGAACCTTCGAGGGTGAGTCGCACATCTCGGGAACCATGCGACTTCCCGGCGCGGGCAGGATTCATCGAATCAAACAACACAACGCCTTTTGCATCAGTGATGGCGACATGCAAATCGACACGGGTTTTCACCACTTCATAGATCCGCGCTTCGAAATGGCGTCCACGTGCGCGCTCCAAGGCAGCAGTCAGGCTAGGCGCTGGTTGTATTTCTACCCATGAGTCTCCCACGATCTCCGCTAGCAGGTTCGCGATATCAACCATCGGCTCTTCGGCTGCCTCAAAATATTGGCGCTCCACACGCGCCAAGACAGGCTTCACGATAGCAAACCAAGCGGCGATGAACAGCAACGCCACAGCAATGATGAAGCGCAGGGTAAGGCTCATGAGTGAGGATCAAAAGAATAACCAAGACCACGATGGGTGCGAATGGAGTCTTCAGGTTGGCCGCGATCGCGAAGCTTCGCACGGAGTTGTTTGATATGAGCATCCACTGTTCGCTCAAGGGAGCAGTCGGGCTCTTCCCATACTTGATCCATCAATTGCCCACGGGAAAATACGCGACCAGGATTAGTAAGAAACAGCCGCATTAATCGGAATTCGTAGCGTGTAAGCTCCAATTCCTCGCCATCAAACAAGATACACATCTTGATCTCATCCACCATCAAACCTTCGGCTGATTTGAGCACCTGATCATGACCCACCACCGCCAGTGTCTTAGGAACACGGCGCAACGCAGCACGAATCCGCGCGACGAGCTCGCGCAGGCTGAACGGCTTGACCAAATAATCATCCCCTCCAATTTCAAGACCGACAATGCGATCCACCTCCGAAGCACGCGCAGTGAGAAACAAGATCGGAAGTTCAATCCGTCGCGCACGCCATTCTCGGCAGAGATCGAATCCACTGGTATCCGGCAACCCTACATCAAGCAAGACGAGGTCAAATTTTTCCGCCGAGATCAGGCGATCCGCATCCGCTCCAGTCGCAGCCCAACTCACAAGCATAGCCTCAGATTCCAACGCGATGGTCACGTTGTCGCGAAGCGATGGTTCGTCTTCGACAAGGAGGATATGTATGGGCCGGCATTCCATGAGCGGTTTCGGATCGATCAAAAGTTCGGGTGAGGAAGTCGGCTGTATGATTGCCTTTTCGTCCAGCTGAATCCATCCACAACTTACAGCACCCGTCATTTTCGAAATCATGACACCTTGGAAAGGGATGGTGGAACTGGGTTTGCTTTCTTGAAGCGAACAGACCAATCGATACGCGCAGAACGGAACATGAGTATGCTTAACGTAGCGACAGCACCAATCGTGATAGCCAGTCCAGTCAGACCAGGAATAAAAAAGGTGTAGCTGAACAGAATCAAATACACAGCCTGCGCAATAAGCGCTTGAACCGTAAGCGCCCCGCGCGAAACGATGCGCACATAACCGCCCACCAAGGCCATTGAAACCAGTCCCGCGATTGCGAATGCAACATGCAGCGGCATAATATCGACCAAATACGCGAGCAGAATGTGGAATGCAAAGAATGCTGCGGAGAGGAAAAAATAATTCATCGGATGCATGTTACGACCGCTCTCGATTCCCTGCAGCACCAGCACGCTGAGAAAAAACAGTAGTGAAACCGGCGCAAAAAAAGCAATGCGCGACGCAATCGGGCCAGCGTTCAAGATGTCGGGCATCGACATACCAATATCGGGAGCAGCAATTACATCGGGATGCACCCAAGAAAACTCCCAACCCTCTGCTTGATCGCGACGATTACTCGGCGACCCAGTCCCGATCGGAAAGTCGATTTCCCGGAAATTCGTTTTCATGAAGAGACGAAAGTTACTCACGCGCGAATTATCGTTGAAATGGTAGCGCCATTCATCAACCCCACGGGCACGATACGTCACCACCAATGTAGTGCTTCCGCCCGCAGGTAGAACAACGGCCTCCGAGAGAGTGCCGTCGCGCGGGCTGCGTTTGCTCTCTCCTCCATCACCGAGCACGAAAGAAAAGTTCTCATAACTTGTCGAGGCATCCGGCAGGTCGAATGCAACATAAACGGTTTGCGAAACGGGAGTTGTGTTGACCACCTGATAAGTCGCCCGAAAATCGACCGCATACGTGCGATGGTTGGTGAGGCCGCGCCTGAGCGGCTCGAAGGAGAGATCGACAGAGATATCTGAAGCGGCCATCGCAAGAGGACGACGACCATTGGACGTACCGGGCGTGGCGTGCCATGCTGTTGGGTGCGCCTGCATCAGCGGCGGCCCCCAACCATCAGCGATGCGCTCGCCCGATTTTTCTGCATGTTCCTGAGTGCGATTATGCATGGCCGCTCCAAGGAAAAACCAAGCAATACACGTGGCGATAAAGATAAAACCAATAGCGGTAAGATGGGAAAATTTCATAATATTTAAATATTTTCAGATTTTAAAAACGGAATCATTAGTTATCGGAGTTATTGGATCGATAGAACACTTCGGCACGAAGTGGCTCACCACACGTAAACATGCGCCGCAGCCATGCTGATCCCGGCGTTGAGTTAGCCGGAGCAGCAGCGGTTTCAGCGTTACTTTCCACAGCATCCAGTCGTGTGCCGTCGGGTAATACGATATTCCAATCAATGCGGTGGGCGAAAAGTGGAGTTGATGGCGTCTCCACTACTAAGCCACCAGCGACGCGATCAAGCGGCTTGCCAGAACCAGTATAGGAAAACGCAACCGTTGTCGGGCGTCCCTCTGCGGGCATAGGCAGATGAAATTCCAAGGCACCGTCACGATCAATCGGATTGACCCGGACACCAGCCACCGCCGAGCCAAGCAAGGTCATCCCGGTGGGAAGCGACCAACGCGCGCTACCTCCGCCGGCATGGGTGATTTGATAGGTAGTCGTCGTAAGCTGTGAACCATCGGCGACGACACGAGTCGAAATCTTCGCCTCATTGATTGTCATCGATGCGGTATCGAAGCGTGGCAGCCATTTCACTACAACTTGTGGTGGCTTACCCGAATACATTACGATTTTTTGCCCTTGGGATTGTGTGCGAAGCCAAGCTGGAACTCGCGAAGGATTGGGTTCTTGTATCCAACCGTCTCCCGCAATTTCGGCACCTTGAGGAATGGCAATCACCACAGTAGAACCGGCTTCGGCTTCCGGGATTTTCACGCTCCATTGTGTATCGTCACCCGCGATTTGAGTGCGATATCGCAGAGTGATAGTCCTCTCGCCTGCATCACGATTGTTCCAACGAAAAAGTAATCCAGAATCGTTTTTCTCAAACTCTAACAAACCATCACTCTTCACTTCAATTCGTGACGGTGAGTTTGGAAACGTAACCTGCATGTTAACTCCATCACCGCCTGTAGGTATCGCAGAAAGACGGACTTCGTGATCAAGCCAACCAGCATCATATTTTACCCAGGCCGCCGCAAACACACTCCAAGTCGTCGGCACTTTCACTCCATCGTCTGATTCAGACTTCCGAATGATCACATCATGCGCGTTGGCTGGAAGTAGATAGCGTATCTCACCGTTTGCATCCTTCAAAAGAGTCGCGCCGTCGATTTGATAATCCGCGGATTTACCATCACTGCTAATTTTTATACTGTTAAACGTGGCAGGAAGAATTGGAAACCTTGCCGCAATACCAAGACCCGAGGGCGCCGAAAAACGCGCACTAGCACGATGCGAACCCGTCTCAGACATCAGCAAACGAATGGCCCCGTCGTGGGCGACCAAGGTAGATTCACCTTCAGGTTCGATTGCAAGATCCAGCGGCGCCACAGCCACCCATGCCCACGTATCGCTGAAGTTTTCTGCAAGCCACTCAACTGTTACGACCGTCTGACCATTGCGGATGTCGATCAGGTAATCAGCTCGCGCCAAAACTGCATCCACAGGCGGCCTGACATCTGGCTCGATCTCTGGTTTGCGGGTGAGTTCAATAAACTGTTGGTAAGGCAGAGTGACTTGTCCATCTGGAGGTGATGCCTCTAATTGCGTCGCGACACAGAAAATCATCGGTAGAATTCGGTAAGGCATGAATAGTTTCATGAATGCAATCATCCACGGCCATATGAACTCTTAATGAAGCGTATGTGAAATGGGTGTGAATTCTTCACGCCACTAAAAATTGCACACGAACGCGAAAAGCCGGGCAGGCTGCTGGTATTAATCGGGAACCCAGCAATAGTGCTGGATGGGTTCAGCACGGCCATCACCTAGCCTTTTCCCAGACCGACAACTACCCGCTACCCAATCTCTACCTAAGCATGCTGCATAATCTCGGCATGGAAACAGACTCCTTCGCCACTGCCACAGGCACGATGCGTGGCATGGAAAAAATTAATTCGATATCGGTTGAAATACTAGAAACGGGTCCTATTCTCCCGCCACCATGAGCAACAAAATCGTTCCCACTATTTCCTCCGGAACTCCCGGCCCACTCGGAGTCCTTCACCTCCCCCGCCTTTGGCAGAAAATGTCCCTCGGCGCAGCCGACAAGCTCGCAGACGGTTACGCGAACTGCGGTCCCGGCTACGACATGATGGTGCTCGACGCCCTCGGGATCGACCGCGATTCGCTCGTGGAATTCGTTTCTTCGAAAAAGCCGACCTATATTGAATTTGAAAAATTCGTCGCAGACAACGCTACGAAACTTAATCAGACCGACGTATCCCAACTCAACGTCGCAATCGTCGGCTACCAGCACACCGATGAAACCCGGCAGTCCATCCTTTCCGAAGTAGGCCTCCCGGACGGCAAACCCACCGACGCGGTCAACCTGAACAACCTCGACGACTGGCAAGAATTCCACGCTGCGGAACTGGCGTAAGCCTTTTTTACAGGACATCCACCAGATCGGTGAATGCCACCGAAACAATCCTTTCCCCACCCAAGGCGTTGAGCACATCGACGACGCGCTGTTGGGTGGCGGAAGCATCCACATACAGTTGGATAGTAGCTTCATCCCCAGCGCTACGGGCGGCTGCGTGGTAGAGACTCAGTTGGCTTGAAAGCAACGGTAGTTCACGGCTAGACGGATCCGTATCCAGCACCTGCTCATCTGTCCCGGCTCCGGAAAACACCGCTCCATTTTCAGCCACGCGGATGAACATCGGGGGATCGCGGGACTTACCGGGCTCGATCCCGGAGTTGGTAGCGCCATCAGGAGATCCTGTTCTCTCGGCTGAATCGTGCAAGTCACCAGGAAATAGATCAGTAGAAGAAAACAGACATCGATCAGCGATGAGATATCGAGTTGAGGTTCCGTATCGGATTCGAAGTGGGATTTTTTGTATCTGGCCGGGAGTAAACGCCCAGCCATGATTCCTTCTTAGATCCTCTTCCTCTACCTTGGAGTTTAAAGTTTAGAATTTAAAGTTTGATACCTCTCCACCCCGAGCCGTATCCCCGCCGCCTTCTGCAGAGTTTCCCGGTATTCTTCTTCCGGCACCGAGTCGGCAACAATACCTGCTCCTACTTGGTATCTCAAATTCCCGCCGTCACGCACAAGCGTCCTGATCGCGATATTGAATTCACTCTCGCCATTGAAGCCAAGCCAGCCGATCACCCCACAATAAATCCCCCTAGGTCTGTCTTCCAGCTCGTCGATAATTTCCATCGCCCTCTTCTTCGGCGCACCCGTGATACTTCCTCCGGGAAAACACGCAGCCAGTGCACCGACTGCATCTAGATCTTCCCGCAGCGTTCCCTTCACGGTTGAAACAAGATGGTGCACCTGAGCAAAACTTTCCAACTGAAGCATACCCGCCACCTCCACGCTCCCGAAATCACAAACCTGCCCTAGGTCGTTTCTCAGCAAGTCAGTTATCATTACCAATTCCGCCACCTCCTTAGCCGATGTCTGCAACTCCACTGCCGAGCGCCTGTCCTCATCCGGATCCGCGAAACGCGGCCTCGTCCCCTTTATCGGACGCGTCTCCACCCCTTTCCCAGAAATTTTCAGATACAGCTCTGGGGAGGTGCTCAGGATTTCCTGCCCGTCCAGTCCGAGCCACGCAGCCATGGGAGCAGGACTTGCTTCCCTAAGAACCTCATACAGTCCGAAAAGCGAGCCAGCACCCGATACCTCGGCATTGAATCCTTGGGTCACATTCACTTGGTAAATATCACCCGCCGCAATCCACTCTTTCACCCGCGAAACCGCATCAAGAAAGCACGCCTTACCCATCTCCTCACGAAATTCACCGATTTCGACAGGTTCCTCGTAGAAATCCTTCATCCTCCCGGAAAGCCCGCCACGCTCCCACCACTCGCCGGTTTCCTCGTCGCGGACCAGCATTTCCGGATATTCCCCGAACACAAAAGCCCCCTCGTAGTCCACCCAGCCACACAGCCCCCCTGCCGGAAAACCGAAATCTCCCCCGCAAGAATTGTTTTCCGCGATCCTCGACCGGAGTAATTCCAGATCATTTTCCGAATTCACCGTTCCCCGGTGTATGGCTACCGGAGCAGCAGCCACCACGGAAACGGACCTGCCAGCACCTTGAGGGACATTCCCAGCCGTATCGAAAAACACCATTCCGCCCAGCCATTGCAGACGCCGCGCCAGCGACGAAGCATCCACCCCGTCTAGTTCCCGAGCCCGCCGCAGCCCCGCGCCAATTGTCTTCACAGAGGCACTATGCCCTCCCGACCGGCAATTTCAACGACGACAGCCGGAATTCTTACTTTCCCCGTACCTGACCTTTCCCGCACTCTGCTATTGCAAAACCCCCGCCCTCGTCTAAAACCCCGCCCCGCCGAGAGCTCTCGGCTCCACAAACCATTACACATTACAGGCATGAAGGACCTCACCAAATATCGCAACATCGGCATTTTCGCCCACGTTGACGCCGGCAAAACAACCACCACCGAGCGTATTCTCAAACTTTCCGGAAAAATCCACAAGATCGGTGAGGTTCACGACGGCGAATCCACCATGGACTTCATGGATCAGGAAGCCGAGCGCGGTATCACCATTCAATCCGCTGCGACCACTTGTTTCTGGAACGATCACCAGTTCAACGTCATCGACACACCAGGCCACGTTGACTTCACCATCGAGGTTTACCGTTCCCTTAAAGTTCTCGACGGCGGCGTCGGCGTTTTCTGCGGATCCGGCGGCGTTGAGCCACAGTCAGAAACCAACTGGCGCTACGCGAATGACTCGAAAGTCTCCCGTATCATCTACGTCAACAAACTCGACCGTATCGGCGCTGACTTCTACCGCGTGGTCGCTCAGGTGAAAAAAGTCCTCGGAGCAACCCCTCTCGTGATGGTTCTTCCAATCGGTACCGAGTCCGATTTTATCGGTCTTGTCGATCTTATGACCATGAAAGCTCACGTCTGGGACGATTCAGGCCAGCCTGAGAATTTCACCATCGAGGAAATCCCAGACGACTTGCTCGAAAAAGCCAAGGAGTTCCGCGCCGAAATGGTCGAAACCGCCGTTGAGCAGGACGACGATGTCATGGAGAAATACCTCGAAGGCGAAGCGCCCGATATCGAAACACTCAAGAAGTGCATCCGCAAGGGCACCATTGATCTCGCATTCTTCCCGACCTACTGCGGCTCTTCCTTCAAAAACAAAGGCCTCCAACTCCTCCTCGACGCCGTAGTCGATTACCTGCCGAACCCGCTCGATGTCAAACCACTCCCTGAAGTGGACGCGGAAGGCACCCCAACTGGAGAATTTGCAGTCATCGACCCGACCGCTCCGGTCCGCGCGCTCGCTTTCAAGATCATGGATGACAAGTTCGGTGCGCTCACCTTCACCCGCATCTATTCGGGCACCATCAAGAAGGGCGATACAATCCTCAACTCCTTCACTGGTAAAACCGAACGTGTCGGTCGTATGGTCGAGATGCACGCCGATGACCGCAAGGAAATCGACGTAGCTCAAGCCGGGGACATCATCGCAATTGTTGGACTCAAAAATGTCCAAACCGGACACACCCTCTGCGACATGAAGAATCCTGCGACCCTCGAGCCGATGGTATTCCCGGATCCCGTCATCTCCATCGCCGTTGCTCCAAAAGACAAAGCGAACGCCGAGAAACTCGCAAATGCAATTGGCAAGATGATCCAGGAGGATCCGTCCTTCCGCGTCGAGACCGACGAGGAAACCAACGAGATGATCCTCAGAGGAATGGGCGAACTTCACCTCGACATCAAAATCGACATCCTCAAGCGCACGCACAAAGTGGAAGTCGAAGTCGGCGCACCACAGGTTGCTTACCGCGAAACCATCACCAAGCCCATTTCCGATAGCTACACCCACAAGAAACAATCTGGTGGTTCCGGTCAGTTCGCGAAGATCGACTACACCATCGAGCCAGGCGAAGTCGGCTCTGGCTTCGTCTTCGAATCCAAAATCGTTGGTGGCAACGTCCCCAAGGAATACATTCCTGCCGTCGAAAAAGGCTTCAAGTTCTCCGTCGATAAGGGACCGCTTGCCGGGTATCCTTGCTTGGACTTCAAGGTCACCCTCAACGATGGTGGCTTCCACGCAGTTGACTCCTCCGCCATCGCGTTCGAAATCGCATCCAAGGCAGCCTACCGCCAATCCATGGTCAAGGCTGGCCCACAGATCCTCGAACCAATGATGAAACTCGATGTCTTCTCCCCTGAGGAGAAAATTGGTGATGTCATCGGCGACCTCAACCGTCGCCGCGGTATGATCCATGGCCAAGAGCCGACTCCAGGCGGCGTCCGCGTCAAAGCAGAAGCACCGCTTTCCGCGATGTTCGGTTACATCGGAGACCTTCGTACCATGACCTCCGGTCGCGGTCAGTTCTCCATGGAGTTCAGCCACTACGCCGCTTGTCCGAAGAACATCGCCGAAGATGTGATCACCAAGGCCAAGGAGCGCGAAGAAGCCCTCCGAGCTGGCAAGTAAGGAGCGCGGACTTTAGTCCGCAGCCAACCTTTTCAAAAACCCGCCCCGGCTCGTCCGGTGCGGGTTTTTTCGCATCAAAATAATCAACCGCGAATTTTTTCCTGCACATTCTGCTGCAAAAGCCGCTATGAAGTGTACATTCGAAGCGAACCTCGGCGAAATGACTATACATACAAACTTACTCATCCTTTTCCCACTAATTGCCCTATTCACCACTTCCTGTAATTCACAGCATGGGGAAACAAGGGACGAGCAATTGGAACAGACTGCCGAAAGTCTCGAGGCAAAGGCGGAACAGGTTCGTCTCGAAGTGGAGAAATCCGCAGAGGAAAAAATCGCAGAGGCAAAGGAGATCAGGGAAACCAAGGGTGATGAAAAGACGGCGAAAGTCTTGGAAAAAGACGCTTCCGTCACTCTTGAGGTCGGCGAAATGCGTGCTGAGCAGCTTGAGGAACAGGCTGAAAAAGTACGTGAGCAGAAAGTTGAGCCAAAGACTACCGAAGTGCAAAAATCCCCCGACTAGTGAAAATCTAGCCTTAAAAACTGCTTTCCGGCAGCCCAGCCGCCCTGCAGCAGAGTTGATGGCCTTTTCATGGGAAGGCTCTTCCTTGACTCTTCTCTCATCAAATACACACTTCGCGCATGTCACAAAAACTGACCCTCAAACCCGAAATCGCCCTCGGAATCGTCCCGACTCACATCAAGTTCGTAGGCGGGCTAGTACCCGATGAAGAAGGTAAATTCCCTCGCGAAGAGGATGGCCGCCTCGCCGTCGTTGCTGAAATGGATCGCATCTGCCAGCAATCCCCTTTCCGCCCCACCTGCACACAGATCCCGTTCTTCTCAGGAGCCAACGAAGGCGACGTCGAGGAGATGATCACCGGACTGCGATCCCTCGACCTCGAAGTCCACATCATCATGATGGTCGCCGGCGCAAACCCTATGGATCCCACCGATGAGGATGCCGTCGTCGACCAGCTCGTTGGATCACTCAAAGCCGCACAGCAGCACGCAATCGCTTCGGTCTCCTCCACCTCCATCGAGGAATGGATGAACGGCCCGGATAACATGGATCTCGATACCGCAGTCGCACAAAACGTGAAAGTCCACGCCCGCGCCGTACGCGAGTCCGGCCTTTTGGACTCCAACATTTCCGCGTGGCACATCGAATTCCTCCGCCCCGGCGAGTTTAAAACCTTCACCAACCTCAAGCGTGCCTGGACATTCGTGAAAGCGGTAAACAAGGAAATCGGCCAAGACTTTTTCAAACTCCTTACCGATGCCGCGCACATGGGCAATTCCGGGTTCTCGATTGAAGAGAACCAGAAACTCCTCGCCGAAATCGCAGAGGCCGGGCACATGGGCATCTACCACGCCTCCTGTCCCACCACCCGCGGCTGTCTCAGCACAGACGACGGCTGGATAGGAGCAACCCTGCTCGCCGCGGCGAAGACCGGGAAACTGGAAACCGTTTTCGTCGAGGTTTTCCACCACCAAGATCCAGCTCTCGAAGGCCTCCGAAACCTCGAGCCCGGCCACGGTATCGACACCCGCGACGGCCGCTCCTACACCCAGATCACCATCGACGCTCTTGTGGAAACCGCACATCGCCTGAACAACCTCAAGGCACGCGGAATTATCTAAACCAACTCCGCATGAGATTCCGTCTCCACGTTGGGCTCGCCCTCTTCCTATTTTCCCCGCATATCCATGCTCAGGGAACGGAAGAGGAAAAACCTACCAAGGCTGTGGCGCCGCAAGTGCCGAAGGTTGAGAAACTCGATGAGAGCCGCTACCGGGTTGGTGATGTCACCCTAGACAAATCCACCCGGGAGATCCGTTTCCCGGCATTGGTGAACCTCAGGGAAGGGCTACTGGAATACCTCATTGTCCACCAGAACGGAAAAATTCACGAAGCCCTTTTCCGCACCGAAGCCTCCCCGACGAATATCAACGTCTCCTTCGCACTCCTAAACTACAAACCTTCCAAAGAGCTCTACCGCCTCTGGAAGGAACCTGGTGTTCTATCAGGGGATTTTCACGAGGAAGCGGAGGGAACCCGTCTCACCGCCAGAATCGTCATCGACGTGGAAGTGGAAAAGGGCGGGAAAACGATACGTTACCCAGTCTATGACTGGATCCGCCACGAAACCACAGCCAAGGCCATGCCGCCTACGTTCTGGATCTACGGAGGATCGGAATTCCACGACGGAAAATTTGTCCCTGAGACCACAGGTGACGTCGCCGCAATTTTCGTAACCAATAGCTCCCTGATCAATTATCCAGGTGATGACAATTTCAACGACGAGGTCTGGAGCTGTTTCACAGACAGAATCCCCGAATTAGAAACAAAAGTGAGCATCATCATCGCTCCATATAAGGAAAAACCCTAAGAACCGCCTCTTTCCAAACGTTCCGAAAAGAGTGGAAACAATCTAAATCTAAGGGATCATATCGAACCCGGCTTCCGCGAATACGCAATTCACCAAAACTCATGAAATCCCTGGCACTACTCCTAGCCCTATCCATCAGCACCTTCGCAGGTGAGAAACCGTATCTCTCCATCCAGCAGGAGCTCAAACAATCGATCGCCCGCGGCAACGCATGGCTTGTCGCCCAGCAAGATGAAAAAGGCTACTGGGACGATGGAGGACTCCCGGCCTTCACCGCACTCGCACTCACCGCACTAGCCCGCGATCCGAACCTGGATCTTTCCAAGAAACTTCCGGAGCACATGAGGAAAGGCTATGACTGGCTTGTAGCACAACAGAAGGAAGACGGAGGTATCTACAACCGCGGCCTCACAACCTACAACACCGCAACTTCCGTCACGGCGCTAGTCGCACCAGGTCTTAGCGAATACGAACCCGCCATCGTCAAGGCGCGCCGCCACCTCATCAACAATCAGTGGGACATCGGCGAAAAAGGCAAGACCGACGACCAGAACGATGGTGGCATCGGCTACGGCTCGAAAGACGACCATACCGATATGTCGAACACTTACCTCTCCATTGAGGCACTGGCTCTTTCCGAAAAAGTCGTGGACGACGGCAAATTCGGCGAGCAACCGACTCTCGACTGGGATGCGGCACTCACCTTCCTCTCCCGCAGCCAAAACCTAAAAGCTACGAACGACCAGGAATGGGCTTCCGATGATCCAAAGAATAAAGGCGGATTTATCTACACCCCCGGCAGCTCAAAGGCAGGTGAAGATATAACCGAGGATGGCAAGGTAGCTCTCCGCTCATACGGTTCCATTTCCTACGCCGGACTTCTTTCCCTCGTTTACGCCCAGCTCGAGCCGGACGATCCACGCATCGTCGCAGTGAAAGAGTGGCTCGGAAAAAACTACACCATGGAGGAAAACCCAAACATGGGAGCCGAGGGTCTTTATTATTATTACCATGCAATGGCCAAGGCCATGAATGCGGCAGGCATCGACAAGCTAAAACTCGCCGATGGCTCCGAAGCCGATTGGAGAACGGATCTTGCCGCAAAACTCCTCACCACCCAGCGCGAAAACGGCTCGTGGGTGAACGACAACGGCCGCTGGATGGAGTCCAACCCCGTCCTCGTCACAGCTTACACCGTCCAAGCTCTGGAAGAGATCTACAGATCTATCCCCTAAACCGGTAGAGTCCATCTCACTGAGTTGACCCATTTCAGAAATCTCACCGCACGATTCCCATCACGGAAGTGCGGCCGAGAAACCAGCCGGATTTCATCCAATGAACCGCCGCAGCACCCTGAAAATCCTCTGCGGTGCGACCCTCCTCCCATCAGTTGCGAGTGCTTCAGAATTCGCTTTCGAGCGCCCTTTGATGGGCACTCTTTTTAAGATCAAGACCCACACCGAAGACCATGAACTGGCAGAGAAAGCAAACACCGAAGCCTTCGCCACTGCAGAGAACTTCAACTCCGTAGCCTCGGACTATATCGCGGATTCAGAACTCCTCTCGTTTTCAAAACTCCCCCATGGAAAGCCGCAACGCGTTTCCAAGACGCTGTTTCCACTACTACTCCAGGCACAGCACTTTGCCCGGATGACCAAAGGTAATTTCGATCCAACGCTTGGCCCAATGACCAAGCTCTGGCGCGAATCCCGCCGAAGGAAATCACTTCCTTCCTCAGAGAAACTGGCAGCTGCACTCGCCGCATCCGGCTACCAAAAGCTGATCCTTAACGAAGTAAACCGAAGCCTCACCTTCACGGTGCCGGCTATGAGACTCGATCTCGGTGGCATTGCAAAAGGCCAAGCGGCGGATGCTATGCTCGCGGTTTTCGAAAAGCACGGCCTCCCACGCACCTCCATCACCTGCGGCGGTGACGTCCGCGTCGGGGGGCCCCCTCCCGGCAAAGATCATTGGACAATTGCCATCAAGACAACAGGCGAACCAAAACCTCCCGTGGAACTCGTTAACGAAGCAGTCTCCACCTCCGGAGACCTTCATCAGTTTATCGAAATCAGCAGAAAGCGCTATTCCCACATCATCGATCCACGCACTGGCCTGGGCCTCACCGAATCCAGCACTGCAACCATCGTTGCAGAAACCTCCGCCGCTGCCGATGCTCTCGCCACCGCAGCCTGCGTGAACCGAGGTTGAACAGGACGGCTTTTCCGATACATTCATCATCGCCACGTTTACGATCCTGAAACTGTTTATCGGTATCATCGTCTCCACCATGCAGGAACTTTCCCTCACACCGGAGTTGACGGCAAACTCCGACCCGGAGCTCCTCACCCTACTTGAAAGAATCGATACCGACCTGAGATCATTGAGATCCCAGATCGAAAAGAAACAGAATCCCTAGTAGTGCTTTGGATTCCTCAAAAGGATGACGACGAAGCCATCGCGTAAATCGGCAAGCAGAAATCCATCGTTTTAAGGAATTTGGAGCACTAGCCGCCTCAGACGACCTTGGTCTCGCCGGGAATCGGTGCCGGATACAAACCGTCCGGGCCTGGCTTTGGGCCCGGATCAGCATCCCATGCGAGAACTTTGGGCATCGTATCCAGATCGGAGTTCAGCGCCTGCTCCCAGGTAATTTCCTGACCGGAGTATGTCGCCATCCGACCCATGATTGAGGTCAGGGTGGCTTCCGCAGTGTAGAAGGCGTTGTTGATAGGCTTGTCTTCGCGGATGTGTTGGACGAGGACGTCGTGCTCGGTCTGGTAAGGATTGTTGTTCTTTCCACGGAAGCGCCAGATGACCTTTCCGCTGCGATCCTTGATCAATCCAGGTGTAGCCGTGCCCTTGGTGCCGACAATGGTTTCGGAAACCTTGGACCATGTGCCGTTCCAGTGCTTGCACTGGCTGTTCATGATCGTCCCGTCCGGATAGGTGTATTCCACGTAATGATGGTCGTAGATCTCCCCCCAGTCCTTGCCTACGCGCTTGGTGCGGCCACCAATACCCACCGCCTTCACCGGGTGCTCGCCCATGAACCAATTGCTCACATCGAGGTTGTGGATGTGTTGCTCGGTGATGTGATCCCCGCAGATCCAGTTGAAATAATACCAATTCCTCATCTGGTATTCCATTTCGGTCATGCCTTCCTGACGCGCCCGTGTCCAAACACCGCCGCCAGACCAATAGACCTGCGTGCTGGAAATTTCTCCAATGAGACCTTCTTTGATTTTTTCCAAAGTTTCCAGATAGTTATTCTGGTAATGGCGTTGGAGGCCGCAGACGACTTTCAGCTTCTTCTTATCTGCCACCTTCGCCGCCTCCATCACTTTCCGAATTCCCGGGCCATCGACGGCGAGCGGTTTCTCCAGAAAAACGTGCTTTCCTTTCTCCACCGCGTATTCGAAATGAGGGGGACGGAAACCCGGAGGCGTGCAAAGCAAAACCAAATCCGCAGAATCGATCGCTTTCTTAAAAGCATCGAAACCATGGAAACGGCGCTCCGCCGGGACGTCCACACGGTCGCCGAACTTCTTCTTAAGAGTCTCGTATGCCTTCCCGATGTTGTCCTCGAAGGCATCGGCCATCGCGACGAGCTTTGTGCCTGGGACAGCTAGAGATTGGGCGGCCGCACCGGTTCCACGACCTCCGCAGCCGACGAGTGCTACCTTGATTTCCTTAACCGCATCTTCGGCGCGTGCTGCGGTGGGGATGAGGGTTGCGGTTGCTGCTAAAGACCCTGTCTTTAGAAATGTTCTTCGGCCGGGTGTTTCTAGGTTCTGATCTGACATGGGGATACTACGCTCAAAGACTTGGCGACCTTTCGATTTCTTGCTAAAAATCACATCATCCTTCCGCGATCCCGCGACCGGTCTCTTCGGACATTATTTCCATGATTTTCCGTAGCTTCGAGACCTTTTCCGGCAGGAAGCGCTTCTGCTTGTAGCCGAGATGCCATTTCCCGACCATGTGTGTTCCATAGCCAGCCATTTTGAGACCTTCCGCCAAGGTATGCTCAGAATCCGGAAGCCGCCCTTTCCATCCGAGCCAGGACCGCCATTCAGTTTCACACGTGGCATGTAGCGCCCGATCATCAGTTGTGTCCGGGAAGGCACGCACCAAGAGCCCGTTACAAACGAAGTAAGCCTCACTCACTCCCCAGCAAGCCTGTCGATATTCGGCGTCTTGATCAACGGATGCCCGTATCACCAAATACCCAACTCGCGAAGCTGCTTCTCAGCAGCTTCAGCCCATCCCCTGTTTGCCGCGGGTGACGCAGGCGACGGATGGAGGATTTTTCCTATCGTTCCATCCACTCCGAGTTCTTCCTTTGCAAGAGCCATCTTCTTCTCGGCATAGGCTCCCACTCCGATCAAATACTGGGGTTCCAGTAATTCGATCAACCGTCGCAGATGCTTCTGACAGGCACTATCCACCGCTACCATTTCCGTAGCCTTGATCTTGTCCGGCGTCAGGTTTGCTCCCGTGTCTTTCATCCAAATTAATGGACAAAAATTAATGGCCAGATGGTCTTTGAAAAAATCTTCCGCCTTCGGAAATTTCTCGGAAAACAAGCCCCACAACCTACGCCCGCTGACCTCGGACTTCGGGCAGTCCATTCCTGTAATAGGGCGCTTCGGATGCTCGTTGGCAGGTTTCCCTATCTTTGGGTTCAACTCCATCCAGTCCCTAACCAGTCCTATTTCGCCGAAGGGCACACCTGTCTGCGCCATTCCATAAGGGCCGGGGTTCATCCCAAGCATCAGCACACGTTTCTTCGAGTTTCCGAATTTCCGCAGATACGATTCATACCCGTCCGACGCGTAATCGACGGTCAGATAGGTATTCGTAACGGGATCGGAAAACTGGAGTTGGCGAAGTTCATCCGCCAACTCCATACCGGCCCTGATCAATTCGGAAGCGATGGACATTACGGATTATTCAGTCCAGTTCCTTGATACGGAGATTTCGGAACTTGTAGGTCTGACCTTTTTCTCCGTGATGCTGGATACCTATTACCCCCGAAGAATCCTTGTCGTCTTCGACATTGGTAGTAACGACTCCGTTCACTTCGATAGTGATCTGGTTCCCCTTGCAGGTGAGCTGGTAGGTATTCCAGTCGTTCCGCTTGAAAGTATCCCCCGCCCTTTCACGGAAATCAGCTTCGCTTTTTTTGTCTCCCTTGATTGGACTAATGAACCACTTACGGCGACCTTCGTCGTAGAATCCGCCTGACCAACCCCGTTTGGGATCCCCGTCCACCTCGGCCTGGTATCCGTAAGCCTTTCCCGGTTCTTCGATCGCCCGGAAAAGAAAGCCACTATTGGCTTTCCCTTCAGGAAGAAGAACGTCTCCTTCGAAAACGAAATTGTCATATTTCTTATCGGTCACGACGAAGAATTTCTTGTTACCAGTGAGGTGGATCTCGCCATTCACCACCTTGACCTCTCCCCATTTGTAGGGATTGTGCCAGCCATCAATCGTCTTACCATCGAAGAGAGGCTTAAAGCCTTCTTCAGCGGCCATGCCAGGGACAAAAGCTAAGAGTGATATCGCGGCGAGGACTAGGTTTCTTGTCTTCATAAATGAGTTTGGTTCGCACCGTTTGACGCTCGTTTCCTTACGTCTATTCAAAAGGCCAGATTAATCAAGACTGTAAGCCGATCACCGTTTCCACGCAATCAGAAGAACCGTCAGGGCCACGGGCAGATAAATGAGAGTGGAAAAGAATAACTGTCGGCAAGATTTCCTCTCGCCGTCTTTGATAAAACGGAAGGAAAGCGCCATGATCGCCAGCCCGAACAGCGGCCCCCCGATCAGCCACAGGACGTTTGCAAAGCCCCAGATCGCGGGCAGCAGGGAAAACACCGCGAGCACGACAGAAAACATCGCACATAGCATACCACTTTTCCGACCGCTGACATCTCCGTTCGACCACATTTTGTAGCCGGCATCTTCGTACTCCTGTCTGCACAGCCAGTTGATCGCTACGAAATGGGGAAGCTGCCAGAAGAATAGGATACCGAAAAGGAACCAAGACTCGGGATCATTAACCCCGCCACCGCCGCCTACCCAGCCTATCATCGGCGGGATCGCGCCCGGAATCGCACCGACCAAGGTATTCAGGGAACTCATCCGTTTCATCGGTGTGTAAACGAAAACGTAGATTGCAACGGTCGCCGCAGTCAGATAGGCAGCCCATGGACTCACCATCACCGCAAGATGGATTATCCCCATCGCAGAAAGCACCCACCCGACCCCGAAGGCCGTGATCGGATTCATCCTGCGCGATGGCAGAGGCCGATCCGCCGTGCGTTTCATCAACAGATCTAGATCGATCTCCATGAGTTGGTTAAACGCTGCCGATCCGAAGGCTGCGGCTGCCGTCCCGATAAGGGTATGAACAAGAATCCACCAATCCATAGCCATTCCCTTCCGCGCCAGCAAGTAGCCGAAAAAGGTCGTGACCAGCACAAAGAAGTTCAGCCGCACCTTCATCAGGACAGTGAGATCCTGGCGCAGGTTCGGCGGCTTGGGGGCGATTTCTTCTGTCTCCGGCACGGCGGCAGCATGGGGAGTCGGGACATTCCTGTCCCGACAAAAACATTCGGGAGCCAAGATGTCTCCCGAAACGGCCTGGGGCGGGACGCCCAAGCCACGAAAACGTAGCTCCGCATCTTGCGCCAAGCCGTTTCGGGAGAATCTTGCCCCCCTCTTGAACGGAGCGGAACGTCTCAACTCCAGTGATTCTCTTTCACACTTGAGCGTTCACTGACATGCCAAGCGATCAGAAATCCCTTCGATACCCGATGCCCAGAGCGTTCAGCCCGCCGTGGTCAAACAAACGTCCACCGGAATGATGGATAATGAACAGCATCAACTGATCGTCAGGATAGTCCGAAAAAGCGAAAGTTGCCTGAATCGGCCAGTTAAACTTCAGGCGAGATCTGTCGTTTCCCGGGTGCCTAATCTGATCCATCAGGTAGATCTCATCAGAATAATTCAGACCTACACCCATTGAGAAACTTGTTTTCACATAATCATTCCAAGGGAAATCGATCCATCTCACATTGAAGGAGCCAGCAAAAGCCATGAACGTGTTCCCCGCGTTCTCGTTGACCAGCTCCATCGTAAACGGCAACTCGAGCTGGGGAGTGAAAGTATGGTCACCAATTTTCCAAACCAGCTGACCCAACCGGCGGGATGCAGTGAAAGTGTAGATCTCACCTCCTGCCGGCCCATCTGCCCTACTTACTGTATCGTTTATGAAAAGGAAGTTCTCGATCTCATTCGGCGTGATGAAGGCGACGCCTAGCTCGTATGCCCAGGTGCGCGGCCCACCTTCGGTTTCGATGTGTTTTTCAAAAAAAACCGTCGCTCCTTGAGAAATTCTCAAAAGCGAAAAGAATACAACTAGGCTGGTGAGAAAGGCTCGCATAAATTTCGCGTAAAAAGTTGAAGCCACTTGCTGGAAAAGCAAGCGACGATCACGGAAAAGAACTGAAAGCCACCAACCCTGGGAACACTCTTTTCTCGTTATCTTACCACCCGCGCGCCTCCGCCGGAGATTTGCTTCTCAACTTCCTCCTGGTTCGCCATCGAGGTATCTCCAGGGGTCGTTGCCGCGAGGGCGCCGTGGGCAGCGCCATATTCGATGGCCTTCTTCGCATCGTTGAACTCAAGAAAACCGAACTGGAGACCAGAGGCGAACGAATCTCCGCCGCCAACACGGTCGAGGATTTCCAAGTCGTCATACTTGCGGCTCTCCTGGAACTCGCCGTCGTGCCAGAGAATGGCCGACCAATCGTTGACAGTCGCTGTTTTCACACCACGAAGGGTCGTGGCAGCAACTTTGAAGTTCGGGAACTCTTTCACAGCCGTCTCAATCATCGCTTTAAAGGCATCCAGCTCGATGGAGGAAATATTGTGATCCACACCCTCGACCTCGAAGCCGAGGGAAGCGGTGAAGTCCTCTTCGTTTCCGATCATGACATCGACGTATTTGGCAATCTCGCGGTTTACCTCACGTGCCTTATCAAGACCGCCGATAGTTTTCCAAAGGGACGGACGGTAGTTCAAGTCGTAGGAAACAATGGTGCCGTATTTATTGGCCGCTTTCACCGCCTCGATTGTGGTTTCAGCGGCGCTTTCCGAAAGTGCGGCGTAAATGCCACCGGTGTGGAACCAACGGACGCCGAGTTTTCCGAAAATGTGATCCCAATCAACATCACCCGGCTTGAGCTGGGAGGCGGCAGTGTTTCCACGGTCGGGATTTCCCACTGCTCCACGAATTCCGAATCCACGCTCCGTGAAGTTCAAACCGTTTCTGACGGAGCGCCCGATGCCGTCATCCTCGCGCCATTGGATAAAATCCGTAGCGACACCACCCTGCATGATGAAATCTTCGATCAGATGTCCGACTTCGTTATCCACGAAAGCAGTCACGACCGCCGTCTTGTAGCCAAAGCATTTCCGAAGTCCACGCGAGGTATTGTATTCCCCGCCGCCTTCCCATGCTTGGAACTGGCGGGCGGTGCGGATTCGTCCCTCGCCGGGATCAAGGCGGAGCATCACTTCCCCGAGGGAAATTTGATCAAAGGCGCATTCGGATTTTGGTTTGATGGTCAGGGGCATGTCGCAGGGATTCAATGGTTCGTAAGGGTTTCTGTAAAGCTGTTTGGGTGATCACCTTGCAATCCGACTATGGTCATACCATAGTCATTTCATGGACATGACCGTCACTCAGTTCAAGGCGAAGTGCCTCGGCGTGATCGAAAAGGTGCAGAAGGAGAAATCCCGCGTCACGATCACACGCCACGGGCGACCCGCTGCTGAACTTGTGCCCATCGCATCAAGCAGCCCCGGTGCCCTGTTCGGACGCTCCGCAAAAAACACCGTAATTCTCGGCGATCTCCTCACCACGAAAGAACACTGGGATGCCGAAGATTGAGAATCTGGTCGCCGCCGTATTCGACACACATGTCTGGGTCTGGTCGTCCGCGGGGGATACCCGCGCGACATTGTTAAAAGATTTTTCAGGCACAGCAATCATCCCCGCCATTTCTCAATGGGAAGTTTCCATGCTGGCGATGAAGGGTTGTTTGGAGCTTTTACCGGACTGGGGGACATGGTTTTCCGAAAACCTCGCCCCTCCCGTCACCCTCGTACCTCTCACTGCGGAAATTTCCACCACAAGCTGCAGCCTGCCCGATTTCCACGGCGACCCCGCAGACCGCACCATCGTGGCAACCGCAATCGTCCTCGGAATCCCACTGATCACAGCCGATGAGAAAATCATCCGATGGAACGAGGGACAAAATCTGCTCCAAGTGATCGCGCTATAAGGAGCCCGCACAGCCCCCCAATGGAAGCGTTTCACAACAAACCAGCCATCAGGAAACTCGCCAGATTCATTATCTGGATCATGCCTGCATTCACGCTGCCGTTATTCGTGATTGGAATCGCAGCTTCGGGCTATCTCTGGCCTTTGGTAATTATTGCCTATTCCATATTTGTTGTCGGACTTGGATATTGCGACACCCACCTCCCGGAGTCCCGAAAGGCTCCAATCAACAAGGCAAGTCCCTGCAAGAGATTCCAGTTCGCGATGGGATTCTACGGGATTCAGATCTTGGTTGCTCCGATCATCCTGATCTTAATCGTCGGACTGATCTATCTCGGAATCACATTGGTTCGCAATATTCTTGGAATCTAGGGCTACGCAGTTTCACGCCGACAAAAGCCAGCGATCTTTTGCCCGCCCGGTCAATTTGCGCCCGCTTCCCAGCTTTTCTTCAAGGCTTCCAATTTCTCTACCTTTTCCCGTGCTACGCGGAGACGGCCTTCATGCCAGGAACCAGAAGCCTACCCACAGCGAATAGCAGATCAATACGACCTGCATCCGGGCTTCGCGGTTGCTGATTTTCGCCTCGTTCTCCGTTGCCCGGCGCAAACGTGCCACCCTCCCTCTCGCGTGGGAAAAGCCCAGCCGCAAATCTGGGCGGCCCGCCGCAGCTACAGGAATTTTCAATTTCAACTGCATACGTTGAAACCGATTTCAGACCTTCCGCAGCTAGGAGGCGAGACGCAAATTAGAACCGCGCGCCAGCCGCGGCCTTGATCTCGCCGAGCTTATCGCGATCCGGAGCCGCTCCGCGAGCCTGGTCGGGCTTGCCGCCGCCTTTGCCACCACCGATGGCTGCGAGTTCTCGGAGGATGTCTCCGGCTTTCAGGCCTTTGGCGATCGCGTCCGCTCCGCAATGGACGGCGAGGTGGAGTTTCTCGCCGTCATCAACGATGAGGAGGGCGGGGCCGGCGAAGTTCTTTTTCTTCAGGCCGTTCTGGAGTTCCTGGAGGAGCGAGGTATCGGACTCGAAGCTGATGATAATAGGATCACCCTTTGCGATGAGGTCGGTGAGAGCTTCGTCGGCAAGGCTTGCTGCCTGGGCGGACTGAATTTTCTTGATCTGTTTCTCTGCTTCGATGGCGGCCGCCTGGGTTTCCTCAAGCGTGCGCATGCCATGGTCGAAGGTCGCGTTGATCTGGGAGATGTCGGCTCGCTCCACAAGCATCGCTCCCATGATGTGGGGGAATTCGTTGACGGTGAGAGCCTCTTGCCCGAGCTCGACCAGCTTTTCGTTCGCTAGCTTGAGCTTCTCGGTGGCGGCAGTGAGATCGCCATCCCATTTCTCGATAGTCTCACGGATGTGGTTCCATGCGGCCTCGCCGCAGACGGCTTCGATGCGCCGCACGCCGGAAGCGATGGCTCCCTCGGATTTAATTTTGAAAAGGCCGATTTCAGAGGTATTGCGGACGTGGGTGCCACCACAAAGCTCCATTGAGTAGCCATCGAGCGCATTGCGTTTGCCACCGATTTCTACGACGCGAACGGTGTCTCCGTATTTATCCCCAAAGAACTGCATGATATCCGTGCGGGTTTTGATGGAGGCGTGCAGAACCTCCGTCCAAGAAACAGCCATGTCCTGTTTGATCGCGCCGTTCACCATTTCCTCCATCATTGCGAGTTGCTCCGGAGTGAGAGCGGCGCTGTTGAAGTCGAAGCGAAGGCGGTGCTCATCCACCGAGGAACCTTGCTGGGAGGCGTCTTGGGAAACCACCTCGTGCAGCGCCCAGTGAAGGAGGTGGGTCGCGGTGTGGTGAGCTTCGATAGGACGGCGGCGTTTGATATCGATATTCAGAGAAACCTTGTCGCCTACTGATAAATCACATTTCTCGATGATGTGGGCGCGGGCTTGTCCAACTTGCTGTGTCCCCGAAATCCGATGGATGTTTCCTCCAACAACAAGCGTCCCAGAATCCCCACTCTGACCACCCATTTCCGCGTAAAAGACGGTCTTGTCTGTGACGACAAAGAGGGAGTTTTCCTGGGGATGAATTTCGAGGACGGTAGCTTCCGTTTCGTCCAATTCGAAACCAACAAATTCGGTGACGGCATCTGAAGAAATATCCAGAGCCCGGACAATGGTGGATTTCTGGGCGGCCTGCGCCTGCTTGCGCTGCTGATCCATTAGCTTCTCAAAGCGCGACATATCTAGCTTCAAACCACGCTCAGCACACAAGAGCTCCGTAAGATCGATCGGAAAACCAAAGGTATCGTAAAGTTGGAAAGCAACGTCACCGGAAAGCTCTTCGTTGCCCAGGCCAACTACCGATTCTTCGAAACGCTTAAGCCCACGATCCAAAGTCTGGTTGAAGCTCGACTCCTCGTTTTCCAAAGTCACCCGGACGGACTCCGCACGGCTTTTCAGCTCCGGAAACACATCGCCCATCTGCTCAACGAGTGCTTCCACAAGATTTCCAAAGAACGGCTTTTCTCCAGAAAATCCAAGCTGACGGCCGTAGCGAACTGCTCTGCGGAGGATTCGGCGAAGAACGTAGTTGCGGCCGTTGTTGCCGGGCATGATGCCGTCGGCGATGGAGAAGCTCAGGGTGCGGAGGTGGTCTGCGATGACGCGGAAGGCAACCGCTGTTTTCATTTCATCGGAAAAGGCCGCGCGATCCGCGCCTGGCTCAGGATAAATATCCAAGTAGGTTTTTCCGCTCAGCTCTTCGAGTTTCCGGAAGATTGGCTGGAAGACGTCGGTCGCGTAGTTGGTTGGCTTGTTGGAGAAATCAGTGAAGCCTTTGGTGTTCTGGATGAGCGAGCAGGCGCGCTCGAAGCCCATGCCGGTATCCACGTGCTGGGACGGCAGGTCGCGGAAGGTGCCATCGGCCTCGGCATTGTATTGAATGAAGACGAGGTTCCAGATCTCGATACAGAGATCGGAATCCATGTTCACCAGCTTGCCGCCGGAGTCGCCGTTGGGCGTGAGATCAACGTGAAGCTCGGAACAGGGGCCGCAGGGGCCGGTCTCGCCCATCATCCAGAAGTTGTCTTTGACGTTTCCGTTTACGATGTGCTTCGCGGGGTCGAGCCCTTTGCTTTTGAAAAGCTCCGCCCAGAGATCATAGGCCTCTTGGTCGAAGGTGGATGGATCACCCTCGCCCGGATTATACACGGAGGCGTAGAGCCTTTCCGCAGGGACGCCCCAGCGCTCGACGATCAGCTCCCAGCTCCACTCGATAGCTTCTTTTTTGAAATAATCGCCAAAAGACCAGTTCCCCAGCATTTCGAAAAACGTGTGGTGGTAGGTATCGTAGCCGACATCCTCGAGGTCATTATGTTTGCCGCCCGCGCGGATGCATTTCTGCGTATCAGTGGCACGCGCCGGACGATAAGGAGCTTTCTCCGTCCCAAGGAAATAGGGTACGAACTGGTTCATCCCCGCATTTGTAAAAAGCAGACCAGGAGACTGCGGCATCAGCGAGGCTGAGGGCACGAGGGTGTGTTGTTTCTCTTGGAAGAATTCGAAAAAGGAAGTGCGGATCTCGGAGGCGGTCATGGTGCGGGGCGGGAAGTTGGACAAAGCTGCGGAAACTTTAAACTCTAAACTTTAAACCCGAAGGAAGACTTCGGCGCGGGGGGCGAGGCTCAAGCCTTGAGTCTTCATTGAGGTTTAAAGTTTAAAACTTAGAGTTTCAAAGCCATTGGCACGTTTCAGGCTTCAATTTCTCGGTATTTCCGTGGTTAGCGGATGGGCTGCGGCGGATTCTAGTCCTCCCTCGGGGGCACTGAATTCGCCGCAGCGATCCGAGTGGGAACCGGCTTTCCGGGCTCCCGAATTGATGTTGCCGTAGGGAAATGGCTATGTTTTTATCCGCGCGCCCGAAAGCGGGACTAATTTTATGGCAAACAAAGATGTTACGGACCCGGTGCGGATGGAGAAGATTGTCTCCCTTTGCAAACGCAGAGGCTTTATTTTCCAAGCGGGTGAACTCTACGGCGGACTCAACGGTTGCTGGGATTACGGCCCGCTCGGCACCGAACTGAAACGCAACCTCAAGGACTATTGGTGGCGCAAGACCGTGCAGGAGAGGGATGACGTTCTGGGTATGGATGGCTCCATCCTTACCATGGAAGAAGTCCTCCAATCCTCCGGCCATATTGGCGGATTCAGCGATCCTATGGCAACTTGCAAGCAGTGTCAGAAACATATCCGTTTCGACCAACTCCGGGAATCAGTCGCTGAATCCCCATGGGCTCAATCTCTCGCTGGCGAGATGACCGTGACGAATCCCGGTGAAATTGCTGCCACAGCAATCACTGGCGAACAACTGAAGCGTTGGGCGAACAAAAACGGCAAGAAGCTGGCTCCAGGCTTGGCACTCGTGCGGACTCCAGAAATTACCATTAGCTTTTTCCTCGAAGAAGCGGAACGCCACCAACCGATGGATCCATGGTATTTCTACCAGCTCATGGCTACCGAGCAATTCGCCCAGACCGGCCCGCAGAATCCCTGCCCGAACTGCGGCGGAGTACTCGGCGAGCCTAAACAGTTCGAGCTCATGTTCAAAACCAACATGGGAGCGACTGGCGGCGACATCGCATACCTCCGCCCGGAGACTGCTCAGTCGATTTTCTGCCAATACAAGAACGTGCTCGATTCGAACCGGATCAAGCTCCCCTTCGGTATCGCACAAGTCGGAAAATCCTTCCGTAACGAGATCAACCCCCGGAACTTCACCTTCCGTTCCCGTGAGTTCGAGCAGATGGAAATCGAGTATTTCTGCCATCCTGATCAGGGCATGCAGCTCACCGAGGATTGGCTAGAAACCCGCCTGACCTTCTATGCGGAAATCGGTATCCCCCGCGAAAAACTCCACATTCTCGATGTCCCGGACGGCGAGCGCGCATTTTACGCGAAGAAAACCTACGACATCGAATACGAGTTCCCGTTCGGCATCCAGGAACTGGAAGGCGTTGCCTACCGCACGGATTACGACCTCGGGGTCCACGCGAAAGGTTCAGGTCGCCCGCTGGAATACTTTGATGAGGAAACCAAAGAGCGCTTCCTCCCCCACGTCGTCGAGCCATCCGCCGGTTGCGACCGCACGGTGCTGGCTCTCATCTGCGAAGCATTTGACGAAGAAAATCTCGGAAAAGATGGTAAGAACGATGTCCGTACGGTCATGCGCTTCAAGCCCTCGATGGCACCGATCAAGGTCGCCCTTTTCCCGCTCCTCAAGAAAAACGAGGAACAAGTCCGAATCGCCAAAGAGATCCAGAAACAGCTCCAACCATGGATGAACGTATTCTACGACGAAACCGGAGCCGTCGGTCGCCGCTACCGTCGCCAGGACGAGGTCGGCACCCCGTTCTGCATCACTATCGACTTCGAAACCCTCGGCGAAGAAAACCCCGACCTAAAAGGAACAGTCACCATCCGCCACCGCGATTCCATGGAGCAGGAACGCCTTGCGATTGAGGATATTCTCCCGTGGCTACTAGCCCGGGTGAGGTAATTCACCATTGCCGGTGCGATTGGCGAAGTGTCTTCTTCTATGATCGCACAGGCAGAAATCCGCAAACTCCCTTTTCAGGAAAAACTCTTCCTTCTCGAAATGCTCCGGTCGAAAACTTCTCCCCTGTCCCGATCAAGTCGATGTGCCACAATGACATAAGGACCTCCTCGACGAGAGAGAGGCAGCTTTGCGAGAGCGACGCACAGAAGCTCTCGGAATCTTTCACCGATCCCTGTCAAAACGTTTTCCGTTTGCGATTTACTACGGGATATCAAATGAAGTCGTTTTAATCAGAGCGGTAGTCGACTGCCGGAAAAAAACATCGTGGATTCTCTCCAAAATCAAGAAACTGGGACAAAGCAATGGCGCGACCCCTCCTGATAACGAAACAATTTGAAGTTGCATATCACCCCTTCCCGATGCATCGAAGGGGCGGAAACACACCGGAATCATGGCAGACAAGGAAGATAAGAACGAAGAGAACGTAGGCGGTAAATTTTACGTTGATGACCAGTGTATCGATTGCGATCTCTGCCGTGAAACCGCTCCGAGCAATTTCACTCGTGCGGATGACGAAGGTTACTCCTTTGTTTTTAAACAACCTGAAAACGACGAGGAAACCGAGCAGTGCAAGGAAGCCATGGAAGGCTGCCCTGTCGAGGCGATCGGCGAAGACGGTGACGATTGATCCTCATGGCCGCGCCACGGAGAAAAAAACCGACGCGCCAGGAAGGAATTCATGACGAACTGATCAGCGAATGGCTGGGCTGCAATAAACCGACCAACCTCGCGAAAAACATCTCTGAGGCGGGAGGCTGGGTGGATTCCATCCTGAAGAAGCAATTTTTCTCCGACAGCATCGACGAGGACGCGATTAAAGCAGCTTGGAAAGAAGTCGCCGGTGATTTCATCGGAGCCAACGCCGAACCTGTATCTGTAAAAGACGGACACCTTGTCCTGCGGGTGACTCAACCGGCAGTCCGCTTTCACCTCGAACAAATGAAGCCGGAGCTTCTCAAAAAAATCAAAGCACGATTTGGAGCAGGCAAGATTAAGTCCATCCGTTTCAATCTAGGATAGCGAATAGCTTCTGGAATTCTTCGCCGCAAAAGCGCAGAGTCCGCAGAGGGACGCAAAGCCGATCCCACGCCACTTTTCCTCTGCCACTTTTAAATCCTTAATTTTCTCAACCCAAGCTTTGCGCTCCTTCGCGGCCTTCGCGCCTTTGCGGTAAAATCTTTTCCCCTTCATGTTCAAGAATCTCATTTTCGATTGGTCCGGCACTTTAGTGGACGACATGGGTCCTGTGATCGAGGCCACCAATACGGTCCTGGGGAAATACGGGATCGCACCTTACGACCGAGAGGGATTCCGCCGGAGCTTCCGATTGCCATACCGGGAGTTTTACGAGGAGATTTTGCCAGGGGTTGGGCTAGAGGAACTCGAAGCACATTTCCGTCCGGCCTTCGATGAAGCGACAAGCCTCGTTACCGTTCTGCCACACGCGCGGGAGAAACTCGAATGGGCGAAGGCGCGGGGGCTGCGTATGTTTGTCCTCACCTCAATGGACGCGGATGCGTTTGCGGGGCAGCTGGAGGAATTCGGGATGAAGCAATACTTCGAAGCCACCTACGCCGGGGTTTTGGACAAACGGGAGCTGATCGGCCACATCCTTGAATCGCACGGACTGGAAAAGGGGGAAACAGCTTTCGTTGGTGATATGACTCATGATGTTGAAACGGCAAAGCATGGCGGAATTTCCTCCATCGCGGTTCTCACCGGCTATCACCACGCCGAGGTTCTCGCAGGTGTTAGACCCGACATTACCGTTCCGGATCTCGGTGTCCTTGTCCAGATGCTGGACAAGGAGAAGGCGGAGCGTCCGGTCGCCACGGTCGGCGCATTAATCCACGATGGTGCTGGAAAAGTCCTGATGATACGCACCCACAAGTGGAGCGATAAATGGGGAATCCCCGGTGGAAAGATCGAACGCGGCGAAACTAGCGAGGAGGCCTTGCAACGCGAAATACTAGAAGAAACCGCACTAGTGGTTTCCGACATCTGCTTCGTGATGGTGCAGGACTCCATCGACTCCCCTGAGTTTTTCCGCCCCGAGCATTTCCTTCTGCTGAACTACATCTGCACAGCGAACTCCCATGAAGTAACCCTCAATGATGAGGCGGAGGATTTTATCTGGGTGACTGTCGAAGAGGCTTTCAAACTCGATCTAAACACCGCGACGAAAATCCTTTTGGATCGCGTGATTGATGGGAAACTCCTCTCATGAATCCTGACGAAATCGAAATCCGCCGCCTTCAGGTAGAGACTCACATCGGTGTGCCGGATGAGGAACGGGCTGCCCCACAAACACTTTGGATCAGTGTCTGGATGCGCCCGGCTCAAGGTTTCCAAGGGGTTCAGGACGGTGTGCAGAATACCGTCGATTATTATGCCGTATCTCTTGCCGTTGCCGAGCTCGCGGCAAGTAAGCCGAGACACCTGATCGAAACTCTCGCCACCGATGTCGCCGAATTTCTCCTCTCTACCTACCCTCTCCAATCCGTGGATGTGAAGGTGGAGAAAAAAATACTCCCGAACGCTGACTTCGTGGCGGTGAAGGTCACGCGGGAGGCGAAGCGCCAGTAGTTATTTGGAAGTGTAATATCCGGAGCCACCACCTTTTACCGACTGGAGCATCAGGTTCACGTTGTGGCGGAGTCCGGCGGGGAGATTGGCACTCTTCGCGTTCTTGTTGCTGAAACGACTGAAGAGATCGCGTTTTTCAGCATCCTTACCTTCGCTGATTTTTCTCATCTCCACATCGTAGCGGCTAAAGAGGTCGATGATCAGTTCGCCGGTGGCGTCAAAAGGCGCAACTGCCGGCGCGGGCTGTCCCTCGATGGCAACCGGAGGCGCGGGTGCCTCCGGGCGACGTACAAGGCCGGTATCGATGATCTTCCGACCAATGGTGGTAGTAGTCGGCGGCACCGGTTTCCAGAAGTGGGGCTTCGTGACGAATTCGTTACAATCGGAATTCCACACGGAAAAACCGCGCCGCTACTGCGGCTCCAGCGTTTCCTCGTTCACAGGCCACGCGCGGGGTGCCGAGCCATCGGCATCGCTCGGGGGGGCGCCGAGGTGACCCTTAATCAGAAACCATATCCCGGTCGCCAGAAGAAGACACAGAAGTTTTGCGAGCCAGTTTTTGGTTAGTCTCAGTTTCATTTGATGATGGGTCGGAGAAAAAGATTTCGGAGATTTTCTCACGAAACTGCTTTTCAGTGAGGTTACGAGAGAGAGTGCCACCTTCGGAAATAGAGATGCTGCCCGTTTCCTCACTTACAACAACTGCGATGGCGTCGGTGCGCTCGGTCAATCCGATCGCGGCTCGGTGGCGGAGTCCGGTAGATCTGTCCTGCATTTCTTTTTCCGTAACTGGAAAAACACATGCCGCACCAGCCACGCGATCATCCGCGATGACCATTCCGCCATCGTGCAGTGGGGATTTCGGGTAAAAGACACTCATTGCAAGCTCCGGACTGAAGGTCGCATCGAGCACCACACCAGTCTCGAGCTGCTCCTTGAGCGTAATGTCTCGCTGGATCGCAAACAGCGCCCCAATGCGTTTTTTAGATAGCAGCACCACCGCATCCGCCAAGCGCTCCACAAAAGCCAGGCGGCGATTTTCAGAAAAAGAAAATAGGCGGCTGCTGCCAAGCCGTGCGAGTCCATTGCGGAGTTCCGGCTGGAAAATGACGATGAGGGCAAACGCTAGAAAAATAGCGGAGCGACTAATCAACCAGCCAATAACCTCGAAATCAAAAATCTGAGTAAGAAGCGCTAGGCCAACAAGGATCAGCCCCAATCCCACTAGGATATGCGCTCCTCGAGTTGCACGGAAGGCGCGATAAAGCTGATAAATCAGAAAAGTCAGCACGAGGATTTCAATCCCGTCGCGCCAATGTTCTTCAATAAATTCCAGCATGCCTACCTAAGAAAACTACCTCGATCATCTACTTCTGTCACTTATGAAACGTTATTGACGACAATAACCGCCTTGCCACCGCCCGGTTGCTGGCTTTCAGTGCCCACATGCACGATGAAATCAAACTCACCCGCGAGGTCAATGCCGTCCAAATTCCCAGTGGCGATTCGCTGACCCTGCCCGTAGGCACAGCCGTCTTCATCACCCAGCGCCTCGGCGGCACATACACTGTCGCGACCTCCCAGGGACTTGCCCGCATTTCCTCGCAGGATGCCGATGCTCTCGGGGTTAATGCCGAGGAAGAGGCGAAGAAACAATCCGAAACAGTCCGCCTCAAGGACGCCCCTCTCGAAGAGCAGGTCTGGGCGCAGTTGAAAGGTGTTTATGATCCCGAAATCCCCGTAGATATCGTGAATCTCGGTCTAGTTTATGACTGTGCCATCAATCAGGTGGATGACAAAAAGATCGTAGAGGTGAAAATGACACTCACAGCCCCCGGTTGCGGAATGGGTCCGGTCATCGCAGCGGATGCTCAGGCCAAGGTCATGACCATCGACGGCATCGACGAAGCGAACGTCGAACTCGTCTGGGATCCTGCATGGAACCAGGACATGATTACCGAGGAAGGTAAAATGAAACTCGGAATGGTCTAAGCTTCGCCGTTTCTCGCTCAACTCTCCGAAGACGACCAGAAATTCATCCGGGAATGGGAGCCGTGATCCGCTTCACTTAGCTGTGCTCGTCTGGTCAATGTAGGAAATAATCGCCGGGATCGCTTCGTCAAACACCTTCGCGACGTCTTGGTAAGCCATTTTCCCCATCCCGATAGGATCAGGCACATCCGCGCCCAGTCCTCTTCCTGCGATGTCCACGAATTCGCATGCGAGATAGTATTTGTCGGAAAACTCCGGGAAATGGTCTTCTAAAATAGCAAGGTGCCCGCGAGTCATCGTGAACACGTGGGTTGCCTCCTCCAAAAGTTGCGCGCTCACAGGGCTACTTGAAAATCCATCCAGCGGAGCCTTGAGAAGAGTGACAATCTGTTCCGTCTCCCGGCTGCACTGCGCGCCTTTCGAGGCCGCCACTCCGGCGGATTTCACCGAGTAATCCTCCCTACCCTCCACCGCCTTGCGGAAAAGAGCCTCGGCCATGGGGCTGCGGCAGGTGTTGCCGGTACATACAAAGAGAACCCGTTTCGTAGCAGTCATCGTGCGGGAGGATGCGTCCACCTTCCGCTTCCGTCAAATGAAAGACGACTGGTACCGGAATTCGTGAAAAAACACCACGAATCCCCCCGTATGTCCTGAATCGCAATGCGTCAGCTACTTCTTCCCATCTTCCTCATCCAGATCCTTCCCGCACAGGAGAAGATCTCGTATGACGACCATGTGCTGGCGATTTTCGAGCAATCCTGCCTGAACTGCCACAACCCAGACAAGACCAAGGGCGGACTCGATCTCTTGAATTTCGCCGGAGCCATGAAGGGCGGCTCCTCAGGAAAAGTCGTCGAACCAGGCGATACCTCCTCCACGCTCATCAATGCAGTTATGCGAACCGCCGAGCCGAAAATGCCGCCGGAGTGTGAGAGATTTTCTGCCAAGGACATCGAGATCCTTTCGAAATGGATAGCAGGTGGTCTCTTGGAAAACAAATCATCGAAAGCCCGCAAGCCTTCGAAACCGAAATTCCAAACCGCCCTCCGCTCCGATCTTTCAGCAAAACCCGAAGGGTCGCCGCCCATCCCGGAGCACATCCTGCTGGAGCCACCAATCGTAACCGAGCGCCCTTCCGCAGTCCACGCAATCGCCACTTCGCCGAGGGCTCCGCTTCTCGCCGTTACCAGCCAAAAACAGATACTCCTGCACAACACCGAAACACTCGAACTGGTCGGAATCCTTCCTTTCCCGGAGGGCCATCCCATCTCGCTGGCTTTCACCCCGGACGCCCGCTACCTCATCGTAGGCGGCGGCATTCCCGGGAAAAACGGCTTCACGATCACCTTCGATGTCACCAATGGATCCCGAGTCGTCACTGCAGGAAAAGAGTTCGATTCCATCCTAGCAGCAGATATCCGCCCCGGCTTTGACATCGTCGCGACCGGCGGCCCATCGAAGCTCCTCAAACTCTGGGACACCCAGACCGGCAAACAAATCCAGTCCATCAAAAAACACACGGACTGGATTACTGCTCTCGATATTTCACCCGACGGTATCCTCCGCGCCCACCAAGCAGGAATCACCGCGCTCTCCTTCCGCTCGGATTCCAACCTCCTAGGCACCGCGCCCGAAGACGGCACAGTGCGTTTCTGGGAAATGAACAACGGCAACGAAGTCAAAAAAATCGATGCCCATCTCGGCGGAGTCACCGCCTTCGCCTTCGCGAAAAACGGCACCTTCATCACCGCCGGTCGCGACAACAAGGCGAAGCTCTGGAAATCCGATTTCACCCTGCTCCGGGAAATAAAACTTCCAGCCCTCGCCACTGCTACTGCCGTCGATTTCGAAAACAAGACCGCATTCGTCGCCGACGCCTTCGGTAACATCCATGCTTTTTCCGCTGAGAAAAAAGGGACTCCCGAACTCCAATCGTTCCCGACCAACCCGCCTACCATCGAGACCCGCCTCCAACAGATCTCAACACTCATCACCAGCGCACAGGAAAAAATCGATGCCGCAGAAGCGGCCGAAGACGTAAGGAAAAAATCAATCCAATCCACCACAGACGCCCTCAAGGCAGCCGAGAAAACCCATCACCAGGCAAAGTTAATCCTTCAAGCTTCAATCAAGGGATTGAACGAAGCCAACCAGCGTCTCGCAAATCTTAAAGCCACTCCGGAAATCCCGCCCCTCGAAGTTGAGAAAGCCAACACCGCACGCCAGGCCGCAGATAAAACCTGCACCGCTGCACAAGCCCGTCTCGAACCGAGACGCAAACAAATCGAAGCCGCTCGAAAAGCGGTAGAAGAAGCAGGCAAGGACAGCGGAGCCGAGAAAAAGAATATCGAATCCGCCCTCGCCGAGATCGAACTTCTCCGATCCCGTGAGAAATCCTGGTCCGCCGCAGCCATCAACACCCACGCACTCAAAGCCGCGTCCCAAGCCCGCATTCTCGTCCAGCAAAACGAGGAGAAAATTGATACCTTCCGGCAATCACTCACGGATCTGGAATCGCCGACCGAACAGCTCAACAGAAAACGATCCCAGCGGAATGAATTTGCCGCTGCGCTAGAGAAAACGACACTGCAGGGTATTCACCTTGAGGAAGCGAAAGGAACACTGCGCGCTCTCGATGCATCAGTGAAAAATCTCGAAGACACGCTTCATGAGAAAGAGACGGAACTTGCCCGTTTCCACCGAGAGATCGATTCTACGACAAAAAAACTCGCCGCAGCCCAGTCACAATCGACCCACCTCCGCGAGAGATACCTACAGGCATTGAAGTAGCCCCAGAGACACCAGATTGGGATCATAGGAAACGATGTGAAGGAAACGCCGCGAGGGGATTTTTCTTTTCAGCACATTCATATTCAAAAGTCAGTGTTATGTTATGTTTTGTTAAAAAACAAACTCATCGCCGAATTTTTTGGAACATTCTGGCTCGTATTCGGTGGCTGCGGTAGCGCAGTTCTTGCCGCTGCATTTTTCACCACTGAAAGTCAAACCCCCATCAACCTTGGAATAGGCCTGGTCGGAGTATCCCTCGCGTTCGGCCTTACGGTGATGACAATGGCCTACGCGATTGGCCATATCTCCGGCTGCCATCTCAATCCAGCAGTCACCATCGGTCTTGTTGTTGCAAGTCGTCATCCGAAGCCGGAAGCACTTCCCTACATCGCGGTGCAAGTCATCGGAGCCATCGCCGGTGCAGGCGTGCTAGGCATCATCGCCAGCGGCCAGGATGGTTTTGCGTTCTCGGACGGATTCGCAGCAAACGGCTTCAGTCCCCATTCACCCGGCAAATACGCCCTTATGTCTGCACTCGTCGCGGAGGTAGTGCTTACTTTCTTCTTCCTGATGATCATCCTCGGAGCCACCGATAGGCGCGCACCAGCTGGCTTCGCACCAATTGCGATTGGCCTTGGACTCACCCTCATTCACCTCATCGGCATTCCTGTCACAAATCTTTCCGTGAACCCCGCGCGCAGCTCAGGCCCTGCAGTATTCGTAGGTGGCTGGGCCATTCAGCAGCTCTGGCTCTTCTGGGTCGCTCCTATCCTTGGCGCGGCGCTGGCAGGTATCGTTTACCCGCTCATGGCAGGAAAAGGAGATACGAAAGATTGATTCAGTAGGGGGCTTTCAAACACCCTTCGCCCTCTGGCATATCCACTCCAGCCCTTCGCGATATTCTTCGCTCTGTGGCCGCGACTTGAGCAACCTTTCCCACAAAACGACAGCTTCCCGATAAATATTTTTCGCATCCGCGGCTTTCTCCGCCAGCTCCAGCGCGTGGGCAAGGTCACCGAGAAGGTAGGCACTCGAGCGCTGTAGCTCCTCTGTGCCGAGCATCCCCTTGCCACCCTCCGCTTCCAACTCGCGCAGAGCCTCCCGCGCCTTCAGAAGTAGGAGGATCTCCTCACTTTTTTTCCCGTCAAAACCAAGCATGCGTCCCTTCTGCCACCACAGCAGAGCTAGCCTGTAGTCCACCAAGGCATCGCGTTCCCCCTGCCATTCCAGAAGAGAAATCCCCTCCTCAAATGCTTTCATCGCTTCTTTCGCCTTTCCTTGATCACGTAGCATACCGGCTTGCAAACCGAGCTGTGCCGCCTTCCTCGTTGCCGCAACAGTGGCGTCGGGACGCTCTTTCAAAATACCATCCAGCAGCTTCATCGCCTCGGTCGAAGCAGCTTCGGCAGCACCAACATCACCCGAGAGAACCGATGCCTCGGCCATCGCGCCATAGCAGCCAGCCAAGGCCAGACGCAAAGTCACATCGCCGGGATTGCCTTTCAAAACCTTCACCATTTCCGCTGCGGCCAGAGTCCTCACCTCTCGCGCATCGCCTAGTTTCCCAATTCCTTCCAGAATCGTCGCGGAGGACAAATAGCACTTCGCCAATTCCGAGCGCAGTACCGCAGCATCCGGCCTTGCATCCGCGAGTTCGTTGAGCTTTTGCGTGGCTCCCATCAGTTGCTCCAGCGCCTTCCCGTCCTCACCGTTTGCAGCGAGGAGTTTCGCTTCGTGAAAATCGAGAATCGCCACAAGCTGTTCCAACCGTTCCCTATCCACTTCCGCAGCGGGAACTTCCTCAAGAGACTTCCGAGCTATGGCAAATGCACCTGCCGTATCTTCTTCGGATTTCTCCTGTTTCAAAAGTGCAAGCAGCAAGGCGTTACGACCGATCCGCAGTTTCATCTCGCCATCCATCGCGCCCGTCCAGCCGTCGATCGCCTCCCCCAGCCGCGCTGCCGAGGCATCGCTATCACCCGCAGCCAGCGCAACTTCGGCAAGCTGGAGCCTTACCCTAGCACGCTCATCATCAAGCTTCTTAATCTCCGCCGTACGCCTCAAGAAATCCTCGAAAAACCTCTGCAACCGTTTCAATCGAAGCTCCCTGCCATCCAGTGACGGCAGATTCCTTCGCCCTTTTTCCATCGCCCAGCCGAACAGTCTGTCGCCAATCAGACGCGACGCTTCAAGGCGCGCCAGCCCGAGATCGCGCTCATACTCCAACGCCTGCTCGGCCTCGTCTTTATGCAGAACGGCCTCGGACATTTTATCCACCGCCTCCGTCGCTTTCGTATCGAGCAACATCTTCTCCCTCTCGCGCTCACCCTGTTCGTGGCGGAGCTGGGTGTTCGTGAGATACCAAAGCCCGCAGAGCACGAAACACGCGGCGGCTGCCATCCCGGCAACAAAGATCACCCGCCTTGATGAGCGCTCCGCCCTGCGGCGCTGATCCATCAGCTTCTCCCTCGATTCCTCGCCCTCGACCCTGGTCTCGACCTTTTCAAAACCGGCCATCAGCTCCACCATCGATACCGGCCGGTTCTCAGGAACCAGATCAAGGCACCTGTTAATCCAACCCCTGTAACCTTCTTCCAAATCGTTGCTAGCCTCGGCAGGCCATACAAAATCGACCTGGGATATCAGGTTCTTCGCCATCTTTGCCGCATCCGCGTGGATCCCCTCCCTATTCGTTTCTCCAGCTGCAGGAGCAACCGACTGAAACGTTTCATTACACCGTGGAAACGAACCGGTCAGGAGCCTGTAGGCAAGAACCCCAAAGGAAAATACGTCCCACCTGTAACCTGCCTCTTCGAAATATCCGTCAGGATCAACGAGTTGCTCGGGAGCTTGGTAGAGAAGCGCATCCGTGTAATCGAAATGGGTGATTCCCGGCATATTTCCCAGCGTCCAGTCGGTCAGCTTCACCTGTCCCGATTTATCGAAAAGCACGTTCCCCGGCTTCAGGTTCCCATGCGGGACACGCCGTGCGTGCATTCCCGCGAGAGCATTTCCAATCGCCTTCACCAGCTCCCAAGTCAGCTCACCCGGATGAGCAGCCATGGAATGCTGGAGCGTTTTCACCCTCCACAAAGGCCCCTCTCCGCCACCTTCCATCTCCGCATACATCGGCATCACCCAGCAGGCCGGCCTGCCTTCGAAATCCGCCGAGTTCAGAACCATCACTCCCTCCGGCCAGCCGCCCGCTTCCAGCCGGGAAGTCATCTTCGCAAGCAGCCCGCGATTGATCGCCATTCCTTCGAAAACTTTCACCGCCCAGATCCGGCCAGCATTGTCCTTCGCACCGAAAACACGTCCGCTCTCACCCGCCCCGATCAATCCGAGCACCTCCAAGCCATTCATTTTAGGCAATTTCATAAAAAGGCATTATATCACTACTGCGTCTTCTGCACCACCAAAACCAATTGAATCTCCGGATACTGGTCGTATTCCAAATGCCTTACAATGCATCCGCTCCGCGCAACCACCTCCAAAATCTTCGGAATCCCAAGAGCCGCAGTGTAGAGCGGGACACCTAGGAAAGGGTTGGTCACGTCCCCCGATTCAGCCAACCCACCCGTCGTAAAAATGGAAACCCCGCCTGGAGCCAGCGCCCCGCAAATCTTTTCTAACAGCGGCTCCTGCTTCACCAGCGGCACATGCCAGATCCCGTCCCAACCGGAGATAAAATCGTATTTCCTCGAAAACTCCCACTCACAGACATCCGCATAATGAATCTCTACTCCGGGGCTCTTCTCCCGAGCTAGCTTCACCATTTCCTCAGAAAAATCCAAACCCTCCACACTCTCGAAACCCTCCCCCGCCATCAGCCCAATAAACCTGCCACTCGACCCGCACCCCAAATCAATCGCCGCCCCACGCCCTTTCAAAAACTTCAAAGCCCTCCGGTGCTGCTCCATCCCGTTCACAATATTGAATTTCTCCCCCGCCCAGTGACCAGCGATCTTATCGTAATTCCCCGCCATTTCCTCCGCCTCCATGCCCAAGAAATAGGGCACCATAATACACGACTCAAGGCTCCACCATCCCATCATGAGAAAACATCCCTACAACTGCCCATCCTGCGGAGAGCCGGATACTCTTGTCACCAAATGGAATCAAGTCGGAGCCAAAGACCTGAAGTGGCTATGCCCTCATTGCGCTGCCGCGAGACCTTGGTTGATGCAGGCCATATAGAGTATCTGGTATCTACTAGTAATGATATTCTTATACTCAAAATTCGCTCCTCACCCACTAATTCTATTCGCCGTATTTCTCACTGGAATGTCCGGAATGAAGCTCATTTCCGAGAGGAAACAGATCGTCATATTGGATAATCCCTCCAAGCCACTCTCCCGCCTAGAGCAGCTCCGTTAGAAGAAATAATCCGTCAATTAAAGCTCTTTTCCAAGCTCCTCCAGAATCCCCCCAAAACCACGCAGTCGGTAGCCGCGACAGATTTTATGGATTCCCTCTAAGTCTACCTGGGGATTTCGCCGGAGCAACTCGATGATGTCAGCCTCCGAAGCCCGACCGCCCGCATACAATTTGAGCGCTACAAGTTGAGGAATCGGTACGATTCGTAGCCTGCTGCCGGGACTCATTTCGATTTCCTCTCCTTGGAGCGCATCTCGGATTACAATCGGGAATCTGTCCTCTAAACTTTTAACCTGCACGAGACCGAACTGACCGGAAACATTGATCACCCCAGCAAGCGGATCGTCGCGAGCTTTCTGGCATCCGCAAGATCGGTGGGGAGGTTGGTCAACATCAGGTGCCAACCATCGCGTATCAACCCTTTTGCACAGGGCTTTTTGCCGCTCTCTTTCGCTTTGTGCCGGCGTTCCTTGCGCCTGGCTGCCACCACTTCGGGGGAGGCCCGAAGGGCGACGAAGCGACAGGCTTTCCCTT
>CAJJBR010000053.1 GCA_905182475.1 Akkermansiaceae bacterium | reverse complement strand
ACCACCTCTCCTGGCCCTCGATCTTCGAACTCTCAGGCCTCAGACCCGCGATCCCCTACAACTTGGTCTGCAACAATGCTTTCAAATGAAAAGACCGTGTCGACAGAAGGGCGCGGAGTTCGCAAAGCCTGAATGAGTTAGGGAAATTAGACGCGTAACCTTCTGGGTGAATGATACAGACCATCTTTGAAGGCTCAAGTGATTGAACCTTTGCGACCTTCTGTAAAAAAATCATTCCTGTTTTCAGGTTCAAGAATAGATCCGTTACCCCATCGCCAACCTTGAAAGCAGCGGATCATCGCAGCAGTCCAGAGGTTCCGGCGGTGAAAGGTATGATGTTGGATATTCCCGAAGAGGTTTTGGCTTCTGCCAAGATCCCGAGAGCTCAGTTGGAATCCGAACTGCGGCGGAGGTTGGCGGCCGCGCTCTACACCGAGGCAGTCATCGGCGGTGCGGCGGCTTGCAAACTGGCCGGGCTTGGCAAAGCGGAGTTCCAACATTGGCTTGGGGAGCACGGAATCGCTCAGCCGATCAAAGGTTCGGACTATCAAATCGAACGAGACAACCTTGAAGAATGGATCAAGAACGCCTGATCATCTGCAATACCTCGCCATTGATCAATCTGGCCGAGCTCGACCTTCTGGATGTTATTGAGGCACTTCCTGGGCAGGTTTGCATTCCACCCGGCGTTCGAGATGAAGCCATGGCCAAGTCGGGATTGTTTGCCAAAGCCGCATCGGCAGCGGACTCAGGCCGGTTCCGGATTTTGGAGCAGCTCCCAATTAGAACGGGAATTGCTTCAACAGGCGGGTGAAATGCAATAGATGCGGGAATGGCAGAGGAACTGACAAAAAGGGCATTGAAGGAGCTGGGAACTCCGACCGGGGCGGATGATTCTAGGTCTCGGGGTTCCCTCGTTCCAACATCTCGGCTCAGTTTCTCCCCCTCTCCCCCTCTCTCAGATCCCTCCAACGGCGCGCCCAAGCGCCCCACCCCAAAAGCAAATTCCTAGCAGTCAGTCAGTCAGTAAGCGGCAGCACGCTGCCGCAGTCCAGGGGCTTCGCCGGGGGCGCTTAGGCGTTTTCCATTTTCTCGTTCGAGACGACGTTGTGGAGGTGGACATCCGTTTGGGGGAAGGGGATGGAGATGCCTGCGGCGTCGAATTCCTCCTTCACGCGTTTCGTGACCTCGGTGCGGACGGTGAGGAAGTCGGCGGTGGCGGACCATGGCCAGCAACGGATGTTGACGGAGGAATCGGCTAGCTCGTGGACGCCGATATTGGGGACGGGGTCCGCTAGGATCATAGGATGCTCGGCGACCACACGGGTGATGATTCGCTGGGCTTTCTCGATGTCATCGCCGTAGCCGATGCCGAAGAGCATATCGACGCGGCGGGTGTCCATGCCGGTGATATTGGTGATGGTATCGCCCCAGACCTTCTTGTTGGGGACGAGGACTTTCTGGTTGTCGAAGGTAAGGATGGTGGTGGAGACCATGCTGACGCTATTGACCTTGCCCTTGATGCCGCCGATCTCGACTGCATTACCGACATCGAAGGGGCGGTAGACGAGCAGCATGAGTCCGGCGGCGAAATTGCTGAGGGTGTCCTGAAGGGCGAAGGCGAGGATGAATGCACCACCGCCGATGAGGGCGAGCGCGGCGCCGACATTTACCCCGATGGAGCCAAGGGCGACGACCACGCCGATGGCGAGGATGACGCGGTGTGCCATCTTGTTGATGAAGGCCTTGAGCAATCCGGAGAGGTGCCTCTGCTTTGCGGTGGCGCGGCGGATGAGCTTTCCGGCGAAGGCGGAGAGCAGCCGGAATAAGACCAGAATTGCGAGAAACTTGATGGTGTGGAATAGGAGCTTTACGCCGCCCTCCTTGGACTTCAGCCAAGCCTTGAATGCATGGACGCGCGTTCCGATATCGTTCTCCGCAGCCTTGATGCCGCGGACTGCTACGATGTATTTTCTATCCTTCGCGGAGTCGCCGCCCTTGAGTTCGTATGCATCGAGGACGATCTCGATGCGGTTGACAAGAGCGGCTTTGCGCTCCCTGAGTAAGTCGACATCGGCGTTGATTGCGTCCGCATCGCCTTCGCCGTTGATGAGCCTGATTTCATCGTCGGCAATGCGTGTGGCGACGTTCTTGAGGGCGGCCATCCATGCGACCACCTCTTGTTCCAACTCCTCCTCGGTGAGGGGATCGAGGGATAGGGATAGGACTTCGGTGGAGATCTGGGGATCGATGGAGGAGGCGGGAGTCTTGTCCGATTCCTGAGTGAATGCGGGTGTGACGAGGAGGGCTATGGCGACGCAAGTGCAGATCAAATGGCGGAACATGCGAGCAAGGGTGCATGGGATGGGCGGGAGGTCAAACTCGATGAACAGGAAAGGCAAAGCGATGCTCGCCAAGCGGGAGGGGGCGTGTTGCCGCAAGCGCCCCACTTCAAAAGCAAATTCCCAGCGGCTGTAGAAGTGCGGGCTTTGGGACAAGACGGATTTGACGAGAGCGGGCGGGCGAGTCAGGATCGGAACATGATAAAACTGAACGGATTTCGAATTTTGACGGTTGGAATTTTCCTTGGGCTATCGGGTGGAGCGGGGGCGGCGGACCATAAGGAGCTCAAAGCGTTTCCGGAGGCGGGCGAGGGAAAGGAAAGATTTGTGATCGTGTTGCCGCACAAGGAGCGCGGGGAGGAGGATGCTTTCAAAGTAGAACTGGTCGTGGGGAAAGTGATGGAGACGGACGGGGTGAACTCAGTGCGGCTCGGGGCGGAGATAAAAACAATGCCTCTGAAGGGGTGGGGCTACACCTACTACGAGGTCGAAAAGGTGGGACCGGCGATATCGACGTTGATCGGTGTCCCGCCCGGGACACCAAAAGTGAAGCGGTTCGTGGCCGGGCAGCCGATACAGATCCGGTATAACAGCCGGCTTCCGATCGTGGTCTACGTGCCGGAGGGGTGCGAGTTGCGCTACCGGATCTGGACGGCGAACGGGGAATTTGGGGCGGCGGAAAAGGGTTAGCTATAAGGATGTGACCTTCGCAGGCAGCGGCGGAATCCAGAGCGGAGTCAAGCCGCCGCACCGCATGGAGATCACCCCCCTTTTTCCGCCCTCCAGACTTCACATGAGCTTCCTCAACAACCATCTCTGCAAAAGCAATTTCCTAGCATTCATTGGATTCAGACGGGGAGCCCCCCCGTTCAAAAAACCGCGACCTAAAGAAATCTTGGCTAAGCGGACTGGAGAGTTACGCTCGAAGCGAATGAATTTGACCGTCAAAACCAGAAACGACCATCGCGACACCGCTATTTCTTCGCGTTTTTCTTCACTGCTCACTGCTCACTCGGCACTTTTCACTTCTTTCTCCCCCCTTTCTCCCGCACCCCCCTTTTCTCCCGCCCTCCGGTCTTCGCCAAGGCTACGACCGGCAGGCAGGTCCGGCCACCGGCCCCTTCAACGGCCTTCACCCCAAAAGCAATTTCCTAGCATTTTAACAGACGGGGAGCCCCCCCGCTCAAAAAACCGCGACCTAAAGAAATCTTGGCTAAGCGGACTGGAGAGTTACGTTCGCAACGAATGAATTTGATCGTCAAAACCAGAAACGACCATCGCGACACCGCTATTTCTTCGCGTTTTTCTTCACTGCTCACTCGGCACTTTTCACTTCTTTCTCCCCCCTTTCTCCCGCACCCCCCTTTTCCCCGCCCTCCGGTCTTCGCCAAGGCTACGACCGGCAGGCAGGTCCGGCCACCGGCCCCTTCAACGGCCTTCACCCCAAAAGCAAATTCCTAGCAGTGCTTTGTCGCTGCGCTTTCGCCGAAGAATGCGGACGGTTTTCCGGACGATGATGAGAAGCTCATGGTCTTCGTGCGGGCGGACGTCATGGTCATTGAGAACCCATAACTCAGGGAAGCTACTTGCGATTGAGGGCGCGCTTGTAGAGGCGGCGGACAAAGAACGCGGCGATTCCAAGGATGAGGACGAGTTGGACGAGACTGCCGAAGAAGATAATGCCCCAGCGGAATTTTCCGAAGAGCCAGACGATTCCCCAACAGACGAGAAGGAAGGCGCCGATGTCGGTCGCCTGCCGGACCGATCCCAGTTGATTGAGGGGGAACACCCATCGGATGGCGGCAATTCCAATGCCGAGGTAGAGCATCGGTGCGATCAGGAGTATCGCGTTGGATTCGAGCACGTTTTTGTTCAGGACGGATCCGGCGAAGATCATCATGGCGATTTCAACCACGAAGAAGGCGATGCCCGAGCTCACCAGGATATTGGCGATGAGTTTGCCGTCTGCGTCGGTTTTTCCGCCTTTGGCGAGCTTGGCGCTGCCCGCTCCGAGGATTGGCAGCAGGATGGAGATCCACAGGATCGTCCCGGCGTGGGACTCCAACCATCCGTAGCTTGATTCGAATAATTCGTTCGCGGTCACGATGATGTCATGAGAGCTTGCTCAGCCGTCGTCGTCAACCCCCTTTCACCCCTCTCCGCCTCCCTCAACGGCGCCCCCAAGCGCCCCACCAAAAAGCAATTTCCTAGCAGTATTTCCTAGCAGTCATCATCACAATGGACGAATCCAATCTCAACAACGTCCGTGAGCTCGATCCCGGCCTTTGCGCCTTCGCGGCTTTGCGCGAGCCTGTCTGAAATGCGTTGTTTACGCACCGGCTCAGCGAGTGTTTGATTTCTCCAACACCATGAACATCAGAACCCGTCTTCTCCCGCTACTTGCCGTTTCCTGCATGTCCCTGCTCGGGGCGGATCCGATGGAGCCCATCGATCCCGCGAAATTCGAGGAACCGGTGAAGGTTGCCTGCGTGGGCGACAGCATTACCCAAGGGGCCGGGGCGCAGGGAAACGCCTACCCGAAACAGCTTCAGGCTTTGTTAGGCGAAAAATGGAAGGTGGGAAACTTCGGAGTCAGCGGGCGGACTCTGATGGACAAGGGAGATCATCCCTACATGTCGGAGAAGGCTTACCAAAAAGCCCTCGCGATGCTGCCGGATGTGGTGATCATCATGCTCGGCACGAACGATACGAAGTCGCAGAACTGGAAGTTCAAGGATACCTTTTTCGCCGATTACACGAAACTCGTCGCCTCCTTCCAAGCGCTTGAAACCAAGCCGCGCGTCTATGTGTGCCGCCCCTGCCCGGTTCTCGGGAAAGGGAATTTCGGGATCACCGAGGCGGGTGTCCAGGAGCAGATCCCGCAGATTGACAAGCTTGCCAAGGGCATGGGTCTCGGTGTGATCGACATGCACGCCGCGCTGGAGGCGACTCCGGAGCTTCTCCCGGATCGCGTCCACCCGAATGCAGCCGGAGCGGGGAAAATGGCCGAGGCGGCATTCAGCGTGCTCACTGGCAAGAACGCGGGGGAATGAATCACTGAAGGGGCACTGGCCCGAATAGCGCTGTTTTAAGCGACCCGTCGGCGATTGCTGCCGGAATTTGCGGATAGGAAAAACTGAGTATGTGATTCCAGTTATTCCACAAGAGATGGGAACCACGAATCTAACGAATCCTACGAATAAAGAGAAGAATATGAACCACGGAATACACGGAAATTGGACGAGCAGCGTCTTGATTCGTTAGATTCGTGGTTCCTTCCTCTTTTTGTATCTGGCAGTTCTACGGCACGAGTCCACCATCAGCAGGCACCAGAGAAGCCCCCCGATCATTGGCTTAAAACAGTGCTATTCGTTTCTGACTCCTAGATTCTCCGAGTCGCAATCCGCTTCGGGCTTACGCCTCTGTCAGTTCGAATACGGCACTGTCGTACTCACTTTCGAGGTTAACCTTGAGTCCGTGGTTCATCAGAATGTCACCGCGCAACACCTTGCCGTCACATGTGATATGCGCATCGCCATTTGACTTGTTGATTTCTGTGATCAGGTAGTGCTTCTGCGGATCAAGCCCTTTGAGGGTTAGCTGCGGCAGCAGGTTACCCAGCATGTGATTGATCGCGTAGGCATAGGCAACAGCCTTGGTCTTGTCTTCGCTGACATAGGAGAGAGCGGCGAAGTTGCTGCCATATGGCGAGATCAGCCGGTAGAGATCCCCGAATTGAACGGTCGGACGGATGCGCTTGTAGTCAGCGACAGCTGCTTTCACGAAGGCAAGCTCGTCATCGGACATCTCCTTGGGTGCCAACTCCAGACCGAGACGGCCGGACATCGCAACATCAAAGCGGAACTTCAGCGGAACGACACGACCGGTCTGGTGGTTCGGACATGCGGATACATGGGCGGCCATTGCGATCGCCGGGTAGATATAACCGGTTCCCCACTGAATGAAGATACGCTGCAGCGCGTCGGTGTTATCGCTTGTCCAGAATTCCTGAGTGCGCTTGAGGATCCCGTAGTCAATACGACCGCCACCACTGGCGCATGCCTGTATCATGACATTCGGGAAGTTCTCAACCAGGCGGTCGTAGATGCGGTAGAGACCGTTGGTGTAGTCCACCCAAAGGTGACTCTGACGGTCTGCCGGCAGATAGCTGGAACCGATATTGGTAAAGGAGCGGTTACAGTCCCATTTCACGTATGCGATCTTTGGGCTATCTACCAGAATAGAGGCGACGCTGTCGTAGACAAAGTCCTGAACCTCCGGGTTGCTCAGGTCGAGAACCAGCTGATTGCGGTAGAGGATCTTTTCGCGGTTCGGCTGGTGAATCACCCACTCCGGGTGGTTTTCGTAGAGTTCACTGGCGGGGTTCACCATCTCGGGTTCTACCCAGATACCGAACTTCAGATTGCGCGCTTCAGCAGCGTCACAGAGGGCCGTGATACCGTTCGGCAGCTTCTTGTTGTTCACCTGCCAGTCACCCAGGCCTGCCGCCGCGTTATTACGCGGATGCTTGTTGCCGAACCAACCATCGTCGAGAACGAACATTTCGCCGTCCATCTTGTTCAGACCGTCCATCATCGAGAGCAGGGTCTCTTCGCCGAATGTGAAGTAGGCACCTTCCCAGCTGTTGAGCAGGATCGGACGTTCCTTGTCGCCATCACGCAGCGAGTATTTTCTGGCCCAGCGATGGATCTTGCGGGAGAGCTCGCCTTTGCCGTTGCCACTGTAGCTCTGCATGAATGTCGGGGTTGTGAAGAGCTGCCCAGGATCCAGTTTGTAGTCGGCTGCAAAGTCGTTGATACCGGCCACGACGGAGAGCACGCGGCGCTCTTTGTTGTCGTGGAAGAGTTTGCCCAGATGATAGTCGAATGAGATCTTCCAAGCCCCACTCCAAGCCAGGGCACCGGCGATCACCTGACCTGCATCTTCCGTTGCAGGCTCGTTGAGGGAGAGCATAAAGGACGGGTTGGAACCAAAGGAAGACCAGGTGCCGTAGCGGTTGTCCAAAACCTTCTTGCCAATCTGCAGCTGTTCTTCGCTGAGGTTGTGCTCACGCTCCCACAGGCCATTCAGAGTGGTCAGGTAGTAGTGGTTGTGGAGGCTGGAGAACGAGAGTTCCGCGGAGGGGAATTCGTTCAGCGTGATGGCTTCCGCTTCTGTGTGGCGGACGCTAATCCACTTTTCGATCACGTCTTCTGCTGCGTAGGCGCGGTAGTGCAGCGTGACGTAGACCGGGTAGCAGCGATCTTTCAGCTCAACCGTCGTTTCGGTAATGTTGGCATCCATGCGCTCGGCAGCGTGCCTCACATAGACCAGTTCCGTAGAGAGGTCACCGTTCGCGTGAGTGAGTCGCAGAGCGGCGGTGCTGTCGTCGCCGCCGAATGCGGAGTAGGCGGGAACCATTTCGGTGTAGCCGTCAACGATCTGCGACGGGGTCGCGATCTTTTTGCCGTAGTAGCACTGATACACCTGTTCACCGGCAGCCAGAATCATACTGCTGCTGTCGGTGCTGATTTCTATAACGTGTTTGATTTTTTCCATGCGGGCAGTCTTTGAATTCTGAAACTAGATCGTGGCGGCCTGCTTATCTACGCTCTACCTAAATCACTGCCAACAAGGAAATTGCGAGTTGCCAGCATGAAGGCGTAGCCGCATTTCAGCGAGGTCCCAGCCGACGACACCGATCTGCCCATGGCGGCCAAGATGGCGGCATTGCCGGTTCATCACGGAACAAGATCGCCCAAGCCCGAACGTCCATCGGAAGACTTTTTCTCAAGACCTTAAAAAGGTCCCGCACGATCTGAATAAGCCGGCCTGTAAAGCACCGAGAACAAAGCGGATGTGAAAAAGTAAAAGATAGTAGTGCCATAAGTTCAAAAGAAACTAAACTGGAAAAGCCTTACGATTCCACGAAGCGCCAAAATACAAGGAGACGCGTATGGCTGAACCGCTTTCACCCAAAGAGGCCTAGGCCGAAACTCTCACTACACAGAATAAACAGGAGCAATACCCATATGATACGCACAATAATACTCACCTTCGCATTTGCTCTTTTTGCCAACTCAGCCAAGGCCAAGAAGCCAAACGTCATCATTCTCGTCGCTGATCAACTTCGCTATCAGTCCGTCGGCTTCACAGACGACCGAGCGATTACGCCGAATATCGACAAGCTCAAGCAGGAAGGCATGCTGTTTAAAAACTTTGTCGCCAATACACCGGTGTGCTCGGCCTTTCGCGGCTCGATGCTAACCGGCAAATACGCCAGCTCGACCGGTTACGTGGTCAATGAGCTACGCATCAACCCAAATCACGACACCTTTGCCCACGTCCTCAAGCTCGGCGGCTACCGCACCGACATGATCGGCAAGTGGCATTTATGGACGCATAAGGCGGGTGGCCATGACGGAGCGGAAAACAATTACGTCCCACCAGGACCCTACCGACTCGGCTTCGACGATTATTGGGCGACCTATAACTTCGGCCATAACAACTTCAAGTGGAGCTACTGGACCGAAAGCCCCAAGGAGCACAAAGGCAAAATTTTCAAGCCAACCCATTTCACCAATCTGGCGATTGAACGCATCAAGAAGCACGCCACCAGCGACGATCCGTTCGCCATGGTCGTCGCCTACAGTCCGCCGCATGATCCGTTCACCGCCTCTAACGTCCCGCAGAAGTACAACGACATGTTCAAGGACGTCAAGTTTCCGCTGCCGCCAACCTGGCGGGAGCAGCCGGATCAGTATATGGACCGCAACACGCAGAAGGATCGCTGGATTAATCACTGGAAACCTAAACTACCGGACATGATGCGCGCCTATTATGCCATGACAACCGCCTTGGACGTCGAGGTCGGACGCCTCATGCAGGCATTGAAAGACAGCAAAATCGATGGCGACACGATCGTCATCTTCACCTCTGACCACGGCGAGATGTTCGGTGCGCATGGACGAGTGTTTAAGATGATCTTTTATGAGGAGTCGGTGCGGGTACCGTTTATTGTTCGCTGGCCAAAAAATATACCGGCTGGAGCCGTCAGCGACGCCTGCATGGCGACGCCCGACATCATGCCGACCATTCTCGGACTGACCGGGCAGCCTATTCCCAAAGCGGTTGAAGGCATGGACCTATCGCAGATCACCCTTGGCAAGACGGGTCCCGAACCCGAATTCGCCCTCATGCAGGGCATGGGCCACACGTATTTATGGAAGAACGGATTCGAATGGCGCGCCATCCGCGACAAGCAATACACCTACGGCCGCTACCTCATCGACGGCAAAGAGTTGCTGTTCGACAACCAGAATGACCCAACACAGGCCATAAACTTGGCGACTGTCGCCGCACACGCCAAGCTGCTGAAGACGATGCGCGACAAGATGAATACGCGCATGACGGCGCTCAACGACGGCTTTCACACCTGCACCTGGTACCGCGATAATTGGATCGACGACCGTGTTGTCACAGAGGGCGCGCAAGGCGTCTTCAAGCGCCAATTGGGTCCGACAATTCCCATCGACACGACCTACAGTGGCGTAAAGAAAACAAAGTAATGAGATTTACGGTTCTCAAAGCCATTCCCCAACGACATCACCCCCCTTTTCACCGCCCTCCAGTCTTCGCCAAGGCTACGACCGGCAGGCCGGTCCGGACAACGCCTGTTTCAGGAGCCTCCGGCCAAAAGCAAATTCCTAGCAGTCAGTCAGTCGGAGGAGGCGACTGAATCAACCCCGTCCGCACCTTCATCCGCCACGAGGAAATCGAATTTTTCCGCAGCCTCAGTCCGCCAGTCAGTGAAATGGTTAAAATTCACAATGTGAATCCAGACCCCTTTGACTCAGCCAGGTTACTTTGCGAGGACTGAACCCACCGCCCAGAGCTCTGGATCTAGGGAAATGTTAAAATGCGAGGACTGACCCGAACATCCAGCGGTCGTCGTCACCCGGGTTGAACGGGAACGATTTTCTGGCCTGTCTGCTTTGGGATCTTCCCGGCAGTTCGGACGCTGCGGTATGAACGGGTGGAAACGAGTGCGGGTGGTGGCAACCACCGGGTGGCGCGTCACGGATTTTCCCGTTTTGCGCCCCGCCCCTTTTGCCTGGCGACCTGGTGTACGTGCCCTTGGCATTGCTGCCGGGGCGAAGTATCTTTGAGCCATGGTCCGTCCCGGAGTCATTACTCCGGGTCGGATCGGGGGCGACCGATGGTTTGGCATCCTGACCCAAGCCGTCACTTGCGTGCGGCGGTGCTTCATGAGCCATCCGGTCGCCCCGTCCCCGTTTGTTCATCCCGGCATTCGCCCGGGTCTGTCCTTTGGATCGCGGGTTGTGGGAAGGTGGTTTCTCATGGCCGTCCGGGTAGGTCGATACCGTGGATTTCGAGCATGAGTTTGCGCCAGTAGCCTAGCGGGTGGGCCTGGTCGAGGATCAGATCGAGACCGCCGCTGATGGTGCGCCATTTCTTCAGGAGGATGGCCCAGGTGGCTTGGTTGGCGGTCTCGATCTGAGCGGGGGTGGCGTGGCGTCCCCGGCCTTCGGGAGCGAGGTAGGGGATTTCGTTTTTCACCAGTGCGCTGGCCAGGCGGAGGTTGTGGCGGGCGGTAGCGGAAAATCCCTTAATCAGATGCTCGATGCCAGCCGTGTTGTTCTCGACGGGAAAGGAGGATTTGAGAACGTCACCGTTGCCGTCGCAGATCAGGGCGACGTGCTTGCGCTTGGCGTAGTCGAGGGCGACGCAGAGAACTTTCCTGGCACTTCCGGCACGCTCGAAGAGGGCGCGGATAAGGGAGTTCTGGTTGCGATAGACGGATTGATTTGCTTTGGATTTTTTCATGGCACCATGGAGATACCATTCTAGGCATCTTCCGGACATCCGCCGAAGCAGTCAGCCGAGCTCGAACCCTATGGGCTCGCCCGCCTGCTTCGGACGGTGTGGAAATGGTACCAGGTGCTGCATCGCAACATATTCCATGCCGAGTCATCCTTAGCGGGTGAGTCGCCTGATCGGGAATTTCACAAACGACAGGATGAGGGTGAAAGATCACTATTTGTCTGGGAACATGTGATTGGGCTCTCGACCCCAGATTTCACCGGCAAGAGCCAGCCGCGGATCGTAGTAGCGGGAGTCGGTGCCATGCTTGGCGATGATCTCGAGGGATCTTGGGTCTTCACTCCTATTGCCGAGCATCCGACAGCCTCCCGACCTAGCAAAGGCGACCGTAATGCCTGACAAATCAGGCACAATGGCCACTCATAGCCACCAATTCCGAGAAACCGGGTCTAAAGCAAGCTAATCGCCTGATATATCAGTCATTTTCATTGATTTAGGAAGCCGACTGGGTATCTTAGGGCTCTAAACAGGAATTCTGCCTGCCATTCCATGCAATCTGACCAACTCGCATCGCTCATCACCTTTCACCGCAAGGAGGCTGACCTGAGCCAATCGGAGCTGGCAAGCCATGCCGAGGTGAGCCGCTACGTCGTCCAGGATCTGGAAGCCGGCACGGGTCGCACGACTTGGGGCAAGCTCCAGGCGGTGCTGGGCGTGCTGAATCTGCAACTCGAACCCGAGGGCCCTTTGGTCAAGGCGTGGCGGCAGAGCCTGAACACGAACGATCATGAGTGATTCATCCTCCCCCCGCCGTGCCAAGGTTCTCCAGCTCGCTAATTTGGCCGGATACCTGACCGAGCGTCCAGGTGGCGGGTGGATCTTCACCTACCTCGACGGCTACTCCGGCCCCCCTATCTCGCTGACGATACCGGTGCAACCAGAGCCCCACGAGTTCGACTCGTTCCCTTCGCCCCTTGAGGGGCTTCTTCCGGAGGGACCTCAGCTCGAGTCGCTGCTGAGGACGCACAAGATCGACCGCCACGACGCTTTCCGCCAGCTGGTGACGGTCGGTGCCGACCTTGTCGGCTCCCTCACCGTGTGTGAGGCGACACCACACCCAGCTGAAGCACCCTGACCATGCCCTTCTGCCCGATCACGTTGGAACCGATCGCCGAGGGTAAATCCTTCTCGGAGGCCGGACTCCGATCACTCCATCCAAGACTGACCAAGCTGGCTTCGCTCGAGCTCGCTCACGACGAACAACTACGCCAAGCCCGCCTTCGAGCCGACAAGATGTCCGTCCAAGGTGTGCAGCCCAAGCTCTCGGCCGTGCTGCGTCTCAAGCACAGTCGATTCGAGATCGTTGACACTGGCGGACGCTTCATCCTGAAGCCCAATCCACTTCCATTCACAGACGTTCCGGCCAACGAATCACTCACGATGACCATGGCCGCCACGGCCGGGATCGATGTCCCACCGCACGGCCTCGTGCCAACCGTAGACGGAGGGTGGATCTATGTCGTCCGTCGCTTCGACCGCGAAGGTCGTAGCGACCGGATCCCGGTGGAGGACTTCGCTCAGCTCTCCGGAGCCACCCGTGAGACGAAGTACGACAGCTCGCTGGAGCAGGTCGCCAAGGTGGTCGAAGAGTTCTGCACCTTCCCGGCCCTGGAGAAACCCAAACTCGCCCGCCGCCTCTTGTTCTGTTTCCTGACCGGCAACGAGGACATGCATCTGAAAAACTTCTCGGTGATCGTCCGCGACAAGGTCGTATCCCTCTCCCCCGCCTACGACCTCCTCAACACCACCCTCGTCCTTGAGAAAGCCGAGGAAGAGACCGCCCTCCCACTCGATGGGAAAAAGAAGAAGCTCACCCGCAAGCTCTGGCTCGACTACTTCTGTAGCGAGCGTCTCGGCTTATCCACACGCCAGCTCGATAAGCTCCTTACCGACCTGACCAGAGCCCTTCCGAAGTGGCATGATCTGATCGACCGGAGCCACCTTCCGGAGGCGAAAAAGGAGGTTTATCACGACCTCCTCAAGGAACGGTCGGAAAGGCTTGAAATCAGCCCCTGAAAATTCCTACCAAATGAGCTGCCGGAATTTGCGGATGGGAAAACCGAGTATGTGATTCCAGTTATTCCACAAGAGATGGGAACCACGAATCCGACGAATCTAACGAATCAAGACACTCCTCGTCTATTTTCCGTGTATTCCGTGGTTCATATTCTTCTCTTCATTCGTAGGATTCGTTTACTGGCCTGTCCTCGTGAAACTTTAGCGGATTCAGGTTGTCGTGAATCCAGGTGACATCGGCGATCCGCGTTGGCCGATGCCAGCTACTGGAAATTTTCTTTTTGCGGGGTGTCCCTCAGGACGTCGCGGAGAAGACCGGATCACCCCCCAAGGCAAATCGATTTAGAAAACGACCAAAGTCCCGACTCCAAAAATAGCTACGGGCTAATGCCAGTGCTTGTCCGTGGTGAACGGCGATGCGGGTAATCCGGCCTTGTTGTAGAGGTTACAGCCGTCCGGATTGTTAGTGTAAGCATAGCGCACCGCCACCGGCTTTGCGACTTGAGGGCTTGATACCACGACGGTCTCGCCCGCGATGCTGGCGTCAGCCCAGTGCCATTTGCCGTCCTCTCCGGAAATCGCGAAGCGCTTCAAGCTGCCGTCTTGCACGCTCTTCACGGGCTCGATGCCGGTCTTCTCACCGACCATCAGACCCTCTCCGACATGGTCGAAACTGATGATCGCCTCGCCGCCCTTGATCGTCATGCCTTTGTAGAGCGGGCCGCTGTAGGTGAGCTTCTCGCCGTAGTCATTGGCCAAGGCCCAGAGGGCAAGCCGTTCGCCAACGTCCTTCTTATTCTCGGGGTGCACGTCGCGAGGATTGCTTGTGTCGGCCAGATCGATCGCCACAGCCATGCCGGTGTTCTCGATATCGAGCGCTTTAAACTGTGCCATGCGCATCCTTGCCCAGCCATCGCCGCCTTCAGGATCATCTCCCGCGTCCTCGAAGTTCGCGAGTTGGACGAAATAGAATGGGAAGGCGCCCTGGCCCCATGCCGCGCGCCAGCCTTCGATCAGGGCGCGCATCTTGTGCGTGTAGGCGCGACCCTCGCCGCCGTTCGACTCGCCCTGGTACCAAATCGCGCCGCGGATTGCGAACGGCGCGACCGGCGCGATCATCCCATTGTAGAGCCCGGTCGCCAGGTTCTCCCTCGATTTAACCCCCATGCGCATTGGCGCGGTTGTCATCTTGTTGCTAGGCAGTCCCCTCTTGAACAGCCAATCTCCCGCGAGTGATATCTTCTCCTCTTCGTGCCCCACCGGGTAAACATACATCTCCTTCGGGCTGCCCCAGATTCCCCCATCGCCCCAGCCATTCCAGACGCGAACAGCGACGACGTTCTTGCCGGCTTTGGCCAGCTTGCCGGGGGCCGTGTAGATGCGTCGGTCGTCGTATTGGACGCTGGCGCCTATCCTTACGCCGTTGAAGAACGTCGTTTCGCGGTCATCGACTTTGGCGACGCTGACCACCAGGTCTTTGCCAGCGAAGCGTGCCGGGATATCGACCGTGCGTCGCAACCAAACAATGCCATTGAACGGCTTCAATTCGGCGACCTCCGTCCCACTCCAACGCGTCGGCACGGGGACTGTTTTCCAGTCAGAGTCGTCATGGGCAAGGCTGCCCCAGTTGCCCTTGGCCGCCGATCCCGGGTCGTTCTTGGCGGCCCAGATATCCATTGCGTATTCCATGGTGAAGGTGCCCTTCTTGATCATCTTGCCGCGTTCCACCACCCTGGCAACAGCCTCTTTGGAGCCGTCTATTTTGCCCAACTCCCCTGCCCTCGCCCACGACTCGATCTTGGTCCCGCCGACCGCCGAAGAGATCAAACCGATGGGCACATCCGTCCGCCGGTGAATCATTCGCCCGTAGAAATAGCCGACCGCGCTGAACTGCGAAACCGTGGCCGGTGAGCACACCGCCCACGTCGTCTTGGCCGTGTCGTCGAGTTCGATCACCGTCGACTTCTCCGGCACCGCGAAATGCCTGATCGCCGGATACTTCGCTTCGGCATCGAATTTTTCCAGCAAGTTGCGCTTTCCGCGACGCCCTCCTGCCACTTCGTAATCCATGTTCGACTGCCCACTACAAAGCCACACGTCACCGACGAGAACGTTGGTGAAGGCCAGGTTTCCGATCCCCGGTTTCCCCGTTGATGTAACGCTGAGTTTCTGACCCTTGGCCGACGACGTCAGCGGGTCGAGGCGGATCAGCCATTGCCCCGATTTGTCGGCGGCGGTCGTCTTCGTCTGGCCGGCAAAGGAGACGCTGACGCTCCCGTCCGGATCCGCCGAACCCCAGATCGGCACCGGTTTACCGCGCTGCAAGACCATGTTGTCTGAGAATACCGTTGGCATGCTCAGTTCCGCCTGCGCGGCACCCGCGCAGAGCATCATTATCAACCATTTGCATTTATTCATCATATTCTTTCTCATTTCGGGTGAATGTTACTCCTCAGGCACGGCCTTTTGGTCGTCGCCTGCAGGAGACTCGGCCTCCTTTTTCACAGCATTGGCAGCACCAGGTTGGGTGATTCCAGGAGCAGTCAAGGGCGGAGCCATTGGATAGTCTAGGTCGAACCTGCTGGAAGGACCGTTTTTGAATTTGTCGAGTGCGGGGTTGTAGGTGTAGATGCCGATCTGGTTCGCCTCCGGTTGAAAGACCATGTAACGCAGCCATGATTCTCCCCCGTTGTTGAGCCCCTGATAGTTGCTCAAAATTTGGTGGACCTGGTTGTCGTGATCTCCGGTGGAGGTAAGAACCGCCTCTCCACCGAAGTGGCCGCAGAGAACCATGAACATGTTCCTGTGCTTGCTAACGAACTTTTGCCACATCTGCTCGCCGTTGTTGCCTTTGAGCTTCAGCTTATTGGTGTTTCTCGTCTTGTCTCCCTTCAGGTAGGCGTGCGTCACGACAATGGCACGATGGTCAGGATGCTCGGCAACGATTCTGTTCGCCCAATCCAGAACTTCGTCGCGGGGGTGGTACTCAAGAGCGACAATAATAAACTTCAGCCCTGCTGCCTCGAAGTGGTACCAGGAATTGTCATGGCGATCCGGATCGAAGGTGCCGCCAAACTCGCGCCGTTTTGCGAACTTTTCACGGGGAAAGTAGGTGTTGAAATGCGTGGTCCGGTTGACGCCAATATTGCCGCCATACTTATTGTCCGACTTCTCAAAACCCATGTCATGATTTCCCAGGCACATGCAATAGCGGACTTTCCCGTCCAAGACAGACATGGCTTCCTTGGCGATGGCCCATTCCTCGGGGGCGTCGGCCTGCACGATATCTCCTTCGTGGACGAGAAAAGAGATATTGAGTCGCTGCTGATTGTCGCGGACCCATTCCGTTTGGGCAAAGAAGTAGCGCCGTAAGTCTCCATTGCCCCACTTGGCAGATAGCTTGAGACGGGTGTCGCAGTAGAACTGGGTGTCAGGCAAAACCGCGATGGTGAACGATTTCGCCGTCTGGTCGAAATGCTCCGCTGCCTTCAGGTTCTGCCTCGTCGCGAAGCCGATCAGAACGGTGACCATTGCTAGGGTAAGTATCTTTCTCATCTTAAATTTTCTTTCTCGGCGAGCGTTGCGAAGAGCGCCATCAGCGTCAAGCGGCGAGACTGTTGCAGCAGGGACGATGTCGTTCTCATGGCTTTATTTTTTTGTTGATTTTTTCATGAATGCAACACCATTTATGGCGACATGAACCTAGTATACCTTCGGAACACGATCCTGATTTTGGCAAGTAGCGGGTGCTGGCTTTCCTGCCCGTATTCCAGCGCTGCGGCAGAAGCTGAACCCGCTGAACCCGCTGAATCCGCTGAGCCGGCCTACAGCGCCGAAGCGTTTCGGAAGACGCTCGACCCGTTTTACAAGCAGCACATTGTCGCCGACGGCCTGGTGGTGGCCGGTTCGGAGAAGGTCTCGCTCCCCGCTCTGCGCGAGGTCGGCTACCTGTCGCAGAGGATGCTTGCCAATCGGCCTGACGTAATCAGCTACCTCTGTGAGAAGAAAAAGATGTTTGTGGGCGTGATGGCTTATTGCGAACTGCAGACCGACCTGCCCGACTGCCGGGGGATGTCGCTGTGGTGGGCTTATCGGGCCCGCGGTCTGGGTAGCACGCCGGTCAGTTGTGGTGAAGAGAACGTGCTGAACTTCAAGGGCGACCCCTGGGAGGGGGAAAACATTTTCATTCACGAGTTCGCCCACGGGATTGAAAGGGTCATCGGCGCTCTGGACGACCAGTTCAATGCGCGCCTCCGGGACTTGTTTGACAAGGCGGAGGAGAGCGGTCGCGTCCGTGGGTATGCGATCGAGGGCGGCATCGCCGAGTTCTGGGCCGAGGGCGTGCAGGCGTGGTTCAACTGCAACGGGACCATCAGGCCGAAGTCCGGCGGTGGGCAGAGTTCATTCGAGGTTCTCGGACCGAAGGGAGAACACGTCTGCCACCTGCAAACCCGCGAGCAGATGCGTACACACATGCCTGAGTTCGCCAAACTACTTGATGACTCCTTTCGACAAAACAAGTGGCTCTACGTGCCCGTCGCGGAGCGCTTGGACCAGCCACACCTGAAGGGCTTCGATCCCGCCGATGCTCCCACCTTCCGCTGGCCGCCTGCCGTCGTCGCGGCCTTCCATCGAATCGAAGCCGAACGCGCCAGCAAGAAAGCGGAGCAGGAGGCTGCCAAACCATAAATCCCGGTATCCCCCGAATCAACACAACCAATCACCCGCATCGTTCTGCCGCTTCCAACCACCGAATTGGACCACACCAGCATCCGGTGTTGCAAAAAGGGAGTATTGGTTTGAGCGCAGTGAATTTCAGTGAAAATAAAAGAATGAAAATATCAATATTTAGTCTCTCTACGATGAACTCCTGGATCGGCGGCGGCGTGGCCTTGGTTCTGATGTCAACGGCCCCGATGCTTCAGGCTCAAGGAACCAAGGCGGATTACGAACGTTTCGACAAGATCAGCGATATCACCGGCGGCAAGGTGTTTCGGACGAAGGTGGAAGCGCATTGGCTGGCCGGCACCAAGTGCTTCTGGTATCGCAACGAACTAGGCCACGGCCGGAAGAATTTCGTGTTCGTCGATGCGGCCGTGGGCAAGCGAAAAGCGGCTTTCGACCACGAGCGGCTGGCAAAGGATCTCGCGAAAGCAACCGGCAAGGCCTTCGAGGCTCACAAACTGCCCTTCGACGCGATCGAATATAAGAAAGCGGACGGCGATGAGAAGGGATTGCTGGGAGAGGCCATCTACTTCAAGGCGGCGGGCAAATCGTGGAAAATCAATCTTAAAGATCAGTCCCTCACCGAAGACAAGCCCGGGGCCGGGAAGAAGGTGTCGGCCTTGAGAGGAATCCCCGCTCCGCGACAGGAGGCCTCAAAGCGGCTCTACTCGCAATCCCCGCAAGCTGCGGCCGAAGCGACTTTGCCGCACGAGAAACCGGCCGACCCCGAACTGCAGTTCCCTAAATCGCCCGATGAAAAGAAGGATGCCGCGAAGAAGGAAGAAGAGCAGAAGGTCGAGGCCTTCATCAAGGACCACAATGTCTGGCTTCGTCTCGGCAAGGACGGCGAGGAAGTCGCCCTGACGACGGACGGTGAGGAGGGCGACGCTTATCAAGACAATTTTCAATGGTCCCCCGACCGGAGGAAACTGATTGGTTTCCGTCACAAGAAGGCGCAAGAGCACATTGTCTATTTCGTCGAGTCCTCGCCCAAGGATCAGTTGCAGCCGAAGTTGCATTCGAACAGCTATCTCAAACCGGGCGACCAGATCGCCCAGACCAAGCCGCATCTGTTCGACATCGTCGGGAAGAAAGAGGTCCCGCTCGACGAGACACTTTTCGGCAACCCATGGAGCATCAGTTCGCATCGCTGGGAGAAGGACTCCAGCAGATTCACGTTCTACTACAACCAACGAGGACACGGCGCGGTGAGGATCGTGGCCATCGACGCCGAGAGCGGCGAGGTCACCGCACTGATCGACGACACGAGCAAGACCTTCGTCAATTATTCCAACTACAATCATCGCAAGTTGTTGGAGTCCACCAACGAGATGATCTGGATGTCGGAACGCGACGGGTGGAACCATTTGTATCTGTACGATTTCGGCAGCGGACAGCTGAAGAACCAGATCACCAAGGGCCCGTGGATCGTGCGGAGGGTCGACCGCGTGGACACGGTCAAACGTCAGATCTGGTTCCAGGCCGGGGGAATTCATCCCGAGCAGGATCCCTATTACATCCACTACTGCCGCATCAACTTCGACGGAACGGGCCTGGTGAAATTGACCGCCGGCGACGGCATGCACTCGATCGAATACTCGCCGGATCGTGAGTTCATCGTCGACACGTATTCCCGCGTGGACATGCCGCCGGTGAACGAGTTGCGTCGGGTCAGCGATGGGTCGCTGGTTTGTACCTTGGAAAACTCCGACGCCAGCGAACTCGAGGCCACCGTCTGGCAAAGGCCTGAGCGTTTCGTGGCCAAGGGTCGCGACGGCAAGACCGACATCTACGGGGTGATTTACCGCCCCTCAAATTTCGACCCGAACAAGAAGTATCCGGTCATTGAGAAGATCTACGCCGGGCCCCACGGCTCCTTCGTGCCGAAGAGTTTTTCTCCCTGTCACGATTCCCAGCGGTGGGCCGAGTTAGGATTCATCCTGGTGCAGATCGACGGCATGGGCACGTCGCACCGCAGCAAGGCCTTCCACGACGTGTGCTGGAAGAACGTGGCCGACGGCGGTTTCCCCGACCGCATTCCCTGGATCAAAGAGGCCGCGAAGAAATATCCCTACATGGACATCAGCCGTGTCGGAATTTTCGGCGGTTCGGCCGGCGGACAAAGTTCGACCGGAGCCCTGCTCCTGCACGGAGATTTCTACAAGGTGGCCGTTTCAGATTGCGGTTGCCACGACAATCGCATGGATAAAATTTGGTGGAACGAAGCCTGGATGGGTTGGCCCGTGGGACCGGAATACGCCGAAAGTTCCAACGTAACCCATGCCCATAAGCTCCAGGGAAAGCTGCTGCTGATCGTGGGCGAGTTGGACCGCAACGTCGATCCGGCCTCGACCATGCAGGTCGTCAACGCCTTGGTCAAAGCTGACCGCGATTTTGACATGCTGATCATCCCCGGCGCCGACCACGGCGCGGCTGGATCCGCCTACGGGAAACGCCGTCAGAAGGATTACTTCGTCCGCAACCTTCTAGGTTTCGAGCCGCGATGGGAGCCGTAACGTGGGTTGAAACCCACGGCGATTCTGCCGCGCATAGAGAATCGTGAAATGTCGACGCATCAGGTGGAAGGGAACCGCGATTTAGAAATCGCGACCTGCCCGGCGAATCACCCTGAAACT
>CAJJBR010000052.1 GCA_905182475.1 Akkermansiaceae bacterium | reverse complement strand
TTCTTCCAAATCCCGTAGCCTTTTCGTGTTCCCGGAATCGCGATGGAAGATCCCTGTCAGGCGGCTGACTGCTCCGGTGTATCCCATCGCGAGACGTTGAGCAATCCATCCCTTGCTCACCGATGTGCGTTCGCGCAGCAGGACGGCGATCAGGATCTTCTCGGGAGCACCCTTGCGGAATCCGGGCTATCACTCCCTTTGTCCACAAAGGATCTCTACTATTTGCCTGGGAACATGTTGTTGTTGGGAAATGTAATTCCGCGCAACCGCGCGTCGCAGGCCTTACCTGCGCCAGGTCATGAGATCACCCCCCTTTCTCCCCATCTGCTATCCTTTCAACGGGGCCCTCAAGCGCCCCACGCAAAAAGCAAATTCCTTGCAGTAACCAATCCACCTCGTCTCACGGCAATGACCGGTCGCACGATCAAAACTCAAGACACCCTCTGCTTCAAGGCTAACGCAATGGATTTTTCGAGATTCAGCGACCGATTACCGAATTACGGCGTCCTAACGACTGCCCAACAGTAGACACCCTACACAGCAGACGCTTTCAAATTTACGAAGGCCCCCTTGATCAGGGAAGCATTGGGACTCTGCCACAATTCAGAACCGTCGAAGGGCACCAAATAAACATGTTCTAGACGCTTGCTCCCCGGACGATATTAATCGGTCTTCTCTCGTTCAGCATTTAGCAACCTCAGCAATTCGATTACCACTTCGGGGTTCTCGCTCCAAAGATTATGTCTTTCATAGGGATCTTTTTCCATATTATAAAGTTGCCCAGTCGGCTCTCCCGGTTTCGCCTCGGGATCTATTGGAAAACTATAATACAAATCGTCAAAAACCCCGGGTTGCGTGGAGGTCGGCTTGCCTTCGCCACTAGCATGACTCGCCTTCCAATTCTTTGTATGACCATGCCCCAATCCATCAATCAGTTTCCACTTTCCACGACGAATGGCAAACATGCCATTAACGGAATGATGGATGATGGGTTTCCTCGGTGCGATACTTGGGTTACTGAAGAGTTGGGGCAAAAAGCTCTCCCCATCTTCAGCGGCATTCTCCGGCAGGGAGATACCAGTGAGTTCGGCTAGGGTAGGCATGATATCAGTCAGGCAGATAGGGGTTGCAGCGGTAGTTCCTGCTTCTATCTGGTCCGGCCAATGAGCAATGAAGGGGATCCGGTGACCGCCTTCAAAGGTGTCGCCTTTTTTCCCTCTGAACGGCAAATTGGATCCCGCATTTTGAGACCCATTGTCGCTCGTTACAATCACAAGCGTTTTTTCGGCAAGCCCCAACTGATTAAGGGTTTCCATGATCTGGCCGACTACCCAATCGAATTCAACGACAAAGTCACCATACTTCCCCATCTTGCTTTTACCCTGGAATCGTTGGTTGGGAGTAAGCGGCGCATGAACATTCGTCGTGGGGTAATAAAGAAAGAACGGGGTGTCTTTGTTCTTCTGAATGAAGCTCACTGCCTCCCGTGACAGATCAATAGCCGTGTTGCCAAGATTTCTCCTTACGCGATTAAGAACGACAGGTGAGGTGACATCTTCTCCGTTCGCTAAGCCAACGACCTGATTATCGTTGATAAACACCTGCATTGAAGGAGATGAATTATGGCTGTAAGGGACTCCAAAAAATGTATCAAACCCGACTTCAAGCGGCCCTGGCATTAGAACGCCTTTTGCATAATCGCCGTTTTGAGCGCCCCACCCCAAATGCCATTTTCCAACCGCGCCAGTTACATATCCCTCCTTCTTTAGCATGGATGCAATGGTCATCCGCTTAGGATTAATCAGTAGGGGCATATGCTCCATTAATACCCAGTTCTTCATCCACGTTCGCCAACAATAGCGGCCTGTCAGAACCCCATAACGGGTCGGGGTGCAGACTGAGGAAGGAGAATGAGCATCGGTAAATTTGATTCCACCTTTTGCTAAGCGATCACAATTTGGTGTTGATACCTCGTCTGCTCCATTGCAGCTGAGGTCACGGTAACCAAGATCATCGGCTAAAATAACAATGATATTTGGCGAATGCGTTTGAGCACTCAACACCGAGGGCCCCATGCCGAGGGTGAGTGCGACACCAACAATGGCCGGAACAAAGTTACTTCTATTCATAAACTTCTCTTTAGTAGCGCTCGCGAAACTATTTTCAAGAAGATAGCTTTACAAAAAACAGGACAAAAAAATTGACCTGACACGAATGCGTGACCCGAATGCGCGAAGCGATCCATCTGGATCATCGGTTACAGGTAAGCGCCGCACCCCAAAAGCAAATTCCTAGCAGTCCGACCCGAAGTATCAGGATGAGATCAAAAAGATCCATCGCCGTCGTCCCTGTTGCGAAGTCCAGGGGGACCCCTCGCATTGGCCCTGAGGTCGGAATCGACCCCCTTTTTCCCGCCCTCCAGTCTTCGCCAAGGCTATGACCGGCAGGCCGGCCCGGCCCAACGGCTGGCTCAGGGGCCTACCCCATGAATCGGCTCAGGTGTCGCATTTCAACAAAATATCTTTTGAGGTCAGGTCTCTCATTTCAACATTTCTTCCAAATCCCGTAGCCTTTTCGTGTTCCCGGAATCGCGATGGAACATCCCTGTCAGGCGGCTGACTGCTCCGGTGTATCCCATCGCCTAGACGTTGAGCAATCCATCCCTTGCTCACCGATGTGCGTTCGCGCAGCAGGACGGCGATCAGAACCTTCTCGGGAGCACCCTTGCGCAATCCGGCCAGCGCATCCGCCCAGCCGTTGCGGCTCCCAATCATTTCTTGGGGTCAGGTTTCGCCCGAACCGCCGACAGGCGAATGAAGTGGTGGATTCCCGCTTTGTCCCGAAAATGTCCCCATCCGGGCTATCATTCCCAATATCCACAAAGGATCTCTACTATTTGACTGGGAACATTTTGTTGGGCAGCCCGCAGGGCCGAACGTCTCCGACATCCGGCACCGCCGCTTCCCACTGACCAAGCCACGTTCGGCGCGGCGGGCCGCATTTATCAGAGAGCCTCTTAGTCAGAGATCGCCACCACGATACGCCGGTAAGATACCAATTCCGGAGAGCCGCTATCTCGCACCACCAAGACCACGTGGAGCGTCGCCGGCTTCCAGTGGATTCGGCCGTTCTCCCGGATCTTGAGCTTCACTGTCTCGCCTCTTTCAGCGCTCAATTCTCCGAATTCGCGCGACGTCCCCGCTTCCTCATAGATCATCCACCGGCTTTCGATCTCATCCCCGTCTGGATCGCTGCTTGCGGCGGATGAGAGCGTGAGTGTTTCGCCGCGCTTCGCCTTGATTTTGAGCACCTTCTTCGTCCGGTCTCCTTGAAGGACAGCAATGGGGTTGTGGTTCGCCTTCTTGAAGTCATCTGCGATGCACCAATCCATCCGCGCTGCAAAGTCGTTTTGAAAGTGCTCCCGCCAGCGCCAGATGGTCGCCGGGTCTGAGGTATACTGTTTTCCATCCACTGTTACCGTGTCGCGGGACCAATGGTTGTTTGTCCAGATCGGGTGGCTTTCGGCGTACGATTCGTAAAGCGCATACCGACCGCCCCACCCACCGAACGCCGGGCTTTCCGCCCACCCGAGGCCGTTTTCAATCAGGCCGAGATAGGACGGGGTATCGCCTTCCATGATGAAGGCGACCTTTGGGTAAAGCTCTCCGAGCGGGCCGTGGCCTTTGATGACGTTCTTCTCCAGCCACGGGTTCTCGACCATCTCGGATCGGAAGCCAGGGCCGTTTTTGTAATGCCGATCACCTGAGATACCAGTCCAGGTCGCGCGGTAATATTCGCGCCAGCTCGCACTCGGGGAAACGATGTAAAACAGCTTGGGGAATTCGCGGCGCAAGAACCTCCCCGCATCGTCCTGGTCTGAAATCGTGTAGACGCGAAGCTTTGCGATCAGCTTCTCCATTTCGTCCTCGGAACGCTCGTCCCGCGCATCCAGCAAGGCCTTGGCAAGGGTGTTGGCACCTCCCCAAACGCTGATCCAAAGCGGCCGAGTATCATCTTTGTCCGCTGCCTTGAGCAACAAAGTCGACCCCGGCGAGGAACTCTTCCCGAGCACCGCCTTCATCCCGAAACCCGGCTGGCCGGAGGCAGTGACCTCGAGCAATTTCTCCACGGTGGGATATCCGTCGGCGTGTTTGACCAGATTCTCCCTTACTTTACCGAATGCCTCGATCTGGCGGCGGATTAGATCTTCGCGCGGCCGATCTCTTAGATGCTCCGAGGTTGTCGCCACGATCCCCTCGACATTGTACTCGTTGGAGTAGACCAAAAACCGGACTAGGGATTGCTCATCGTCCGGCTCATTGGAAATATCCGTGAGGACGAATACACGTTCCTTCGCGGATGACTGGGCGCACGGGATTGCCAAAAGGAGACAGAAAAAGAGGTGACGGATCGGTGTTCGCATGAGTCGCTTGATTGCTAGAAATTTGCTTTTTGGGTGGGAGCTTGGGGGCAGAGAGGGGGGTGACTGATGCGCCATTCCTTAGTTCTGAGTGCCGGAGAAACTCTTGCTCAGGATTACTTCCCGGATGATGGCCTTGAGTTTGAAGTTGTCGGGCGCGGCCTTCGTCACAATCGAGTCGACCGTCAGTGAATCTCCGGGGTTCAGTTCTCTGGACAGCGCGAACCTCAGGAGATGGCTCGTAAAGGCCTTGGCGAATCGTTCTTCCTCTGTGACTAGGATCTTCTTGAGTCCAACGATATCCAGGAAGGCGTGTTTCTTAAATATCTTGCCGCTGGCATCGACGTCGCGCTTGTTCTCATAGCTGCTCCGCCAGCGGCCGACGGCGTCGAAATTCTCTAGGGCGAAGCCCAGTGGGTCGATACGGGAATGGCAGCTGGCGCAGGTCTCGCTCTCGCGATGCTGAGCGAATTTCTCACGGATCGTCTGGTTCTTCGGCCCGGCGTCCTCATCCAGCGGCGGCACATCATTGGGTGGTGGTGGTGGCGGATCATTGAAGACCACTTCGATCATCCACGAGCCACGCGAGATGGGCTTGGTGCGCTGCGGTCCAGAGGTCATGGTCAACGCCGCCGCATTGGCAATGATGCCGCCATAACGCGGATCCGTCATGGCTACACGCTTGAAGTCCTTCGACCGAACTTTCCCCCGCAACTGCTTGTCATAGTCGAGGTCCGCTTTTTTCTGCAGTTCTTTCCGATTGGCCGGTTTGGAATCCACGGCCAGTTTCGTCTCTATCGCTCTTATGGACTTTTCGATTCCAGTCCTCTCACCGGCGATCTTTTCTCGTACCATTTTCAGCTCCGGGGCGACGTCTAAATAATATCGGGAGAGTGTCGCCTGCTGTGCGGGGCTACGGTTTTCAGCCGCCACCCGCAGGGCTGCGACGACCTCGGAGCCAAAGCTCTTCGCTTCGTGCGCCTTGAAGTAAAAAGCTTGGGGATTCGCATTGGCAACTTTCATCAACAAACGATTGCTGCCCTTAAGCAGGTTAAGAGTCACTTGACCGCTGGTGTCCGGCCGAATGTGGTCATGAATCTTTTTTCCATTGAGCCACAGCGTCACGCCATAGCTACCCACGGCGCTGACTGCCAACGCCCGTGGCGATTCTGCCACAATGGTCCGATACAAGTAATCGGCCCTATTTACTTCGCTGCCGAGGAGATGCGCCGTGCCATCCACCAGTTCTTTTGCCTCGCGCCACTTTCGATCTCCGTAGGCCTTCTTTAGATCAACGTCCGGCTCATCGACAAAAACGGTACTATACGTTCTTGCGTAGTTAGGTGTAAAAAATGGACCAATGTGATGCCAGGCTGACAGCTCAACTGTGACATCCAGAAGCCCTGCCTGCTCGACCATCCACTTAGCCTGACTAGCCGTAGCCGGCACACCGTCCTCTTTCGATCGGGCTACCAGCAACTGCGGTTGTTCCTTCAAATAGGTCGCCAGCTTTGCCTTCTGTTGCTCAAATTTCACCTGCAAGGATTGACGGATCTTCTTCAGCCTCTGATCCTCCTTGTCGCTATCTTCCTGAGTAATCTGCCGTCCTTTCATTTCGGGCTTGTACCACTCGTTGAGAAACTCACTCCGATAACTATAGGCGGGCGAGATCAGCTCGATGATGGGACGATTTTCGACAAATACAGAATCGAAGAGCAACAGGGGTTCCAGCACCATCTGATGACTGGCGGGGGTATCCGGATCGATGTAGTAATGGCGATACTTCTTGTCGTCTGGTGTCGCCGCCATCAGGTTCTCCAGCTGCATCCATTGGGCGGGGAAGGTATCAAGGAAGCGCTCGATTTTAGGATCGGCCAGCATCCGCGTGATGGTCTTATTCAAAACCTCTGGCTCGACCAGTTCACCACTGGCGGCCAGCTTAAGCAGCTCATCGTCTGGCGCGCTGCCCCAGAGGAAATAGGAGAGGCGGGACGCCAGCTCGAAGTGACCTGTGCTGGCCTTGGGCTGGTAGCGATAGAGGAAGAACGGCGACGAGAGTGCCGCCGACGTGGTCTTCTTGATGGCATCAGTGAACGGCATACCCTGCTTGATATTGGCTAGCGTAAAGGCAACGTAACGATCGAGCGCCCGCTTCTTCACGTTGCGGCGAAAGGCGCGGGTCAGGAACGGCTGCAAGCGCTGGGAGACCTCAGTCGCCATGTCGGCGGCGGCACCAGGCTCTTTGAAGAAGTCGTCCCAGACACCAACGGTCTTGTCATTGAAATCGGGGCTCTCCAGGATCGACACACTGAGCTTGAGAAACGCATCCAACAGCAGCGGCGACATGCTCAACTGATTCGACTGATTATCGAAGCCGTGTAGCGCTCGCAGGTCCTGTGGGTATGCATCCACGCCGACAAACCCTGCAGGCTGCTTCTTTTCAACTGGCAAGCGAGAGACCTTGACGCTGTCCGGCATCTTGGGCCGCGGCTTCGCCAGGTAATGATCGTGACGAACCATCATTTTCTCGGGCAGCGCGAAGACATCCTTCTGCAGCTTGAATATGTCACGCAGCGAGTTGTTATACTGAAAACGGTTCAGGCGCCTGGGCGGAAGGTCAGCTACTTCGTCTTGACCTGCGGTGGCCTCTCGCAGCATCGTCTTTAACATCGCCAGCAACTTCAGCCGCTCGTCTTCATCGAGCTCCGGCTCGTCCTCAGGGGGCATGTCGTAGGCATCAATCGCGTAGATCATCTCCGTGATCAGCTTTGGGTCGGCCATGAACTGCTTGGCGGACTGGATCTCGTAGAGATTTACCTTGCCCTTGACCTTCTGATCCTTGCCATGGCACTGCACGCAACTCTCGGCAAACAGCGGCTTGAGAAATGTCTCAAACTCGTCAGCAGCCGCAGCGGAGCCGGTGATTGCGAGTAGACATGCTGCCGTGAGTCGAAGCGTTATGACTGAACGTATACGATGCATGCTAATACCTAAGTCCATAGGTCAGAGATAACCCCATTACTGTCGGCGTAGCTATCCATCTCCAAGCCCATCAGCTTGGCCATCGACAACCACATATTGGAGTTTAGCGTTCCGCTCTTGCATTGGATGTAACGACCTTGCTTGATCTGTCCCTGCGCGCCGCCGCCCATGATGAAGGGCATATCAAAGTACTGATGCGTCGCCCCATCACCCATGCCCGCGCCATAGGTAACCATGGCGTTGTCAAGCAGAGTCGACCCGTCCGCCTCCTTAACGCTCTTCATGCGCGTTAGCAGGTAGTCGTATTGTTCCATATGAAAGACATCAATCTTGTGAGCGCCACGCCACCCTTCGCCCTTCTGATTATGCGAGAGCTGATGATGATTCACGGCTTTGGAAAAGAGGTCTTCATAGAGCAATGACGCCTCCCAGCGCTCCGGGCCGATCATCAGGGTAGAGACGTTTGTGATCCCCATCTGTAACGCTGCAACCAGCAGATCTATCTGTAGCCGAATGTAATCCTTGCGCGGCAGGATCGTATCAATGGGTTCCATAATCGTGGAACGGGCGACCATCTGCTCCATCCGCTCGATGCGAACCTCGATGTCGCGAATCATGGTCATGAATTGGTCCATTGTCTCGCGATCATCACGTCCGAGCTGACGCGACAGGTCTTTGGCGTCTGCGAGAACCAGATCGCTGACATCACCCATATGCTCGGCATAGCCGCCGCCAGTAAACAGGCGCTGGTAGAGTTTCTTCGGATTCTTGATCGACGGTGCGATCCTATCCTCGCCGTACCATGAAATATTATTGAAGTAGATGTCTTCCTTGCCGGCCAGAAAACCGTTGCAGCTGATTTCAAGACTCGGCAATGCCGTCTGCTGCCCCACCTTGTCGGCGATGATCTGGTCGAGACTACGTCCGTTCGGATGACGCATGCCCTTGGCGGCTGCCTGCTCTGGTGAGATACTGGTGAGATAGCACGATGCCCCTTGTGCATGGACGTCCTGGCCATTCTTAAAGGTCCGGTCCATGCCGGTGACCAGGGTGATATCCTTGGCATGCGCCTTCAGCGGCTGCATCGTCGAGGTCAATTCCAGTGGATGGATACCAGGGACTGTCTGGACACGGTAGCCTTTTTCCTTGTCTGCGTCGAAGCCGCCGCGGAATCCCGGCGATTCCACTTTGCCTTCGCCCGGGAAGAAGCCGCGGCGCACGAGACCATTCGGCACGTACATCATGACAAATTTCTTGTCAACTTTCGGCAACTTTGCAGCACCAGCAATCGACGGCAAGAAAGGGAGCGCCATTACCGCTCCGGTCGCTCTTATAAATGCACGGCGTGATCTGTTCATTCGTGAGTCCTCATCGTCCCTTCTACGTCAAAACATGCAACCCTCTTTCACCCCTTTTGGGCGGGCAAAGCCCCCTCTCCGCCCCCCCTCAACAGCTCCCCAACTTCCCCGCCCAGCCGTTGCGGCTCCCAATCATTTCTTGGGGTCAGGTTTCGCCCGAACCGCCGACAGGCAAATGAACTAGTGGATTCCCCCTTTTGCCCCGAAAATGTCCCCATCCGGGCTATCATTCCCTTTGTCCACCAAGGATCTCTACTATTTGTCTGGGAACATGTGGTTATTTGACTGGGAACATGTGGTTGGAACCGTGCGGTAGATTTCGACGAGTTCGCAGGTGGCACTTTGCCGCTATCCGCCGATCTTCCGGACGAGCAATCCAAGAGCCGGTGATCGATTCCATGACATGGCCGTAGCCCACAACTTCCGGTTCATCGCGGGACTGAAAAGATTCCCTACCTAGCTTACCGACGAGTTTCTCGACCTCCCCCTCTCCTCAAGCGCCCCACGCAAAAAAAAGCAAATTCCTAGCCAATCAAATTGGACGATAAAAAATACCAAACAGTGATAATTGCTTGCGCAGAAATTCGCCCTTAAACATGTGCCTCGTTTCAGGGGGTGGATTCCTTTCCTCACAAGAGAATATCAAAAAAACACCCGATTCGCGAAATACACAGTGACAACACGAGATGGGTATACTATGTATTTACATCTCACGTAAATCCAACCCGTGTGCCGAATAAGAATTAGAATGAGAAATGCCATACCTGGTCAGGCCGCGTCGCTCGGGCGGCGCTCGCCGAAGAAGGACGCGAGCGGCAGCAGACCGAGCTTCTCACCAGCCTTCTCACCAGCCTTCTCCTACCATGATCCTGCCAATATCGAAACCTCCATGCCGCCGCGGATTCACGCTGGTGGAGCTGATTGTAGCAATGTCCCTCTTCACGGTCATCCTGCTCCTCA
>CAJJBR010000051.1 GCA_905182475.1 Akkermansiaceae bacterium | reverse complement strand
ATTCGAAGGGGATTTTGGGGCTGGAAGGGATGGATATGAGAACCAAGGATGGAAGCGGATAAGATCCGCTTACTGATAGGATCTATCGAGATATCATTGAGCAGGTCTACTGAAAAGAGGAGGATTCGGCAAGTAGGCACGTAAGCCTGTGAGAGGTTTCCTGAGATTGTCTCAGGCTTTTTATCCGATAGTTGGAGCCGTGCGAAAAGGGGACTGCAAATTGATCCAGCGATTTGAAGACATGGATTCGCCTGAGTTTTAGCACCTGCGCGACGATAAGGGAGAGCTCCATGATCTGGCTAACCAGCACCCCGAGCTCGTGCTGGAACTCGCTGAGCGACTCGCAACCTGGCGAGGTGAAACGGGTTCGGCGATTTTTGACTAAGCTGACAAACGCCCTGATATTGGGCGCTGGCCAAATGGAGATGCCGCTCGTAGCCTCACTCACTATGTTTAAAGCAACAACCTTTCTGATCTGGCTCCTGATCTTTTCCGTATCCTCCTTTGGGCAGAACAACGGCGGTAACAACCCAAACAAGCAAGAGGAGATTCAGTCGAGCGACAAAGAGGGGCGGAGGGGGTACTGGGAGGCTAATCTTGCGGGAGGTAACTATCTCGTTGCGCTTAGCAGGATCTCCTCGGTCAGCCGACACAAGTATGTCCTCGACGGTGCGTTAATCGTCGAAGAGGTGACGGTGGACACGACGGGACAGGCACTGGCCAGGTTCTATTTTATCACTCCGATCACCGCCAGCGGACCCGGGGCTGCAGCGTCGCAGATTACCGAGAGAGCGCGTGCACTCGTGGATGGTGCAGCGAAAAGAGCAGGCAGCGATATTCAGGACATGGTGGTGAAGAAATATCCACTGACAACGCATTCGAAATCGATCGAATACCGGGTGCTATCGCAGACGCAGCTGAATGCCCTTTATCAGAGCGTCAAGACGGCGTGGGTGAATGGAAAGGGACGCATCTTCACGAGCCGCTAGACTTGGGGCATTTCGGCACTCGTCAAGTGCTGAAGGGCAGCGAGGATAGTCTGCAGTTTTCTCCTTATTCTCCGGATTCAATAGGTCTTCTATAGTGCCCTTTGGGAGTTTCTCGAATGCCGCGTCAGTAGGCTCGAAGACGGAGGGTGGCTCCTTACTCTGGAGCGGGCCAACAAGATCGGCGGCACCAAGTGCTGCCGCGAGTGTTTTGAATGAGCCCGCTCCGACGGTGGTTTCAACGATGTTTTTTCCCTTCTTGGAATGGTATGCTGTCTTGGTCTGGCACGAATCGGCACTGGCGCTAGATGACAGTGTGAATGTTCCGAGTAGGATTGCTGAGGCGAATGTTTTCTTGGATCTGTGTTGGTTTGAATTTGAATGTCCCATCGTGGGTTCAATGAGGCATTCGCCCAATCTGCGGAATTGGATTCAGAAAAATGCAGATTTTTTTCTGCAATGACGCCGAATCATCCAAATCGCTGTAAAAATACAGCGGCTCAACGGTTCCATGTTGCTTCTCCCGCTACTTGATCTCAATCAGTTCCTTGTCTGTATAGGGAGTCTTGCGGTCCTTGATTTCGGCACGGATGTCGGCGACCTCGGACGCATTGACCGGATCGCGCCATTTGTTCCAAGTGAGGCCGATGTAATTCATGAGATCAGCGATCTGCTCATCGTTGTAGGCGCTCTCAAGTGGAAGCATCAGACCTTCTCCGTAGGTCTTATCCCCGATCGGTCCAGTCTCTCCTTTGAGGAGGACGCGGGTGATGACGTCTACCCGGCGTCCGGTGAACCAGCGGTTTTTCTGCAATGGTGGTGCAAGCAGAGAGTCGCCCTGCTTGGCTCCGTGCCCGTTCTTACCATGGCAGACAATACAAAGGGTCTCGTAAATCTTGAGACCGGCCTTGGCCGAGTCTCCGAGAAGGAGGCTCTGTTCACGCCGCTGCTCTTCCTTGAAATAGCGGGTGATGAGAGGATGGCTGGCATGTTTGGCCACGACCTCATCACGAACCTTACCGCAATCAGGCCAGGACGGCTTCAGGCTCAGAACCAACTGCATGGCGACATCCGGTGAGGCGTCATCCGCAAGGGCGAAAACGCTCTTGGCCACGGTTTCGTTTCCATCCTTCAGTAAGGGCTCCGCGAGTCTGATCCCGGCCAGCCTGACGCGCTCCTCCTTATCGGTCAGGGCAGTCAACACCAGGGAGGGATCGACAGCGCCCAGTCCGTTCAGCGTCCAGAGGGCGGAGATTCGCGAGTTGGTCGAAGGCGAGGTTCCGAACAAATCCTTGAGGGGTTTCACTGCGGATGAGTCGGCATTGGAGACCAGAAGCTTCTGCACGTTATCGCGGATCCAGCCGTTGCCGTTGGAAAGATGCGGGACAAGATCCTTGGTGGGCAGGTCTTTGAGTTGCAGCGGCGAGGACGGCTTGGTCTTGTCAGGCACCAAGCGGTAGATGCGACCGTGCCGGAACACTTTTAGCATGCCCCATTCCTTGACCCTCTTGTAGCGCTTGACCCAAATGTGATCACCCTCGTGCGGGAACCACGTTTTTTCCTGAATGATTCCCCGATATAGGTCGGCGAAGTAAAAGCACCCATCGGGTCCCGACTCCGACCACACCGGTCGAAAGAACGGATCCGTGCTGCGGATGAATTCGCCCTCTGGGAAAGTGTTGTGAGCAACTCGTTTGCCTTTCTCGTTCTTGATCGTGCTCAGCCTGATGAGGCGACCCACCGGTTCGGGAGTCGCCACGTGCCCATACCACTGCGGCATCAATTCGCTGCGCAGGACGGTCTGGCCGCAAGTTGCAGAGAAGACTTTAAGGATGCGGTTGTTCTCGAAATCATAGTGCCCGGACGACTGATCCTCGACCTGGCAGATCGAAAGCGGTATATCATACCCCGGCGCATGTTCATCGCGCTTGGAGAGATTAAGTATGGGATACCCGCCTGGGAACTGGAAGGAATGCACCGGATTCCCCCCGCCCGCCCAAGAGCAGTAGATGCGGCCATCGTCGTCGCGTGCGAGACCCCATTGTGAAATGCGGCTCTTGGAATACGGCTCAGGAAAAAGCTTCCCATCTGCGTAACGGAAGCGGCGGTCGTTGGAATAGATGTAGTTGTCGAGGTTCCAGACGAGCCCGGTCAACTGGTGCTCGATGTTGCCGCGATTTTCCGGCCCCTCGTAGGCGGCCTCGCGCCGGTCAGCGACCCCATCCTTGTCATCGTCGAAGTAGGCCCAGATCGTGGTCTCCTGCGTGATGTTTACGAGGACCCTATCCTTCAACGGAAGAATCGTGCGCGGCAGGCGGATCTTATCGATGAAGACCGTGCGCTTGTCCATGACCCCGTCTCCATCCGTGTCCACCAGCTTCACCACCCGGCATGTCTCGTCGAGCTGGTTGCGACCGTATTCGTCCTGCATGTAGGTCAGCCATTCGCAGACATACATCGCTCCGTCCTCGTCAAAGACAAAGCTCGCAGGCTCCTGCACCATGGGCTCGCTGGCCACGCACTGAAGGTGGTAGCCGTCTGGCACCTCAATGGTCTTGATTGCCTCCGCAGGTGACAGCGGCTTGAAGAACTGGTCCTTCGGCTGATACTGATCGGTCTCCGGGACATTGCTGGCTTGGGCGTTGGTAAATTGAACGGTTGCTATCAGAACAAGGGCGGAAACCGCGATGGTGAAGAAAGGGCGATTTATCATGGGTAAAAGGGTATGAGTGGAAAGTAGTGGAATCAGGCGCGAACAACCAATCATAAAATATCGGGAGTTACGCAGGGCTCTATACAAGGGAGAGGATTTCTTCGAGTTGAGTTTCGTCCTGGATGGCTCGCAGCTGTTTGCGCGTCAGGCTG
>CAJJBR010000050.1 GCA_905182475.1 Akkermansiaceae bacterium | reverse complement strand
CGGCGTTGCGTAGCTCGACTTTCTCATAGAGGCGCTTGGCGGCGGTGATCTCGCCTTCGGTTTTGGAGGCTTCGCTTTTGGGTTCCTTGGAGGCGATGGCGATGGTGACGGCGACCGGCGCGCCGCTCTCGTGCTCGCTCAGAGCGAGGGTGAGCAGGAGGTCGCGGATGTATTTCCCATCAAGGGCAAGCGCACGCGGCAGGGTGCCGTGGTGGGCGGCGGTCTGGAGATCGCAGCCGGGTTGATAGGCGGCGGGTAGATCAAGGCCGGTGAGGATGACTCTGGTGTTGCGTGAGTGAGTTTTGAGCCAGAGTTTCTCAGAACTCAAGTTCTAACAGGGATTCCTACTCAAAAAAATAATGCCGTGTCATTTTTACGCTAGAAGCGTTTCGGTTATTGACAGGTGTAATATAATTTGGTGGCGTGCCGGTCGCCGGAAACTGGCGTTTCCTTTCATACGGGTGCCGGTAAAAACAATCGGCTCTGACATAACAAGCGAATCTCCACAAAATATACTACCCCCAACTGCAATGGACATCACTTCTCCCATTTGGTACTTCGCCTATATTACCGTGCTTATCGGCCTTGCAGGCTACGGATCGCACCGTTTGGCCATCATTTTCCTCTACCTCAAGCACTCGCGTAACAAGCCCGTGCCGTTGAAAGAGTTCGACGAACTTCCACTCGTCACTATCCAGCTCCCTGTTTTCAACGAACTCCACGTTGTGGATCGGCTTCTGGATTCCGTGGCAAAGATCGACTATCCGCAGGACAAAATACAAATCCAGCTGCTAGATGACTCCACTGACGAAACGGTGGACATCTGCCGTGCAGGAATCGAGCGCCTCGTTTCAAAGGGCTTTGATGCGGAGCACATCCACCGGACTGACCGCACCGGTTACAAGGCTGGTGCTTTGGAAAACGGAACACGTTTTGCAAAAGGCGAGTATCTCTTCATCCTCGACGCGGATTTCGTTCCGAATGCGGACGTTCTTCAGAAGACCATCCAGTATTTCTCCGATGACAGGATCGGCATGATCCAGACTCGCTGGGGTCACTTGAACCGCACGTTCAACGTCCTTACCCGCATCCAGGCGATGTTCCTCGACGGTCACCTTGAACTTGAGCAAACCGCCCGTAACCGTTCCGGGCGCTTCTTTACCTTCAACGGCACCGCCGGTATCTGGAGGAAATCCTGCATCGCTGACGCCGGCGGCTGGGAGCACGATACCCTCACCGAGGACATGGATCTCAGTTACCGAGCCCAGTTGAAGGGCTGGCGCTTTATTTTCCTCAACGACGTGGAAACTCCCGCGGAACTTCCTGTCGATATGGACGGCTTTAAGAGCCAGCAGCACCGTTGGACCAAGGGCTCCATTCAGGTTTGTAAAAAAGTCCTCCCGGCAATCTGGAAGAGCGATGTGCCACTTTTCGTGAAAATGGAGGCGACCGCACACCTTACCTCAAACTTCGCTTATCTTCTTCTTATCTGCCTCTGCTTCCTGATCTACCCGAACCAGCAGATCCAGCCGGATTTCGGAAAGCTTAGCTACTACATCGTCAACGTACCGATCTTCTTCTTTGCGTCGGTGTCGGTTGTTCTTTTCTACCTCACTTCCCAGAAGGCGCTACGCCCGGATACATGGTGGAAGGAAGTTCCATATCTACCTCTTCTGCTGGCTCTCGGTATCGGAATGTCTATCACCAACGCCAAGGCCGTGATCGAAGCTCTCTGCAACCATCAGAGCGCCTTCATCCGCACGCCGAAATACGGCATCGAGCAAAAAAATTCTGATTGGAAAAAGAGCAGCTACAAGGCGATGAAGACCCTTACGCCGTTTGTGGAACTTCTCTTTGGTTTCTTCTTCCTTTTCGTCGTAGTTGAGGCCGCGATGAAGGGGAACTGGTCTTCCGCAATTCTTTTGCTTCCATTTCCGGTAGGTTTCTTCTATACATCTCTTAGTTCGTTGGCACGTATGATGCCATCGTTCTCACGTCCCAAATCAAATCAAACGCCAGCCGCGAACCTATCAGACTCTAAGTAAGACATGAAAAAAGGGATCACCCACCTTCTTCTCCCCATCATCTGCCTCCTTCTCCCGCAATTCCTAAATAGTTGCGGGCCATCGGTTGACAAACGCAACAAAATGATTGTGAGCGTCAGGGATCAAAGGATGCTTCTCTTCCGGGACGGGAAGCCTGTAAAGTCTTACAAAATCTCCACCTCGAAATTCGGAGTGGGGGATATTCCGAATTCAAACCGCACTCCTCTTGGGCGGATGAAGGTGGCGAAAAAAATCGGTAGTGGGCAGCCCGCCGGAGCCGTTTTCAAGAGCCGCCGGCCGACAGGTGAGGTGATCAAGCCAAATGCCCTAGGTCGCGATCCCATCGTGAGCCGTATTCTCTGGCTGACAGGCACCCAAAAGAAAAACCGGAACGCTTTCAAACGCTACATTTACATCCATGGGACGCCGGAAATGTGTCGCCTGGGCACTCCCGCCTCATACGGTTGCATCCGCATGGGCACCAAGGACGTCGTGGATCTCTATAAACGTGTGGGAACCGGGGCTGATGTCTATGTGGTTCGGAGCTCCCTGAGAAAGCAGGACAAGCCGAGATTCGAGACCGCAGCGAGGTGATTATTGCCTATCAGAAAAGGAGCGTTTTTTCTCAAACATCAGCTTGACATACCCCAGCGCCTTCCACTAGCTTCCCGCCCCTGCTCTGGCAGATTTAACTTTTTGTAACAAACTTTTCCTAAACTTATGGCCAACCACAAATCCGCAATCAAGCGTATCCGCCAGACAGCGACCCGTACCGAGCGCAACCGCGCCGAGAAGAGTCGCATGAAGTCTACCCGTAAAGTAGCTCTCGCTGCAATCGAAGCCGGTAATAAGGAAGATGCAGAGAAAGCTGCTTCCGCATTCGCCTCCGTCGTAGACAAGGCCGCTAAGCGCAACCTCATCCATCCGAACAAGGCTGCGAACCTGAAGAGTAAGACCGCTAAGGCGATTGCCGCCATCGCCTGATCCGGATTCCCGGTTTACGGGATTCCGTCTTTAATAAAAGCGGACCGGTCTTCCGGTGCCGCTTCTTTTTATGTGACCATGGAGAATCCTTCCCAACACCGCGCTGAAACTGCCGCGAAAATTGCCGCATTACCCCAGAACTACAAAGTCTGCGAGGGATGCGATTCCATCGTGGGGAAAGCCACATCGATTTGCCCGAACTGCCACAGTTTTCGTTTCGACAGTGCTCCTGAGGTCGTGGTCAACCAGGCTGTTTTGCTGGGCAACCGCGAGCAACGCTCGGTTACTGCAGAAGACCTCGCATAAATTTTCCGAATTATGGCCATAGCGTTCAAAGAGTGGCAGGTAATTTGCGATGCCCTTGCCGATGGGCGTCAGTCCATCCTACTCCGCAAAGGGGGAATCCATGAGGGTCGTGAAGGCTTCTCTTTCGCCCACGATTCCTTCTACCTCTTTCCCACGAAATTCCACGCCCAACTTGACTACGTGAGGGAAGGGGAATTCACTCCGGAACGTGAGTGGCAGGTCGGAGATAAGTTCTGCATCACCCACCACGCCAAAGCTATTTTTGCCGTTACGCTTAATGATTGGGCCAAGCTTCTAGCCCTTTTTCCGTATCATGTTTATACCGAGCAAACCTTGAAAGAGCGCTTTGATTGGGAAGGGAAGGGGATGGCCTCGGGTAGCATCCATCTCGCATTCGTGAAAACTTTCCGGCTGAAGAAACCGATCGAACTTACGTATGAAAAGCGGTTCGGTGGCTGCCGTTCATGGTTGGATATCACGGAAATCAACGAGCCAGACTCAGAAAATACGACTTCAGTTTTGGAAATGGCTAAATTTGAGGATTTACGGGAGAAAATCTGCGGTATTGTCGGCTCAGGGACAAGTCTCTGACTGTCATATACCCCGTGCCCGCTGAGAGTGCCTGAAAATGGCAGTTTTTTGGAGTTGCGACTTATTCCGATTTTTTTTAGAAAAGGTTCTCGTTTTTTAGACGGTTCTATTGGCTCTTACCGCTAGGGCATCGAACAGGATAAAATTTCAAACCCAGCAATCCTGTATTTAACCGCATGAAATCACACAAACTCCTTGGCCTTCTGGCTCTCTCCCTCCTTCCTTTCTTCGGTAGCTGCGGCAGCAGCGTGAACGTTCTCTCCAAGAGCGACATTAGGTCCGGGAAAAAGCAGAATTACTCGGCTGTCTCACCGTCATCAGCCCTTCTACGTGCAGCCGCAAGCAAGCCGAAGGACAAACACTCGATGCCCATATACTCTTTTGGTGAGCGTCATCGAATCGTACGCACAACCGCTTATACCTGTTCCGAAGACGATCACCTTTGCTACGGCAGCAAAAATGCAACAGGTACCAATCTCCGCTACTCGAAAAAGGTTCGTAGTGCGGCAGCAGACTGGTCGTTTTACCCGGTTGGCACGGTTTTTCGCATCAAGGGGATGAAGCAATTGTTCGTTGTCGATGATTACGGCTCAGCACTCACCGGGACAGGCACTGTGGATTTGTATAAGCCGACAAAAAGCCACATGAATCTGTGGGGCAGGCGCAATGTTGAACTCAGTGTAGTCCAATGGGGTTCTTTTAAACGCAGTGCTGAAATCCTTAGCGGCCGTACAAAATTTGCACATTGCCGTCAGATGCTTGCGAACATTACCCGCCAGCGTCCCGATCTGGTTTCCGTGGTGTCCCGCTAACTCTCTATTGAAGTGGAGCCATCAGGCGCGCCGCTCGGCATGCGGCTCTGAAGAGGAACGGTTTTTCCGTGAATTCCCCTACCTTCGCCTCGACGCAATCTGAGAAATCAGCTTCCAGCATCTCAACGATTTGGGCGATGAACGCCTTGTCGGAAACGAATGCAGTGATTTCGAAGTTTAGGCGGAAGGATCTATTATCGAGGTTTGCCGTTCCTACTGTGGCCATCCGGCTATCGATTAGCATGACTTTCTGGTGGAGGAAGCCGCGCTGGTAGCGGAAAAGTTTCACGCCGAAGGGAATGGACTGCTCAAAATAGGAATAGGCGGAAAGCCAGACCAAGATGTGGTCGGCGCGGTTTGGAAGCATGATGCGCACATCCACACCCCGCAGTGCGGCAAGCTGGAGCGCTGTCATCACTCCGTCGTCCGGGACGAAATATGGACTCGCGATCCACAGCCTTTCCTTTGCTGAATTCGCAGATTCGGCAACCAGCAGCTTCCATGATTCCGCCGGATCGGCCGGTCCGGTAGGGATCACACCGACGATCTGATCCTGAGTTTCTGCGGATGCCGTCCATGATAGTTCGGGAACCGTATTATTTGCCCAGAACCAGTCTTCCAGGAATATCATCTGCACGGCCTGGACTGAGGGACCCTTCATCCGTAGATGCGTGTCCCTCCAGTCACCGAATTTTTTGTTCCTACCGAGGTATTCGTCGCCGACATTCAGCCCACCCAGGAATGCCTCTTTTCCATCGACTACCACGATCTTTCTGTGGTTGCGGAAATTTAGTTGAAGCCTCGACCACCAGTGGCGGTTTGAACCGAAAGCCACGCATTCCACTCCCGCGTCCCGCAGCTCTCCCAAGTAGGTGGATGAAAGTTTGTGAGAGCCGATCTCATCGAAGAGGAAATACACCTTCACTCCTGCTTTGGCCCGTTCGATCAGTGCTCTCTGAAAGGTGCCTCCGATCTTATCGTTTTTCACGATAAAGAAGTTCACGCAGATGTAGCTTTTAGCATCCGCGATGGCTGCAAGGAGCCTTTCAAACGTGATCTTCCCATCGATTAGCAGTTCGAGTTTGTTGCCCTTCGTGAACGGGAGGCCGCCCAGCTCTTCGGCGCAGCGCTCAAACACATCTTCCTCGGGAAGATCTACCGAGTATTCGCGGAGTCGCTCGTGCATGTTCTCTGCGAGTTTCCTGAGCTCCGCATCATTTCCACGCCTTGCACGGATATATCCGAAAAATTTATTTCTCCCCAGTAGCCAGTAGAGTGGGATCGCGAAAAAGGGAATCGCCAGCAGGGAAACCACCCAAGCGATCGTGCCTTGGGAAGTTCGCGTGTGCATCAGCGCATGCAGGATGTGAAGGATACCGATGATGTAAAACGCGGCCACAAACAGGAATCCAACCCAGGTAGTTGCTTCTATTTCCAATCCGAACATGATACGAGGATAGGGCGGGATCTATCGCATACAAGAAGCTTGGCACATCACGTGCATTTTACGGTTTCTACCAGCCCACGGAAGACTGTAGGCTTTTCCACATGAATCAATCGGAAGTTACACCAAAGAACATCGTTCTGATCGGCTTCATGGGTAGCGGGAAATCAACCGTGGGGCGTGAGCTCCATAAACGGCTTGGTTATCCCCTTACGGACATGGACCAGCTCATCGAGGAAACGATGGGTAAGAAGATTACCGAGATTTTTAAAGAGGAGGGGGAGTCCGCGTTCCGCGACTTCGAGACACTCCAGCTTTTGGAAATCTCGAAGCAGACCGATACCCGTCACATCATATCTACTGGGGGAGGAATCGTTGTCCGTCCTGGAAATCGCCCGCTGCTCAGACAGCTCGGATACGTGGTGTGGTTGGACGCCCCCCAGAATGAAATTTACCGGAGAACCTCACGGAATGAAGACCGACCATTGCTCAACCAACCGAATGCCCGCGAGCGGATCGCCACGATGATGGCGGAACGAGAACCGTGGTATCGTGAAACCGCCCATTTAAAAATCGACACCTTGGGTCTCGATTTTAATGAAATTTCCTCCGGTATCCTTGAGAGCGCGAGGTATTTCTTTACCCAGCCTGTATGATCGATCAGATCAAATCTTGGGCCGCTGAGCTCGGCTTCGACGATTGCCGCATCGCCACCGCGAAACGAGCGACCCATGCGGATGACTTCGATGAATGGCTCGAAGACGGGAGGAACGGTGATATGGCGTGGCTGGAAAGGAATCCCACTCGCCGTGCAGATCCCCGCGAAGTCCTTCCCGGGTGTAAATCCGTCATCTGTCTCGCCATCAACTACTACACAGGTAGTAGCCCATTCCCTGAAGGCCACCCACAGGACTATAGGATTGCGAAATACTCGTGGAACAACGACTACCACGACATGGTTGAAAAGCGCCTCGCAGAATTTGACGTAAAACTCAAGGAGTTCGGTGGCACCCAGCGCTACTACGTCGATACCGGGCCGGTTCTGGAAAGGGATTTCGCCACCGACTCCGGCCTCGGCTGGAATGGCAAATCCACTGTCCAGATCCACCGTCACCTCGGGACCTGGACTTTTCTGGCAGAACTCCTGACCACGCTCGACCTATCCCCCGATCCCCCTTTCGGCGACCACTGCGGGAAATGCACCCGCTGCATCGATGCCTGCCCCACCCAAGCCATCACCGCTCCCCACAAGCTTGATGCCCGCCGCTGTATTTCCTACCTCACCATCGAGAATAAAGGGGCAATCCCCTTGGAATTCCGCCGAGCTATCGGCGACCGCATCTACGGCTGCGACGAATGCCTTGATGTTTGCCCGTGGAACCGCTTTGCGAAAAAATCCCGTGAAATCTCTTTCCAAGCACGCCCCGCCATCTTTTCCCACAAACTCCGCGATTTTCTTGAAATGGACGACGAAGTCTTCCGCACAACTTTCGCGAAATCTGCTATCAAGCGCATCAAACGCGTCCGCTTCCTCCGGAATGTCTGTGTGGCGCTGGGGAATACAGGCTCGGAGAAGGATCTTCCCGCATTGGAGAGAGCCAAAAACGACACGGATCCGCTGATTTCTGAGCACGCGGAGTGGGCGATTTCCGAGATCACGGCGCGTGGATAGCCCGTTTGAGCAAAAATTCACCGGTTTCTCCGTATTTTGCCCTTTTCGCACTGCCCCAAGTTCGCTGTATTCGCCGTGCGGAAATGGCTTTCCGCCCGCCCGAACGATTTTCCTCATGCTCGCCCTCCTAGTTGCCCTGCCTATACTGGCCTTTTTTGCCATCCTTCTTGGTGCTCCGGCACGCCAAACCGCTATCGGCGCCTGCGCCCTGAACTTCATCTTCGGGGTAGGCTCCATGTTCTGCTGGAACGCGGATATATGGGATTTTTCCGTCAGGGTTCTTGAAAAACCGGCTCTCCACCTCGCCTTCGGATACTACGATGGAATGAGCCTGGTGATGGTCGTGCTTTCCGTGATCGTAGCGCTCGCCGCTGTTCTTTCCGGGAAAGCCCCCGAAGGAAGCGAGAAGCTCTACTACGGTTCCTCGCTGCTCATCGCCGCGGGTGCGATTGGAGCCTTCGCCTCCACCGACCTTTTCTTCTTCTACGCCTTTCACGAAATGGCGCTGATCCCGACTTTCCTGATGATCGGCATCCTTGGCCGCGGCGACCGCCGTGGGATCGCTTGGAAAATCACAATTTATCTCGGCCTCGGCTCGCTGGTTCTTCTCGTAGGCCTGGTCTGGCTGGCCTCGCTGGCCGGGACATTCAGCATTCCGGAAATGCTCGCCAACAAACCGGAGATCGATCTTGCCGCACAAAAGGGAATCGCCGCACTACTCATTATCGGCTTCGGAACCCTCGTTTCCCTTTTCCCATTCCACTCTTGGGCAGCTCCCGCATACGCAAGTGCACCAGCTCCGACCTCGATGCTCCACGCTGGCGTCCTAAAGAAATTCGGCCTATACGGAATGCTCCGTATCGCAGTGCCTCTCGTTCCCGAAGGTCTCCAAGTGTGGCTCACCCCGCTTCTTGTCCTACTGCTCGGAAATATCCTCTGGGTCGGACTCGTCACGATTTCCCAAAAACGCCTCGATACCCTGCTTGGCAACTCCTCGGTGATGCACATGGGCTACATCTTCCTCGCCATCGCTGCACTCATCGCTGTTCCAGGAAACACCCTCGCAGTGCCTGCAGCTGTCGTCCTGATGTTTGCCCACGGCATTTCGATCGCGCTCCTCTTCGGCCTAGCTGACCGCATCGAGCGCAGCACCGGTTCGCTTGATCTTTCCGATATGGGTGGCCTCGCAAAATCCGCTCCCGGCATGGCCTTCCTCTTCGGAATTGCTGCCATGGCCTCCATCGGCCTTCCCGGCCTCGCGAACTTCTCTGGTGAGGTCCTAGTCTTCCTCTCTGCTTTCGAAAGCTATGTTCCCGCCGAGGGCCTCGGCCCCGTCCAGATCGCCTGCATCCTCTCCATCTGGGGCGTGGTCATCTCAGCCGTCTATATGCTCCGCGCCTACCGCAACATCTTTCAAGGCCCTGTGGTGAAATCTACGGAAAAAGCCGCCGACCTCACCTTCATCGATCACATCCCCGCAGTCATCCTAATCGTTGCCCTCCTAGCCGTAGGCTGCTACCCGAACATCCTCCTCAATTTCCTCAAGTAAGGTCTTTTTTGGAGTTTGAAATTTAAAGTTTCCCACCATGCCCGCCTATTATCTGGAAGCACTCACCGTCACCCTCGGCTTCGTCATCTTGCTCGCCGAGGCCTTCGTTCCCTCGAAAAATAAATCATGGGCCGGTATCGCCGGAGCCATAGGATTGGTGTTGATCCTGATTCTCGCCTTCTTTGCAATTGGACCGAATGAAAAACCGGAAGCCGCATGGGCTGCATGGCCGCTCTGGAATTTCTATCAGTACGATTCCCTTGCACGTTTCTACAAGGTCTTCGCACTCCTCACCACCGCCCTTGTCCTTCTCATGGCCGTGGATTATCGGAAGGTCCTCTCTCGTTTCACAGAAAATCCAGAATCCGAGGAAGGTACGGGGGAGTTCTACTCTCTCCCCATCTTCGCCTGTGCGGGCATGATGTGGATGGCTTCCGCAAAAGACCTTGCTGGAGCTTTCGTCGCTCTAGAGCTTGTAACCATCACCTTCTACATCCTGGTCGCCTTCATGCGCCGCAATGTCGGCTCCCTTGAGGCCGGTGTGAAATACCTCATCCTCGGTGCGCTCAGCACCGGCTTCCTCGTCTATGGCATCGCCTGGATCTACGGAAGCACAGTCACAATGAGACTCGATCTCATGCCTGCCGCCATCAGCGGCATGGAAAATACCATCCCGCTCCTCTTTGGTATCGCCCTGGTCCTCGTTGCCCTCGGTTTCAAGGTTGGCGCTGTGCCGATGCAGATGTGGATTCCCGATGTTTACCAAGGTGCGCCAACACCAACCACAGCCTTCCTCTCCGTCGGCTCCAAGGCGGCTGGTTTCATTCTCCTGATCCGTTTTCTTACCCCGTTCCTCGAGGATGGTTCGCCTGTTCGCACTCAGGTGCTGACGATTCTCCTCATACTCGCAGCAGCGACCCTCCTTTTCGGAAACCTCGCAGCCATCGCGCAGAGCAACTTCAAGCGCCTCCTCGCCTACTCCTCAATCGCCCACGCCGGATTCCTCATTCTCGCACTAGCGGCATGGAGCCCTGGTTCCGAATCTGCAATTAGCAGCGTCGAAGCAGTCTCCTTCTACCTCGCCACTTACCTGCTAATGACCCTCGGCATCTTCTTCATACTTGCTCAGGTTCGTATCCATCGTGACGGCGAGGCAATCAGCGATTTCAATGGGCTGGGCAAAAGTAATCCAGCTCTAGCCCTCGCTCTCACAGTCTTGCTCGCAGCCCTTGCCGGAGTCCCTCTCACTGCCGGTTTTATCGGGAAATTCTTCGTCTTTCAGCTCGCCGTAAGCGCTCAGCTCTGGGTCGGCTTGGTGATCGCTATCATCGCCGCCGCCGCGGGTTTTTACTACTACTTCAAAACCGTCCGCGCCATGTGGTGGATCGAGGCGCACGACGAATCAGTGATCAAGCTTCCCACGATTTCTAAAATCGCCATCGGCGCCCTCACTTTCCTGACTCTCCTCTTTGGCGTCTATCCAGATCCGATTCTCGCACTTTTGAGATAAGCGAGGCGGGCGTTTTTGGAGGGGTCCTGCTTGATTTGACTTGTGTTCATTTGAGTAGTTCGTAAGGTTTTCTGGTGAACCGCCGGGAGAAAAACCTGTTGGGAAAGCTGGAGTGGATTTCCAAGTTGAGCGCGAAAAACCATCCCGGCGGGATGCCGAAGGACGAAGCGGAGTGGAAGGCACTCGTAAACCGGATGGTGCTGGAAGTGAGGGGCGTTTTGTCGGACAAGTCTGACTCGTCCGACCAGTCCGACCAGTCCGACGAAAGACCTCTCCTCGATCCCTACACCATCGAAAAATCCTCCGCTGAAACCGCTGCCAACACCATCCTATGCCTCACTCACCAAGCCACCTACCTCCTGAAACGCCAGCTCGAAAACCTCGAGCAATCATTTCTTGAAAAGGGGGGATTCACCGAGCGTCTCTACAAAGCCCGCACCGATTACCGCCGTAAACGCTAAGAAATATTCCCCGCCAGCCATTCCCTGAACGGCTCCCAATCCTTCGATAGCTCCGTGGCGACCTTTTCTTTGTCCGCAAGGACGGCCAGTCGCTCAGGAATCTCAACAACTCCAGCTCCAAGCTCTTCATCCATGACGTCTGGGAACTTTGCGGGGTGAGCGGTTTCTAGAGTGATGGTCGTGCTGCCAGGATGGGTGGCGCGGTAATTCCGAGCGGCGAGCCAGCCGACTGCTCCGTGTGGGTCGATCTCGTATCCGTAGAGGGATTTGACTTCTCGGACGGCTGCGCGCGTCTCCTCATCGGAGAAACTCATGCCGCTCATACAATTGCTAAAATCTTCCCAAGAGTTTCCAAAGAGGGCGGTCATGCGAACGAAGTTCGAAGGGGCACCGACATCCATTGCGTTGGAGATCGTGGAAATGCTTGGGACGGGTTCGTAAACACCACTGGCGAGGTAGCGAGGGACTACGTCGTTGCGGTTGGTGGCGGCAAGGAAATGCTCAACTGGTAAGCCCAGCTGACGGGCGAGTAGGCCGGCGGTGAGGTTACCGAAGTTTCCGGAAGGAACTACGAACACGGGTTTTACGTTTTCCGGGAGCTGCCTTGCACTATGGATGTAGTAAAAGGATTGTGGGACGAGGCGAGAAAGGTTGATCGAGTTTGCGGAAGTGAGGTTCATCCGCTCTGCTACCTCACGGTCGAGGAAAGCCTTTTTTACAAGCGCCTGGCAATCGTCAAAAGTTCCGTCGATTTCGAGGGCAGTAATGTTTCCTCCGAGGGCAGTGAGCTGCTTTTCCTGGAGGCCGGAGACTTTTCCTTTAGGGTAAAGAATGACGACGCGTGTGCCGGGGACGTTGTGGAAAGCAGATGCTACAGCACCACCAGTATCTCCTGATGTTGCGACAAGGACGGTCAACTCGCGGTCTTCGCCATGAGTTAAGTGAGCCATGAGCCTCGCCATAAAACGAGCTCCGAAGTCTTTGAATGCGAGGGTGGGGCCGTGGAAAAGTTCCAGAATGTGATCGCCAGGTGCGAGGGTGACGAGAGGGGCGTCGAACGCGAGCGTGCCTTCTACAATCTCCCGTAGTTTTTCCGCTGGGACGTCTTCACCGAAAAAGGCTTCCGTAACGGCGAAAGCTATTTCGTGGAAACTGAGTTCACGCCATTTATTCCAGAAGTCATCCCCTAGGACGGGGAGCTGGTTTGGCATGTAGAGGCCGTTGTCCGGTGGAAGGGAGCGGAGGATTGCCTCCTTGAGGTCGACCTGGTGGCTGGAGTTGTTGGTGGAGTGGTATTTCACGGTGGGCGGAGATGGGTAACGGGTTAGAGCAATTCGAGCAAGTCATCCGAGTCTTCCAAGCATAGGGAAATGGCTTCACGAATTCTGGAATCCAGTTCGTCGAAAGTCCTAGCCTGAGTATGACCGCCAACCAGAGAAGGAACACTCGCTACAAGCCACCCTTCCGAATTCCGCTCAATAATCATATTGAATTTTCGTTCCATGCTGTTGCCAAGGTAAACCGTTTAGGGGGAAGGTGAATTCCTCATTTCACCGCAGGTGTGACGATTGGCGGTGGACAAGGAGTGGCTGCATTCTGCTGCCAGATAAGAATGGAGCGAAATTGCTTGGGATGTATGCAGGGGTTGCCGGGCAGCAGAATGCAGCCCCTCCTTGAGCCTCCGGCAGTCTGGTTCAACAATAAATTCATTTCACCACATGCACCCCGTGCGGGTTGATCTTGGAGACGTGCACCTGGCAATTCACGGGGATGGAGGCGAAGACTTTTTCGACTGCGGCACCAACCTTGCTGGCAGATTCCTCGCCTTCGCAGAGGGCGAAGACGGATGGACCGGCTCCGGAAATGGAGAAGCCTAAGGCTCCTGCGGAAATGGCGGCGCGTTTTGCTTTGTAGAAATCTGGGATGAGTTTCTGGCGGCGTGGCTCCGCGATCACGTCGTGGATGGAGCGGGAAATGAGGCCGTAGTCTTCTTGGATGAGACCGAGGATGAGTCCGCCGAGGTTGCCGATCTGTTGGGTGGCGTTTTCGAGCGGAATTTCCTTTGGAAGAATTTCCCGGGCGACCTTGGTGAGGATTTCGATGTCCGGATGGACAACTGCTGCCCATAGATTCTTTGGTGTAGGGATCTGGGCGAGATCGAGCTCTTCGTTCGATCGGATGAAAACGATACCGCCGAGGAGGCAGGGGCCGACGTTGTCCGCGTGCCATGCGCCGTCCGCAGAAGCTTCACCAGCCATTGCGAAGGGAAGTAGTTGGCGTTTGGAGAGTGGCTCGCCGATGAGTTTGTTCACGGCAAATGCGCCAGCTACGGCAGATGCGGAAGATGATCCGAGGCCGGAGCCGAATGGCATTTTCTTGTGGATCTCCATTTCGATCCCGCGGTCGAGCATTCCGAGGTGCTTTAGAAGATCGAGGGCGGCGACACCGGCGGTGTTTTTGGTGGGATCTTTCGGGAGCTTTCCGCCATCGCCGGTGATTTTGGTGATCTGGAGGCCAGGCTTCGATGAGTTGCGGACGACGATCTCATCGCCGGGCGAGTCGATGGCAAAGCCAAGGACATCGTAGCCACACGCGACGTTGGCGACGGTGGCTGGGGCGAAAACGCGAATTTCTTGATTGGAAGGCATGACGGTATCCCTCTGGAAGGGGGCGGGAGTCTGCTTCGGAATTGCCCCGGAAATCAAGACTTTGCTTAGGTTTCAAAATCAGGGATGCGTGCCGATGAAACTGGAGAAGAGGAACCACAATCGAAGCGCAGCGGAGATGGACGAACTGTAAAATTAAACCCCTCCGCCAAATGGGAGCGCAGCGGACATCGAGTCCCCGGAGGGGAGCCCCGAGACGGGGTGATCACGGCCTGCGGCGAGACGCCACAGCTACGCGTGGCTATCCCAGCTGCCTTGCGGCTTGTAGGGTGTTTTTCATTAGCATGGCGATGGTCATGGGGCCGACTCCGCCGGGGACGGGAGTGATGGCTGCGCAGCGGTGGGCGACATCTTTGTAGTCCACATCGCCGGTGAGGCGAGTGCCTGATTTTCTGGTGGCATCCGGGATGCGATTGATGCCTACGTCGATGACGACTGCGCCGGGCTTGACCCAATCCGCCTTGACCATGTCCGGGCGCCCCACGGCAGGGACGAGGATATCTGCACGGCGGCAGACGGCGGCGAGATCTTTCGTTCGGGAGTGGGCGATGGTGACGGTGGCGTTCTGCGCGAGTAGGAGCATGGCGACAGGTTTCCCTACGAGCATGGAGCGACCGATGACGACAGCTTCCGCTCCGCTGATTTCCGCTCCGGAGACTTCGAGTAGTTTCATGCAGCCAGCGGGGGTGCAGGAGACGAAGCCTGTGGGGTCACCGAGGACGAGCTTGGCGACGTTTTCCGGATGGAGGCCATCGACGTCCTTGCGCGGATCGATGGCGCGGATGATGCAGTCTTCATCGAGGTGTTTTGGAAGCGGGAATTGAACGAGGATGCCGTGGACGCTGGGATCGGCATTCAGCTCGGTAACGACTTTGAGGAGATCCTCCTGGGTGCTATCCTCGGGGAGTTCGATTTTGGGGGAGTGGAAACCGAGATCTGCGCAGGTGCGAGTCTTGGAGCCGACATAGACGGCTGATGCGGGATCTTTTCCGACAAGGACGACGGCGAGGCCGGGGGTGATGCCTTTCCCTTTCAGCTCGGCGGTCTCGGCACGGCATTCATCGATGACGGAGGCGGCGACGGCTTTTCCGTCGAGGATGCGGGGTTGGTTCATGGCGCTAGCTTGGAACGGCCAAGATCGAACGTCCAACATTGAACATCGAATAAGACGATTTTTTGGAAGTGGGATACGTCCTCTAGCTTTCTATGGGAATTGCGGGAGGATAGGAATAATGCTTGCCTGCCCGGGTAGGTGCGGGTAATCCGGTGGTGACAAAATCACGAAGGCGTCATGGAATCCGGTTAGACCCCGGAGCTGTCGCGCAGCGGTATCTGGATACGAATCCCCACACAGCCAATCGTCGTAAGACGGTGAAGGCGGGGAGGAGGTAAGAAGCCAGGAGCCCGAATACTTGGCCCTTCGCTGGCTCGTCACCCTAGAGCCGTTCATCCGGCAAAAGGGATCAGTGGTCCCCCGCGAAAGGGGATCGACGGGAGAGGGCTACGGGCGATTGCGTCCGTGTCCTTTCTTCGTATTAACATACCAAAAACGAAGATACACATGCTACTACGCAACATCTGGCGGGGATTCCTCCCTGCCACCGCAGCAGGCTTTTGCCTGTTTTCCTCCGCAACCTATGCCGCCAATATTTTGGTCGGGAGTGGGCCGGATACGTCATATTTCGTTCTGGAATCGCCGAATATCGGCAGCCGGACATACGAAATCAGTTATACCTACGATGCTTCCGAGATGCAGGATGGCTTCAGTATGCTCGATTCCCTGCTGGGTGCCGATGCCATGCTGACCGCCGATATCTCAAACTTCGGGACGGCGATGGATCCGAACTTTTTCGTGAATTCGTTCACGTTTAACGCGGTCACGGAAGTCTCCGTGAGTTCGTCGCCATTCGTGCCGTATTGGGCGCATTGGGTTTCGGGAGGTGAAGCAGGCTTTCCGACTGCTGCTCCTGTGGCTACGGAAACCTGGAGCGCCGGCTCCGGGATCTCGTCTCCATACCGTCTGATTGTGCCGGGATCATGGGATGCTCTGGTCTATAACGATGGAGTGACTGCTCCTAGTGTAGCGCCGATTCCCGAGCCTTCAGCCTTGCTGCTGGTGACAGCTGGTTCGCTGGTCTTGCTCCGGAGACGCCGATCAAACTAAACAACTTACCCGCTCTCCCTGTGAAATGGGAGGGCGGGATTTTTAAAAGATGAAAACTTTCGTCTGCTTTTTCTTTTCATGTCTGCTGGCAACGCAGGCATTGGCCGGCCCGTTCTCGGGAGCGGCTGACACTTCTGGCAGCGATGCTGTCGCTGCCGATGATACGCGGATCGCTCTCTGGGCAAGCGGAGCAACGGTCGTGCGCGGGCCGGTGGATATCGCGAATCCGGGTGGAGCCATGGCGACCTTTGGCGAGGAGGCTGATGCCCTCGGCCCTGCGGATGCAACACCCGAGGAGCCGTATCCCGTCATTTCGCTCGGCGACGGCGGAAGTATCGTCCTCACCTTTCACCAACCTTTCTGCGATGTGCCGGGGCCGGACTTCGCTGTGTTTGAAAACGGCTTCGTTCAGAGCTTCCTGGAGCTTGCCCACGTGGAGGTAAGCTCGGATGGGGTGAACTTCTTTCGCTTTCCCTCGATCTCTCTCTCTGTCGCCACTGATGATCTAGGGCAGGGCGGGGCGGTGGATCCCACGGATGTCGACCAGCTTGCTGGGAAATATCTCGCAGGGTTCGGCACGCCCTTCGATCTTGACCGGTTGCCATCCTCGCCGCTGCTGGATAAGCAACGGATCACGCATGTGAGGGTGGTGGATGTGGTGGGATCGAGTAGTCAAACGCTGGGGACAAAGGACTCCGCAGGGAATGTGATCGTTGATCCGTATCCGACTACGTTTTTCTCGGGGGGCTTCGATCTGGATGCGGTGGGGGCGTTTTCCGAGACGGTCACGACCTACGCGGCGTGGGTTTCCGGCCAGATGAGGAGCGATACCTCGCCCACCGCCGACCCAACCGGATTGGGCGTGCCACAGGGTGTGGAATTTCACACGGGAGGGACTAACCTTTCTATCGATCCGGCCGGCGGGGTATCTTTCGATTGGCTCAGTTACCGTACAGAAGGGGAATTTCGGATCGAGGGCAGCGATGACCTGAAGCACTGGGACGTGTTGGCGAAAAGTTTTTCGGGCGGGGCTATGACGACGATGGACGCGGATGCGATGGTCACTATCGGCAGTGGGATGAAGAAACGGGTGAGGGTGGATCTTGAGGGCGGGAGCCCGTATCGGTTTTTTAGACTAGCGGCGGAATGAAGCGTGGATTTACATTACTGGAGCTGATGGTGTGCGTGGCGATTGTCGCGACGCTGGCTCTGGTTGTTTTTCAGATGGCAGGGCACTCCAAAATGAGGGCGAACCAGGCGGTCTCCACTCTGAATCTGCGCAGCCTCGTGTTGGCGAACATTGGATACGTGGCCGACTACGGGACTTATTGCCCAGCGCAGGAGAAGAAGAACCGGATCCGCTGGCATGGTGGGCGAGACGGATGGAACGCGACGTTCGATCCCGCGAAAGGTTTCCTCTCACCCTACTTTGGGAAAAGCGACCGGGTGGGTGTTTGTCCGGAGTTCCGGGATCATGTCGGTGGGGTGGATTCGTTTGAAAACGGCTCCGGTGGCTATGGCTACAATGCGATCTACATAGGCGGGACGCCTGCGGATCCTTTCGTGCCCGAGCGACCGTCCAATGTTGCGGATCCGGCACGGACGCTTATGTTTGCTACAACTGCGCTTGCTAGGAAAAATGGATTGCAGGAATACCCCTTCGCTGAGCCGAGGCGATCCGTGACTCCCAATGGCGAGCTTTCGTATGCGTTACAACCTTCGGTTCACTTCCGTTTTGGAGGGGCAGCTTTGATCGCCTGGTGCGATGGGCATATCTCTGCTGTGGGGATGGATGACTCTTCCAATAACAATTACTACGGAGGTAGTAATAAGGGATCTGGAATCGGTTTTTGCGGCCCCATGGATGGGAACGGCTGGTGGAATCCCCGGAGATGACTTCTACCCGATATCTCCCATGTCTTCGAATCCTTCGGTATCGCCAGTTTCGTCGAAGTCCATTTCGCGGACGCGTTTCTTATCGCGCATGGCTTCGACCTTTTTCCGGAGGGCTTCGCGGAGGCCGATACAATCTCTGATCGCGGGGATATCGAGGTGGGGGAGGGAGCGGTCGGAAGTTTCCAAATGGACGTTTCCGAGGCCGGTGAGGCGCATCCACCACTTTCGATCCACGACGATGTCCTTGACCCGGTAGAGTTCGACCTCATCGATGTTTTGGTTGATCACGCCCTTGGTGATGCGCAGACGCTCAGTGGTGAGTTCGAAGGTCTGGCAACGGACGGTGAGGTAGCTCCAGAGCATGTAGAAGACAGGAATGACCAAGCCGATGAAGGCCGGAGGGAAAAAGATGCCCCCTGCGATAATCCCGGCAGCAAGAAGTATGGCCACACTGAAGGGGCCGGTGTTTAGCCACTGTGAGGGGCTGCCTTTCCAAAAAGTTGTTTCCGATTCGTCGTCCATGGGTGGATGTTAAGCACGGAATCTGATACGGGAAATGATAAAGACTAGGGGGGTAGGGATGTGAGGAACCACGGATGCACCCAAGGGCATTGCAGACGCGGATGCACACGGAGCGGATTCTTTGTGGGAGAATCTTTGGTTGCTCTGCGAGTTGCTCTTGGAGAAAAAATCTGCAATGTTTAGTCTTCTTGTATGGCTGCGGGTCGTTTTGGATTGGGGAGCGATTTGTAGTCGCGGTTCCAGCCGCACTTTTTGCACATGAGGTGGCGGGAAAGCGGCATGCATAAGGAAAGCACCCTTAAGATCAGCGGGCCAAGAATCGGTAAACCAAAAAATAGCCAGGAAGGCTGATGCTCGCCCATTACATCTAAGAGTCCTGGAATTATAGACGGGAGAATGATGCCGACGATCATACCGGGAAGGAAACCGTAGTATGCGATCTTTCTAAGGACGCGACCGATTCTCCCCGGGCCGTGGGTTATGTTGAAGTTCCTGCGGAACTGTGTGCCGCAGTCCTCGCAGCTTGCCGGTAGATCGGCAGGCCACGGATGCTCGTAGTGTGGACGAAATGCAGACCTCACCAGCGATGTCCCTTTGAACGAACGGTGTGGTGTGAGGTTTTTCATACGCTAAATATGATTGAAAAGAGGTCGTGTATGGAAGGGGATTCGCTATATTTCGGTGCCTCCTGCGGGGCGTCATTGTTCGAGAAAATCACCGCTTGCCGGAGGGTGCTGGGGCGGGTGAAGGTAGCGGCACGCATGGACAAGCTTTTTGAAGAACTGGATTTCCGGGAGACGCCGATTGGCGATCTGATTTTGCAACGGCGGAAGTATCTGCAGCTCGATGGGCAGGTGGTTTATGAGGTGAAACTCGGGGACGCGTTTCTGATGTCTAGCATGTTCCATGTAGTGGAGGTTGCGCTGTCGAAGCTGGGTCTGGCGGCGTTGGGCGGGGATGGCTGGGACGTGGTTGTAGGAGGCCTAGGGCTGGGATATACGGCGGTGGCTGCGCTGGAGTTTCCTCAGGTGAAAGAACTGCTGGTGGTGGACGCGATGGAGGGAGTGATCGACTGGCATGAACGCGAGCTAGTGCCTCTGGGGAAAACGATGAACGATGACCCGCGCTGCTGTTACGTGCTGGGGGACTTTTTCGCGTTAGCTGCCGATGCTGAAAGGGGCTTCGATCCGGAGGTGCCGGGGCGGAAATTTCACGCGGTGCTACTGGATATCGATCACTCGCCCTCGAACCTCCTGGATCCCCAGAACGCGACTTTTTACACGCGGGAGGGTTTGGCGAAAATGGCCGATCAGTTGCATCCGGGCGGGGTTTTTGGACTGTGGTCGGATGATGCGCCGCACGATGGGTTCACTGCGGATTTGGAAAGCGTTTTTCCTGAAGTGGAAACGCATATCGTCGAGTTTGAGAATCCGCTATTGGAGACGGTTTCTAAGAGCACGGTGTATGTTGCGAAGAAGTGCCGAGTGCCGAGTGATCAGTGATCAGTGGAAGAGTTTGCTAAGGGATGTTTTTTTGATAGCCGAAAGAGACAAGTCTCCCGTTTTTAAAGTGGGCGATCCAGCCTTCGGATAGCGGTTTTTTGGTGGTTCCGGGATAGGATGTGGTGGAGGAATAGAATTCCGAGTCGCTTCGAAAGCCGGGCGGTGTAGGACTGATCTTAAGGAAGGTGGCGGGGAATTTCACTTCGAATTCCTTCACGCTGATTCCTCTGAGCCTTTCGTGAAACGTGTGGTCGTGGGTAGTTCCCGATAGGACTTCAGTTGCGTTGTAATCTCGAAGGCCGGCTTTCCATATCACATATCTAAGATTCCAGTGGTCATGATGGTCACGCATCGAAAGATCAGAAATGATGCATAAGAGGAGGAGTAGAATGCAGATGGTAATTCCTAAGAGCCATTTTGTGAGATTGTGGTTCGGCGTCATGCTCGTGGGGTCACGGAATTTTCGCTGACTTCGAGAACTGGCAGGGGGCGGATGTTTTTAGTCGTTTCCAGCCAGCCTAGGTTGGTGGTGGTGATGAACTTCTGGGCGTGGGGGGGGAGGTGGTGGAGGAGGGCGTTGCGGCGGGTGGGGTCGAGTTCGCCGAAGATATCGTCTAGCAGATAGATGGGGGTTTTCTCGCAACGCTGATTGAGTAGATCGCCTTGGGCGAGTTTGAGTGCTAGGGCAATGGTGCGTTGCTGCCCCTCGCTAGCGTAGTCGCTGGCGGGCATACCGTGGAGGCGGATGGAGAGATCGTCTCGGTGCGGGCCTACTACGGATTGGCGGGTGGCGGTTTCCCGCTGGCGTGCCTGGAGGATGGAGTCCCGCATGCATGGGCCGGAGGCGGGGAGGTAGCTGAGGGTGAGTGCTTCGTTTTTCCCGGAAATATCAAGCTGGGCGGCTGCGGTGAGCGGCGAGAGATCGGCGATGAGCTGGCGGCGTGCTTCGGTGAGGTAGGTGCCGTGCTCGATGAGGATGTCTTCCCAGGCTAGTAGCTCGGGGAGGCGCAGCTTTGGTTCCTTGAGGAGGAGGTTCTTTGCTTTCAGGGCGCGGCGGTAGCGGGTGTAGGCGGTGCGGTATTTTGGATCGAGCTGTGCGCCGAGGAAGTCGAGGAAATGGCGGCGTGCTTCGCCGGGGCCGCGGATGAGGGTGAGATCCTCGTTGCCCATCCAGACGATGAGGCCGCCATCGGAAAGGTATTCAGTGCGGGAGGGGCGGGTCTCGTCATCGACTTTGAGAACGAGTCCTTTCGAGGTCTGCTGGATCTTCCTTTCCTGCCCCCACGGATCGGCGGCGACCCCGAAGCCGGGAGAGGAAATTTTCGTGAGGGTATTGAATCGGTTGCTGCGGGGTGAGTGCAGGCGAACGAGGGTGCAAATGGCCTCGAGGATGGAGGTCTTTCCTTGGGCATTGTCGCCGAGGAAGATCGCTCCTTCGGGAGGGGCTTCGAGGCTGAGTGAGCCAAAGCAGCGGAAGTTGAGGAGGCGGAGGCTGGTTAGCACAAACTTTAAATTTTAAACTTTAAACCCCAATGAAGACTTAGGTTTTGTGCTTGGGTTGTAGGGCAGCAGGATGCAGCCCCTCCTTGGTGGTTACTTGTCGAGGGCTGGTTAGGGGAAAAGCTCACTGGGGACGCGGGCGGTTTCGATGAGTTTTAGTAGTTCGGCAAGTTTCTCTGGATGTGCTTTGGAGAGGTCTTTGTTCTCTCCTATGTCTTCGGCGAGGTTGAAGAGTTCTGTGGTGAGCTTGTTGGGTTTGGAGAGGTTGTATTGAACTAGTTTCCAATCGCCTTGCTGGATGGCGCGGCGGCCTGCCTTTTCCTGGAACTCCCAGTAGAGGTGGCCGTGTTTCTTTTGCTCGCCTTTACCGAGAAGGGTGGGGGCGAAGGAGATCCCTTGGATATTTTTCGGGACGGGGCTTTCCGTTAATTTACAGACGGTGGGGAGGAAATCCCAGAAGGCGGAGGGGTGGTCGCTGGTTTGGCCGGGCTTGATCGCATCAGGCCAGGAGGTGATGAACGGGATGCGGATGCCTCCCTCGTAGAGATCGCGCTTGCCGCCACGGAGGGGGGCATTGGAACCGAGGAGTTCGGGTTTGTAGCCACCTTCGTAGTGAGAGCCGTTGTCGCTGGTGAAAATGATGAGTGTGTTCTCAATAAGATTCTGTTTTTTCAGTTGCTCGACGACGGCGCCGACAGCGTCGTCCAATAGAGTTAGCATACCGATGTGGTTTGCCTTCACTTCGGGTGTGTTGGTGTAGTGATTGGAACCCTTGTGGACGATCTCGTCTTTCACGTTGGGCCTGGCAGCTGCCCGCTCTTTCTCTGGAGCGATGACGGAGGCGTGGGGGATGGGGTAGGAGAGCAGGAGGAAAAAGGGTTTCTCGGGAGTTTGCTTTTCGATGTATCCGAGAGCTTCGCCGGTGTAGAGGTTTGCATCGTAGTCGGTGCCGGTGTGAAGTTTGTTGCCGGGAAACTCAATTTTCTCGGTATTCCGGTAAACGAACTTCGGATAGCGGAAGTGGCCGTCCCTGTGATCAGTTGTTCCGTAGAAATAATCGAATCCCCGCGCTAGGACGGTTTCCGGAGTCTGGGTGTTTCCCGTGACACAGGACTTGCCTATCATTGCGGTGTTGTAGCCTGCGCTTTTGAGTGTTTTTGCGAGGTTGGCTTCGCCTTCCGGAAGTTCGAACGGGCCATTGCCCCGGATCGCTGCGTGCCCACCGTCCTTGCCTGTCATCAAAGAACAACGGGATGGTGCGCACACCGTGGCGCCGGAGTAGTGGCGGGTGAAACGGATTCCGGAGGCCGCTAGCTTGTCGATGTTCGGGGTTGAGAAATTTTTCTGACCATAGCAGGAGACGTCGCTGTAGCCGAGGTCATCCGTGATGATGAAGACGATGTTGGGCTTTGCCGCAAGGGGGGCGATGAGGAAGATGGACAGGAGGAGGGCTTTCATGGGTTGGTTTGAAGGTGTTCGAGGGCTTTTTGGTAGGATGAGTTTGTCAGGTAGTGGCGCAGCTTTCCGTCGAATTCAGCGAGGTGGGTATTCGTGTATGTTTGGATCTGTTCCGAAACGATTTTGAGGGCTTCGAGGTGGGCGGCTGGGTCGCGGGCGTAAAATTCGCGGTCGGCGATGACGTCTAGGCGCTGTTGGAGAAAAGTTTGGAGATGGGGGTGCATAGGGTGGAAAACTTTAAACTTTAAACTCTAAATCTCAAAGAAGAGGAAGACTAGGGTTTTGGGGTTGCTTGGAATTTGTAGAAGAGTTTCTGGGAGGATGGAATGATTTTTGTGGAACCGTCTGTGAGGGTTTGGATGTTGCTTTCTGGGACAGGGATCCAGTCGTTGGCGAGGGTTTCGGATTGGAGGACTGTGAGGTCGGCGAAGCGTTGGGCGGTTGAGGAGGGTGTGAATTTCGCGCCGCCACCGGGAAGGAATGTGAAGCCAGCATTGGACTGGGTGGGATTGGTCGCGAGGAGGAACTCGATGAGGTTGGGGAGGGCGTCGCCGTCGGGGTTGTCGAGCATGGAGCCAGCGCCGCCTGCATAGTCGAGGTATGGTTGCTCGGGATTCTGTCCGATGATGTCGGACAGAATCTCGCGGTTGGTGAAAAGGGGAATGGGGGTGGTGGCGAACTGATTGATGGCCTTGAGGATCTCGTTGGCGATGAGGGCTTGGCCTGCTGAAGCAGGGTGGAACCCCAGTTTACAAAAGAACGTGAGTGGAGGGTTTTCTGGATCTGGAGGGTAGGAGAATTCCGTGCCGTTCAGATGGATGGGTTCAGTGTCGAAAATGAAATCCGTGATCGCGTCGATTCGGGCGATGTAGGTGTCTTGGCGGGAGCTGAAATTTGCGATGTTTGAATTCAGGATGGCGACACGTTGGCGGGCTGCTGCTGCGGTGGTGGGGTCTGAAATCTGCTCGTCTGGCGTTGCTCCGATATCCGGGACGGTGGAGATGATGATGGGAAGATTTGGCGGTGCGTTATTCCTTACGTAATCGTGTATCCTTCCGATGAAGACCTTGATCTCATTGTTTTTTATTTCATCGTTGGTCAGGCTTAGATCGTTTCCACCGACGAATATTAGGACGGCATCGACGCTGGCGAGGTCGCCTCTGAGTTCCTCCTTAGTGGACAGGGCAAGGGAGTTTTCAGGATCCAGTAGGTCGATGATTGAATACTCCCGATACAGCACTTCATCCCAGCGCTCAGCTTTAAAACCGGGGACACCGTAATTATATTCGTAGCCTGCATTTCTGAAATCGAAGTAGTTTCCCAGAGATGGCTCGTAGCCACCCATGGTGAAAAGAGTGGGGCGATGGGCGTGCAGCAGTTCCACCCAGTTTTTCGTATTGGCGACAAGAAAATCGGAATCCGGTGCGGAAAACAGAGTTTCGAAACGGTATTCCTCGGTGAGCGAATCCCCGATCGCGAGAAGTCGGAAAGGGGTGGCGTGGATACTGGAAACGAGGCCAAGGCAGAGAATGGCGCTGCCGAAAATCCGGATCGCTGTATGTCTCAAAGGTTTGCCTTGCACCATTGGATACTACGCTCCAAATCGGCTTTTTGAAAGGCCTGTTCGGTTTCCCAAACCATAGAGTTGCGGATACTGGAGCAGAAGATGTGCGAGCCTAGCGCTTCGAGGTTGTCCATTGGGTCTTCATGAGTCCAGGTGGCGTTGCCTGGATCGATGGTCGCGCCGACGAATTCCGGTTCCGCTTTCTCGATGAGACGGGTGAGCTCCCAGCCCTGCATATCACCGGCGTGGTTCTCGATGGCGATTTTCACCCCTAGGTCGATTGCGAGTGGTTTCACTGCGGCGAGGACTTTGAGCGTGTCTTCGTTTCGTGCCTGTATGCCACCGGGTGAGCGTCTGTCGCTCGGAAAATCCCTGGTAGCAGCGCGCGACAGGAGAGCCGAGCTTATTGGCGATTTTCAAGGTGAGTGAGAGCATCGTTGGAGCGTCGCCCCACTTGTCGGAGAAACGGTGTGCGGTGGGGCAGATACCGCCAGTGCCCGCGTAGATTTTGATCCCGAAATCCTGCGCTTTTTGGGAAAGGTCTTTGAGGTATGCATCGTCGTGGGACTCATAGACGTCGAGGTTGGAGAAAAGCATAGCAGTGACCTTTTGCTTTGCTGCGTAGTCGAGGAGCTTACCTGCCTTCCAGCCAAGGGCGCGAATGGAGAAGTTGTCGAAGCCGAAGAGTGGAGCTGGCTTTTTGTTTTCTTGTGCGGAAGCGACCGCTGAGGCGGCGATTGTTGCGGCTGTCGTTTTTATGAAATGGCGGCGTTGCATGGGATGATTTAGCGCATTTCGATGTCTTTGCTCAAGGAAGATGAAACGGGCAACGAGCTATTTGAAAAGCGTACCGATCCTCATGGCGGATTTTCGGAGGAACTTGGGCATGTCCTTTGTCTCGGGCTGGTGAAGGGAGTTCGGGCGGGGGCGGGATTGTCGCGTTGGCTGGGGTGGACGCGAGATGCTTGGGCCGGGGACTTGGGTTGTGGGAAATAGGAACCGCAATCGAAACGCAGCGGAGATGGACGGACTGGGAAATCAAATATCTCCGTCAAATGAACGCGAATGAACACGGATCAGATTCTTGTGGACTTGCTTCTGGCGCCTGAGATTTGAGATTTATTTTCATCGGGTGAGATTTTTGGGTTGTCAAAGTCGGGGTGTGGCTACTTACTGCCGCCCCGCCCGAAAGGGTGTTGTGAGGCCCAATAGCTCAGTTGGTAGAGCAGCGGATTGAAAATCCGCGTGTCCCTGGTTCGAATCCGGGTTGGGCCACCACTTTAATCGTTTGATTTTGTGGTGTGTTTTTCTTAGCTGGGTAGAATTGTCAGGGCTGGGACTCGAATTGAGGTGGAAGAATTTGTCACAAGATGCTCTTCCGTGGAATTGCCTTGGCTTTCCTGACAATGGGAAACAGCTTGCGAACCTGAACGACCAGCCACTACATCCCTATGAGAAACTGGTCGAAGGTATCCAACGATCCGGATGGTGCGTCATACCGGGGTTTCTTGAGGCGGATGTTGCTGCTGACTTGTCACGGGAGAGTCTCGGGGCATGGGAAGAAGGCGAATTCCGGCGTGCCGGGGTCGGCAGGGGAAATGGTCTGGTGATCCGGGAGGACGTGCGGACTGATCATGTGATGTGGCTTGGTGATGAAGAGATCACAGTTTGTCAGCAGGCTTATCTCGACCGGCTTGAGGAGATCCGCGTGGAACTGAACCGGAATCTTTATCTGGGACTGATGGATTTCGAAGGACACTTCGCGGTGTATCCCAAGGGGGGCTTCTACAAACCGCATCTCGACAGGCACCGGGAGTCTACGGAGAGGGTGGTGTCGGTGATTTTGTATTTGAATCCTGTCTGGCAACCTGGCGATGGAGGGGAGCTAAGGATGTGGACTACTCCGGGGGATAAGGAAGGTAATTTCATCACCGTGGAGCCGAGGATGGGGACTCTGGTTTGTTTTCTTGCCGGTGATTTCTGGCATGAAGTGCTGCCAGCGAAAAAGACGCGGGCAAGCATCGCCGGATGGTTCCGGGGTAGAAAGCCTTGATCAGCCTTCCTCGCGGGCGACGATGTTGTTGAACTTTTCTTCGAGAGCGCTGAGTAGCTCCGGATCAAGGATCTGTTTATCGTCGTGGGTGGTGATGTAAAGGGTGTCCATGGCGACACCTTTCTCCGTGCAGATGCGGGCGTGGGAGGTGTCGAGTCCGGCTTCGTTGACCGTGAAGAAAAGGTCGTGTAGAAGTCCGATGCGGTCGAGTGCCTGAATTTCTACAGTCGTACAAGTCGGGTGAAGATCGTTGGAAACGTGTGCGCGAACTGGGACAGAGAGTCCTGTTTCGGTACGTGGTTTGAGGAAGTTGGCTTTCAGCTTGAGGTAGGTTTCCGGCTCGTATTTTTCCGATTCGAGAATGCTAGTGAACGTGGAGGCGAAACGCTTCCGGGTCGATGGGGTGGTGATCGGTTCGAAGTTTGTAGTGCAGACGCGGAAGATATTTAGGACGATGGAATCCGTGCGTGTGAAGAGATCTGCTGAGAGAATGTTGATCTGCTCGGAGGCGAGGGCGCAGCAGAGTTTTTCCAAGTGGAGGGGACGGTCGCGGGTTGCGACGATGAGTTCGGAGTAGCCTCTTACTGGGTGGTCGATCCACTCCAAGCTGGATGCGTAGGGGTTTGATCCATTTTTCTCCTCTTCGAGAAACTTTCGGACAGCCTTGATCTGGGTTGAGATAAAGGATGCCTCACGATAGGTGAACGCTGCGGAAGGGGTGCGCTCAAAGTGCTTGCGGATATCCTCGGCAGATTCGTCCGACATGAGGGCAATGACTTCAGCGCGGAGTTCCTCACGGTCGGAATCGAGCTTGCGGTTGAATTTCTCTTTGCCCTCCGCGAGGAAGCGTAGAGTTGCTTTGTGGAGCTGGAGCATGAGCATTTCCTTCCATCCGTTCCATGCGTCTGGAGCTGTTCCGCTGGTGTCGCAGTAGGTGAAGAGGAGAAGTGCATCGAGTTTTTCCTGGGTTTTCATGATCCCTGCGAACTCGGCGACAACTTCGGGATCCTCTAGGTTCTTGGTTGTCGCGGTGCGCCAGAAGGTGAGGTGGTTGTCCACGAGGAATATGATCATTGCGCGGCGGCGGCCGGTGATTTGCAGGCGGGAGCAGAGCTTGATGGCGAGCATGGCAGAGCCGTCGATGTGCTCACGGACGTTCTCCGACCGCCCCGTATCGTGTAGGATGAGCGCGACGTAGAGCGCGTAGGGATCGACGATCTGGTGGAAGAGCCGGCGGAAGATATGGAGGCGTGGGTCGGTGTTATCGATGAGTTTGTCGAGTTCGTCGATACAGCGGAGAGTGTGCTCGTCCGCAGTGTAGCGGTGGAAGAACTCGTGCTGGACGAGGCAGTCGAGCGCGCCGAACTCGGGGAGGTAGCGACCGAGGAAACCGATACGGTGCATCTGCCGTAAGGTGCGTGCGGCTTCGCCCTTGCGTTCGAGGATGGCTTGGAACGTTTCGCGGTTTGCTTTTAGATAGCGGAATGGGCGGTCGATATCGCCCCAGTGGCTGGCGATAAGACGGCGCATTGGCGGTGAAAGCCGGAGTTCGCGCACCTGGCAGTGCTGGAACATGCGCATCAGGCGGTGAGGATCTTCTTTGAAAATATCCTGGGTGGAAGGATAGATCCTACCATCGGTTGCAATGAAGCCGTCGAATTCTTCGCGGTTTTTTTTGCGAAAGGTGAGGAAGGAGCGGAGGCCAGTTTCGGCGACTTTATCCTGCTGGATCTCAAAGGTCTCCATCAGGGAATTGGTGTGGCGGTAGAGGTGGCGGGTGTGGCGGTAGTAGTCCCGCATGAAGGTCTCGGTGCGGCGGAGGATGCTGCGTTGCGGGTATTTGAATGCGGTGGCGACGACGCCCTGGAGTTGTAGTGTTAGAATGTCCGTTGCTTTTCCAGAGTGGTAATGGAGGTCGTTGCGGACTCTCATCAGGAAGTCGTAGGCTTCCTCGATTTCCTTGAAGGTGTTTTTAGTGATTAGGCGGTCGTCTACCAGTTTTTGGAGGTCGCCTGATCCTGTCTTAACACGGGCGACCCAGAGGATGTTCTGGTAGTCGCGGAGGCCGCCGCAAGACTCCTTCACATTCGGTTCCTGGAGAAAAACTGTGTAGGAGGATTTCTTATAGCGGGAACGGAGGTCGGTGCGGCGAGTTTCGAGGAAAGCTGCTGGGCTTTTTGTGATGCAGTCTTTTTCGAACCGGACAAGGAGATCGTCGTAGAGCTGTTTGTTCCCGGAGATGAGGCGGGTGTCCATCAGTGACGTAAAATTCTGCTGATCCAGGCGGGCTTGTTCCACGCACTCGGCAATGGAACGGCACGACTGGCCGACTTTGAAGCCCATGTCCCAGAGGACGTAGAGCACACGTTGAACGAGTTCCTGCACGTTCGTTGGCAGTTTTGTCGATGCCCGTGGGAGTAGGAAGAGGAGGTCGATATCGGATCCGGGATTGAGAGTGCCGCGCCCGTATCCTCCGATTGCAACCAAGGCGACGGGAGATGAATCGATTTGCTGAGAGTCGATCGTGGCTTGGAGAATTGTAGCGAGAAGTTTGTCGATGAGTTCTCCTCGTGCTTTCGCGACTTCCACTCCGCCTGCACCTTCGCGGTGACTTTTGAAGATGCGCTTTTCCTCTGTCTTGATGAAACGTTTGTATAGGCCGATGCGTTCATCGGGGGACAGTTGCCCTTCGATGGCGGGCTTGAGGGAGACAGGTTTGTAGGTGGTTTCGGACATGGGGAAGAAGTGGCTAGTGCCGAGCAATCAGTGATTTGACGACGGGTTTAAATTTTTTGGTCGTCTATGTCGTTGCTCTCCATTGTGGAAGGATTCAAATCAATGGTGAGCTTGCCTATGGTGGTGGCGGATTCTAGCTGGCGGTGGGCTTCTTGGAGGTTGGCAGCAGATAGTGAGCCAAGGTGGGTAGTGTTGAGCTTGGGGAAGGTGCCTGCATCGCAGCGTTTTGCGATTTCTGCAAGGATTTCGCCTTGGCGGTGCATATCTGCGGTCTGGAAACGGGAGCGGGTGGGCATGTATTCCCAGACGATTCGCGGGGATTTTAGGCGAAAGGGATTGCCGATATCGATGGGATTCTTGGTTTCCACAATCAGTCCGAGCGCGCCGAATGGGGCGAGGAGGTCGGCGGTGGTTTCCCAGTAGGTTTCTGTGTTGTGGAGGTTCGCGATGAGGGGGAATTGCTTGAAGCCGATTGCTTCTGCCTGCGGGCGGAGGGGTTCGCGGTGGTTGATCACGTGGTCGGCTCCGAGCTGCGTGCACCACTCGGATGTTTCGGCACGGGATGCGGTGGCGACTACGGTGAGGCCAGCGGATTTTGCTAGTGGGATGAGGGCTGAGCCTACGCCTCCGGCTCCGTTGATGATGAGGATTGCAGTATTGGGAGGAAATGTTCCGTCGCTCATGCGCTCAAACAGAAGTTCCCACGCGGTGATGGTAACTAGGGGGAGGGCGGCGGCTTCAGGAAAGGTGAACGATGAGGGCTTTTTCGCGACCAATGCGGCTTGGACGGTGTGGAGCTCAGCGTTGGAGCCGGGGCGGGTGACGTCGCCGGAGTAGTAGACTTCATCGCCGGGAGAGAAGTTTTCCACAGAAGCTCCCACGGATTCCACGGTGCCTGCCGCGTCAAAACCGAGGATGCGTGGTGCGTCAAGGTCGTCGGAGCCGATTAGGCTGCGGACTTTCGTATCCACGGGATTGAGCGATACGGCACGGACGCGGATGAGGATTTCGTCCGCAGCTGGGATGGGGTTGGGCGTATCGAATTCGCGTATGGATTCGATGGAGGAATTGAGTGCACCGTAGGCTTTCATGGGGTCAGAGGCGTGAGTTCGAGGAATTTGATTCCGTAGAAAATGATGTAGGGCAATGTGAAAATGGATACAACCGTAGTGCCGATCACGATCTGCACAGCGACGCCCGGCCGGCCTCCGTAGAGACGTGCAAGAAGGATGGGGACGAGGGCGGCGGGCATTGCTGCTTGAACGAGCAAGATTTGCTGGAGTTCCACGGCCATGGGGATGTATTTCGCACAGAGGATGATGATGGCGGGTGCGGCGAAAAGTCGGACGAGGCATGCAGCAATGATGATCTTCCAAGAGGGTTTCTCGGTGCCGACGAGATCCATGATCGTCGCGCCCGTGATCATGATAGCCAAAGGAAAGGCACCGATCCCAAGCATGGAAATAGCGGTGCGGATAGGGCCAGTGATCTTGTCGTCGATGCGCAGGCTGACGAGGGTGAGGCCGATTAGGACCGCGATGATGGGGCCGTTGATTAGGCGTTTCCACGGGATGCCGTTTTCCCCGGACATCAGCATTACCCCCACTGACCAGATGGCGATTTCAACACCGATATTGTGGACGAAAAGAAGCGCAACAGCAGATGTGCCCCATAGAATTTCAACGACAGGAACCGCAGTGAAGGCATAGTTTTGACAACCAGTACCGAGAGCGAAGGTGCGGATGCCGGTGCCCGGCTTCAGGCCGATGATTTTTCCAACCAGATATCCGAGGCTTATCCCAACGATGATGAACAGAAATCCCAAGCCCGCTCCGGAGATGAGAACCTGTGGGTTGCGCAGAACCTCGGCACCGAGGGTGCGATCAAGGATGAAGCAGGGGAGCATGACAGAGAAAATGACATGCATGATTCCCGCATCGTGCTCGCGCTTGAGCACTCTTGTCCTGCGCAGCACCGCCCCCCCGATGATGAGGATGTAAACCGGAAGAACCGCAAGGATGGCAGTGGTGGGCGAAAACAAGGTGCGAGAGGCTAGGTTGAAATCACCGGTCGGGAAATTCCAAATTTCCGCCTATGATAAATGGGTAAGAGGGGAATGGCACTGTTTTAAGCCAATGATCGGGGGCTTCTCTGGTGCCTACTGATGGTGAACTCGTGCCATAGAACTGCCAGATACAAAAAGAGGAAGGAACCACGAATCTAACGAATCCTACGAATAAAGAGAAGAATATGAACCACGGAATACACGGAAATTGGACGAGCAGCGTCTTGAGTCGTTAGATTCGTCGGATTCGTGGTTCCCATCTCTTGTGGAATAACTGGAATCACATACTCGGTTTTCCCATCCGCAAATTCCGGCAGTAATCGCCGACGGGTCGCTTAAAACAGTGCCATTCGGGTAAGAGGGAGATTCAAACCACAGATTACGCGGATGAACACGGATGGAACAGGAGGTGCCTTGGAAGCTATGAAATAAATTCAAAGTAACCGTCTTACGAAACCATATTCTCTACATTCTTTAAGAAATCCGCGTCCATCCGCGTCCATCCGCGTCCATCCGCGTCCATTTGAGGGAAATATCAAAGAATTACAGTTCCCCCATGTCCGCGGCGCTCCCATTGTGGTTACTCTCCTCCATTTTTACAAGTCAGTCGGGGGTTGCGTTGGTGGGGAAAAGGGAGAAAGTGTGCCGCGTAATGACGAACGTTGAGCAGATCAAAGAGGCGCTGAAGCAGGTGAAATATCCCGGTTTTTCAAGGGATATCGTATCCTTCGGACTGGTGAAAGCGGTGGAATTTGAGGGAGGAGATCTGATTGTGAAGATCGAAATTGCGACCAAAGACGCCAAGGTGCCGCAGCAAATCTTCCAGGATTGCCATGCGGTTCTTGACGGCATGGACGGGGTGGGGACGGTGAAAATCGACATCAACGTAAAGGACGCCCCGGAGGCTGCCGGCGGGGCGACGGGAAAATCGTCTATTCCTGGAGTGAAGCGAATCATTGCAGTCGCTTCAGGAAAGGGCGGAGTCGGGAAATCCACCGTGGCGGCAAACGTCGCCGTGGCACTCGCCGCGGGTGGGCTGAAAGTCGGCCTTTGCGATTGCGATCTATACGGGCCGTCCGTAGCGCAGATGTTCGGAACCAACGAGAGGCCGGACGCCAACGATCAAGACGAGATCATCCCCATCGAGGCGCACGGCATAAAGCTGATGTCCATGGGCTTGCTGCTCGAGGATAACTCACCGGTGATCGTCCGTGGGCCGATGGCTACCCGCTACACTCAACAGTTCCTGCGCCAAGTGGCATGGGGCGAACTCGACGTTCTCGTGCTGGATCTCCCTCCGGGAACTGGTGATATCCAGCTCACCATCGTTCAGACCGTTGCCGTCGATGGGGTGGTGATCGTTACCACACCGCAGGAAGTAGCACTGATCGATGCCCGGAAAGCGGTGGCGATGTTTGCGAAAGTGAACGTGCCTATTCTCGGACTCATCGAGAATATGGCATGGTTCGAGTGCGATGCTGGAAAACGCTACTACCTCTTCGGCGAAGAAGGCGGAGTGCGCGAAGCCGAGGACATGAACGTGCCGCTCCTCGCGCAAATTCCGATCGATATTCCAACGGGTCGGGGAGGGGATAAAGGAACACCTGTGGTTTTGCTCGATCCCAAGAAGAACAAAGTCTCCGCCGCCTTCCACGCCATGGTCGCCGGGTTGGAGATTTAGCGTAGTGGTGACCTTCGGTCGCCGTCCCACGGATCGTGAGCGTCTCGCCCATGATAGGAAGCATCTGCCACCCCCATTCATCCCAAGCCAAGAAACCTTTCTTTCCACTCGTCCCCCAAACTTCTAATGATTATTCATGAGGAAGATCCATTATACCCTCTACCGTGAGGACTCGGATTTCGTCGTTCAGTGCCTCGACTACGACATCTCCACCTTCGGCAGCACGGAGGTAGAGGCTCTCGAAAAGCTCAAAGGCCAGATCCTCGCCAACTATCCTGGGGCGAGGGTGAAACCTGGATCAATCGCTGATGGGATTTGAAGGGATGCTGGGATGTTTTTTTTCGTGGGGTTTCAGTCTTTAGGGATAAGTGTGTCATCCGGGGGCTGATGTAATGGCGACTGAAAGTCACCGCTACTTTGCCGCTACTATGTGGAGCTGGTCAGTTCCTCGCGGAGGCTGACGATTCCTTCTCGGAGGTGGAGGAGGTGTTCGGCTGTGGTTTCTGCTAGGAATTTTGCGCTGGTGGCTGCTCGGTCGATGAAGGGGAGGACGGTTTTTAGGAGGGAAATAGTTTTTGGGATGTTTTCGAAATTTCCGTCGTGGTCGAGGTGGATGAAGGTTCCGTTGATTTGTTCCTGGAGTTTGAGGAGGTTGTCGTGGAGTTCTTGTTTTTGATCGGAGCCATCGGCTGAGTTGATGATGAATTCCTGAACGATGATCATGCAGAGTTCCTCGAGTTCGTGAGGCTCTGGGTCTTCCTCCAGCCATTCGTCGATGAGTTCAATATCCTCGAAGAAACCTTCCGTGCTGTCCTCGGCGAGGCATTGGAATCCCTCGCGAGTTTGCTCGATGATCGCTTCCCCGGCGGCGGCTTCTTCAGGGGACATGCTCCATGCCATTTCGACTAGTTCCAGTGTGATCAGCTGGCAGTCGATCTCTACCTGTTTGAATTTTTGGCTGAACCATTCTAAATCTAGGACAGGGGCGATTTTAGTGGGCGGGTCTTCCTTATCGTTATCGAAAAGGCGGTCGTAATGTTCATCTGGATGGAGGACGGGAACCTTGCATTTCCTGGTGTGGCTGATGTGACCGACGGAACCTTCGCAGAGAGCCGGGATGAAGAAGCACTGCTCTCCGGGAAGCTCGTCCATGCGGGCGTGGGGATTGCGGAATGACCAGAGGGAGCCTGCGAGATCCCGGCACGGATTACCCTGCAGGGTGATGATGCTTGATGTGTGGTCGGTAAAATTGATGCGTATAACGGTTCTGCCTTTGATCCGATTGTCGATGGTGCCATCGGCTACGGAGTCTTCCTCCATGTGAAATCCCATGGGAAAAGCGTGGCGCATTTTTTTGCGTAACGTGATCAAAAAAGAAATGATTCTTAGCGTCTTTCAATTCGATTTGATTCGAGCAGGGATGCAGACCGCATAGTAGCTCTCCGTGCCGGGGAAAGATTTTGGAAGTGGAGTATTTTGCCTTGATCAGTTTACCAACGGGAACCCCGTCTTTGCGGATCGCTTCAGGAGGGATTTGATAATTTTCCTTCTGGGAAAATGCGGAAAAAATAGAGAGGGCAGCAAATGCCAGGATTAGGGTTTTCATTTGATATAAGGATCACTAGTCAGAATCGCGGCTGGCAAATAGTGGATTTTTGTAATGATGGGAATGGTGCTTTCTTCCTGCCGTTTTGGAGTTGCTAGCCGGTGGCTGGCAGATAGTTTCTTGCATCATGATCGTTTCACCGAAAATTCGCGGGTTTATTTGTACTACGTCTCATCCAGACGGCTGCGCCAAGCACGTCGAAGAGCAGATTGCCGTAGTAAAAGGCAGAGGCACCATCGAAGGCGGGCCGAAGAAGGTTCTGGTTATCGGTTCTTCCACTGGATACGGGCTGTCCTCCCGTATCGCAGCTGCCTTTGGGTCGGATGCCGCTAGCATCGGCGTGTTTTTCGAAAGACCGGGCACCGAGGCTAAGACAGCTACGGCTGGTTGGTATAATACAGTGGCGTTCGAGAAAGAAGCGAAGTCGGCTGGGCTTTACGCGCGCTCGTTCAATGGCGACGCCTTTTCCGATGAGGTGAAGCACGAGGTGATTGCCGCAATCAAAGAGGATCTCGGCCAGGTCGATCTGGTGATCTACAGTCTAGCCTCACCTCGCCGGACGGATCCGAAGTCGGGAAATGTTTTTAAATCCGTCCTCAAGCCCATCGGCGAAGTTTACACAAACAAGACTCTGAATACCGGCAACGGAGCAGTTGACGAAATCACGATTCAGCCTGCCGAAGGCGATGATATTGACCAAACCGTCTCCGTGATGGGTGGTGAAGATTGGGAAATGTGGATGGATGCGCTGATGGAAGCCGGCGTGCTTGCTGAGGGCGTGCAGGCCGTTTCCTACTCATACATCGGGCCTGAGGTTACTTGGCCGATTTACAAAAATGGCACCATTGGCCGTGCGAAGGAGGACTTGGAAACAGTCCAGCGCTCACTCGATCAAAAGCTTGCTTCCATTTCCGGAAAGGCGTGGGTTTCGGTCAATAAAGCGCTTGTCACCCAAGCCAGCTCTGCGATTCCCGTGGTGCCTCTCTACATTTCCCTCCTCTACAAGGCCATGAAGGATGCTGGAAGCCACGAGGATACCATTCATCAGATGGATAGACTCCTCCGTGAAAGACTCTACAACAACCAGCCCCTCCCGGACGAAGCTGGCCGGATCCGTATCGATGACTGGGAGATGTCCCCTGAGATCCAGAGTATCGTCGGAAAACGTTGGGACGAGGTGGACACCGAGAACCTCAATGAACTTGCGGACTTCGCAGGATATCAGGCTGCGTTCCTGAAGCTGTTCGGCTTTGGGTTCGACGGTGTCGATTATCGTGTCGAAACCGACACATCTGTGGGCGTGCCATCACTTTCCTAAAAGTTGGTATGGGAATCGCATTTAAAACCCGGGGAGAGCCGTAGCTCTCTCTAGGTTTTTCCCCGTATCCGCATCCCACAGTCATGCCCGCAAAATCATTTCTTCCCGCGCCCTTCAGCCACCATTATGAAATTGACCCGAAATTTTCTAAGAGTGCGGTCTATTTTTCCTGCGAGTTTGCCATCGACCAGAGTTTCAAAATTTACTCCGGCGGCCTCGGTTTCCTCGCAGGATCCCACATGCGTTCCGCCTCGGATCTGAAGCAGAACCTCGCCGGAATCGGCATTCTCTGGACTTACTGTTACTACAATCAGGTGCGCGGTGAGGACGGGGAGCTTGCCGTTCAGTTCCGGAAAAAGGCTTACTCTTTCCTCCAGGACACGGGTATTCGCTACACGATTTCCGTTCATGGCCATCCGGTTTGGGTGAAGGTGATGTATTTGCCGGGCGATGTCTTCGGGACCGTCCCGATGTTTTTCCTCACCACCGATATTGAGGAAAACGACGAGCTCTCGCGTGCGATCACACACCGGCTCTACGACAACGACCCGCTACGGAGGATTGCCCAATATATCGTCCTCGGCGTGGGCGGCGCGAAGTTGCTCGACGAACTGGGGGTCGATCCTGAAATCTGGCACCTCAACGAAGCCCACGGCCTTTCCGCAGCATTCCATCTTTATAAAAAGCACAACAGCGAGGAAGAGGTTCACAAGCGCTTGGTTTTCACCACCCACACTCCCGAGGAGGCTGGAAACGAAAAACACGATTTTAGACTCCTCCAGGATTTCACCTTTTTCAGTGGTATCCCAGAAGATGAAGTGCGGAAAATTACCGGGATCGAAGGCGATGTCTTCAATCATTCCCTCGCCGCCCTCCGCCTCGCGAAAAAAGCTAACGGCGTTTCTAAGCTCCATGGTGAGGTTGCCCGCCAGATGTGGAAGGGCGAGCATGACATCTGCGAGATCACCCACATCACCAACGCCCAGAACAAAAAATACTGGTGCGACCACGGCATGGAAAATGCCCGCATCGAGAAAGACGTGGAAATACTCTGCCATCGCAAACGCGAGCTAAAGGAACGCCTCTTTCGAGTCGTAGCGGATCAGACGGGAAAGCTCTTCGAGCCCGGCGTCTTGACGATCGTGTGGGCACGCCGTTTCGCCGGATATAAGCGCCCGGATCTCATTGCGAGAGATATCCGGATGTTCCGTGAAATGCTAAATAATAACGACTATCCAGTACAGATTATCTGGGCGGGTAAGCCTTACCCGTTCGATTATTCAGCCATCGATACCTTTGACGGACTCATCCGCCTAACAAAAGGATATCCGAACGCGACAGTCCTTACTGGGTATGAACTCGAACTTTCCCGTTTCCTGAAAAATGGATCGGATCTGTGGCTGAACAATCCGGTTGTAACCCGCGAAGCTTCAGGAACATCCGGCATGACCGCTGCCATGAACGGTTCCGTGAATTTCTCCACCTACGACGGCTGGATCTGCGAGTTCGCAAAAGACGGAAAAAACAGCTTCATCATCCCGTCACCCGATCCGCACATTAGCCCGGAAGAACGAGACCAGCACGACATACTCGGCTTTTACAAGAAGCTCAAAGAAGAGATCCTGCCGCTCTACTACGATAAACCAAAGGGCTGGAACAAGGTCGTGATGAGGTCCATGAACGACGTTGTCCCATTTTACGAATCTGACCGCATGGCGGCGGAATATTACGAGAAGATGTATGTGTGAGAAACTGGCTGGTTTTTCAGTTGTCAGTTCTCGGTGTAGGGAAATAATCGCGCATGATCAGTATCGAAGTTGTTGGAAGCGTGAAATCGAAGTGGGGCGAGGGTCCGGTGTGGTGGAATGATTCGCTTTATTACGTGGATACGGAGGGGCATAAAGTTCACCGTTTCAATCCCGCGACTGGGGAGGAACTTTCCTGGGAAGTAGGACAACGTGTTGGCACAGTGGTGCCTCGTTCCGAAGGTGGTCTTGTGTTTGCGGGGGACGACGGGATGTTTTTCCTGGATGAAAAAACGGGAGGTATCGCTCCGATTGCCGATCCGGAACCAAATAAAGCGGATAACCGTTTCAACGATGGCAAATGCTCCCCAGATGGACGACTTTTTGCCGGGACGATCAGCACAGTAAAGAAAACTGGTGATGCAAAACTCTATCGACTCGATCCGGATCTCAGCGTTCACGAAGCATACGGACCAGTCACGAATTCCAACGGCATCGTTTGGACGGTGGATGGCAAAACGTTGTATTACATCGATACGCCACGCAAAGAGGTGCTGGCCTTCGATTACTCGGACGGAATTCTCTCCAACCAACGGTCAGTCGTTTCCACCGCCAGTCGCGAGTCCTCCCCCGATGGGATGACGATTGATTCGGATGGGAATATCTGGGTCGCCTTCTGCCATGGCGCATGCGTGGTTTGTTTCGATCCGTGCAGTGGAAAAGAGCTTCGCCAGGTAGATCTTCCATGCTTGGAAACAACAGCTTGTGCTTTCGGTGGGTCGGATCTTGCTGATCTCTACGTGACGACCGGACTGCACAAATCCGAGAAGGAAGAGGATGCCGGACGTCTTTTTTGCATCAAGGGACTGGGCGTCAAAGGAGTGGCTGCTAACGCCTTCGGAGGATGAAAGTGATTCTCGCTTCTGGTTCGCCAAGACGGAAAGAACTCCTAGGTAAACTAGGAGTGGATTTCACGGTCGTCGTCTCTACTGCTGAGGAAATTCATGAGCCGTCCCTTGGTATTGGAGGCTTGTGCGAAGAAAACGCGCGGCTTAAAGCATCCGCGGTTGCTCCGAATTACCCGGATTGTGCCGTCATCGGGGCGGATACTTTGGTCTTTATTGACGGGGAACCGTTGGGGAAACCAAAGAGCGCTGAGGAAGCTTTCGGAATGCTGCGAAGGCTTTCTGGAAGGAAACACCAAGTCTGCACCGGGGTGTGTATTGCCGGGCCGGGCGATAGGGTGATCGCTCTCCATGATGTGACAGATGTCCATTTCCGGGAGCTGGATGAGGCAACGATTTCTGAGTATTTAGAAAAAACCAGTCCACTGGACAAGGCGGGGGCATATGGAATTCAGGATCATGGAGAGATGATTGTTGAGCGAATCGAAGGAGCCTTCGACAATGTAATGGGTTTACCCTTGGGGAAACTGGGTGCCGCACTAAAGGAAATCGGGTTGCTCATTGGCGCAAGATAGGCGAACAATTACCCATGGCCTTGCCCCGGCGATACCCGCTAATATTTAACCCACGTGCCCGTAGCCAGAAAGGTGGACGGACACGGCAGTTCCTGATGGCGCATGCAAACCGTTTCGCGCTCTATGCGACGAACACGGGGCAGGAGGCTGTAGATCTTGCCAAGAAATTTGCGGATGATGGCGAGCCTGTGGTTATTGCCGCAGGTGGCGACGGAACTTTGAACGCCGTAGTTTCGGGTCTGGCAGGAAGCAGAACCGCACTTGGCATAATGCCGGCTGGGACGATGAACGTCTTCGCACGCGAGCTGGGAATTCCCGCAAACAGTCTTCCAAAAGCACTCGAAGTGATCGAGAAGGGTCTGATCCGCGAGGTAGATTTGTTTTCTGCAAACGGCGCTCCTTTCGTTCAGATGGCCGGGGTCGGCTTCGATGCAATGGTGATCGAGGAAACCACATGGGAGAGCAAAAAGATGCTCGGACCTCTCGCTTACCTCTTGGCTGCGGTGAAGGTCCTCGGTGAGAAACCTCCAAAAATGGAGATCACTACCGCAGAGGGTAGAACGGAAACGGGCGTCGCCGTGCTCTGTGGAAACGGCTCTCTCTACGGGGGGCAGTTCAAGCTTTTCCACAAGGCGAACAACTTGGACTCCAAACTCGACGTGATTGTCTTTAAAGAAGCCGGATACCGACTGGTTCTCGATTCATTGCGCGGCATCGCTTTGGGTGGGATCAATCTCTCTGCCTCGACGAGCTATTTTCAATCTGAATGCTTCACTGTGAAGGCGGATCGCGAAGTGCCGGTTGAAATCGACGGTGAGCTGTTGGGGCGTTTCAATCAAATCGCCTTCTGTGAAACCTCCTCCCGGCTGAGGGTGCTGGCTCCTGAGGAACCGTGCGGCACTCCATTTGTCGATTCCGTGAAAGCGCTGCTCCAGTGGCCTCCGAAACCTTACGAACAACAAGCGACAACAGCACCTTGAAAGACGGAAATAAAGCAACCCTATTCACTTGGATCAAGCGACTCTTCCTCGCCGGAATTCTGTTGTTCCTGCTTGGTGTTGGACTCATTCTGTATGCGAACTTGGCTCCGGTTTGGGCATCCAGAGGCAGGCTTTTCGAAAAGACCGAAAGTCTTCCAGCTGTAAAGGTGGGCTTGGTTTTCGGCACGTCTGATCGCTACAAAGGGAGGGAAAATCGCTACTTCCGCTATCGGATCGATGCCGCAGTGAAAGTCTGGAACGCCGGAAAAGTGGAGACTCTGATCGTTTCTGGAGATAACCGCAGCAAATATTACAACGAACCAGAGAAGATGAAGGCCGCCCTCATGGAGGAAGGCGTGCCCAAGGATAGGATCGTGTGTGATTACGCGGGATTGCGGACTTTCGATTCCGTAGTGCGTGCGAAGGAAGTTTTCGGTGCGAAAACCATCCTCGTGATCAGCCAACAGTTCCAGAACGAGCGTGCGATTTACCTCGCGCAGGCAAACGGCATGGAGGCGTATGGATTCAATGCGGAAGACGTCGAAATTAAAGCGGGTTTCAAAACGAAACTACGCGAGGTTGGTGCGCGTGTGAAGATGTGGCTGGATGTGAATTTGCTCGATACGAAGCCCGCCCACCTCGGCGAAAAAGTGGAGATGCCGAAATGATCATGGAATAAGTGGGTCGCCGGGAGAGTCCTATGACCATGATGAAATTAATCCCTTCCCTCAGTTGGTTCTCCGCCCTGATCGTGGCTCTCGCGTTCGCATTGTTTTTTTCCGGCAACGTGAATGCTGGGGAATTGAATCTCGATAAGTCTGGAATCGCGATCCAAGGATACGATCCGGCCGCGTTTTTTACCGATGGGAAAGCTGTGAAAGGAAATCCTTCCATCAGTAGCTCACACAAAGGCGCAAAATATCTCTTCACCAGTGCCGGCCACAAGAAGACCTTCGACAAGAACCCCGGAAAGTATGAACCGGAATTTGGAGGCTGGTGGTAATCATTCAGGTATCGAAGAGCAGTTTCTCAGCTTCGACTGGGTCGGCGAAGAGTCCTGCGAGCCTCTCGTAGGGCAGCAGGTGGTAGACGTGCAGGTAGGTGGCAGCGGCGCGGATGCGTTCCCCATATTGCACTGGTGCTTTGACCTCGGCCGGGAAGGGGGCGGTATTTTTTTTTGCCACAGCTAGAGCATTGGCAGACAGGGGCGCGGTATTCGGTGACCTCAACCTTGATCTCGATGGGCAGGTCGAAGACTTGTCGCTGCGTCTCGCCGCAGCGAGCCGTGCCCGCAAGGCTCTCCCCGCAGCTGCAGCGAGCAGGGGGCGGGAGATCGACGACGTGGTCGGGCTCCTTGCTTTTTCGCAGGGTCGTCCCCTTGTGGCCGGGCTGGGCACCGGGCTTCTTCTTTCTACCTTTTTTGCCCGCGCTTTTGGGCGGCGGCGACCCGCCGGAGTTGTGCCTGTCGGAGGAGGGCGGCTTCGAACTGTTGTGGCTGTCCTTGCCCAGCTTGGCGCTGAGCGCGGCGATCTGCTCACCCTGTGCGGCGATCGTGGCGGCCTGTTCCTCGATCTTGGCGGCGAGTTGCTCGACTTTCTCCCAGAGCATCAGGATCATATCCGCCGCCCTCTCGGGCTCGTTGCGGCACATCGCCACGAGCCCGAGAGGGCTTGGGCGGAAGGCCGAGATCCATACCCGACTACATACCATGACTACGAAATCCGGGCCAACGCTAATTAGTAGAAATGTCAAAAAAGTGCTGGGGCACCTGAATGGTTACGGCTGGTGTGCTTATGGGGTCGCACAGGGATCAAAGGTGAGATTGATCCAGATGCTTTTCAGATCGTCGATGGGCGACTTCTGCTGCAATACAGCAAGGGCGTGAAGAAAAAGTTTAACAAGGACGCCCAAGGGAACTTGAAAAAAGCCGATCAGAAGTGGCCAGAGGTTTCTAAAAAACAGACTCTAAGAAGGGGCTCTTATTCTCCCTCAACGCCGGCTTGGAAGATCGCGATAGAGGAGTTCTTTCCTTCCGAAACGCAATAAATGGATTTTCCATCATTTGAAAACGCCACGGATTCCGACTGAGGTAGCTTGTGGCTACCAATTCGCACCGGTTTCGCTGCGAAGGCCTCGCTCCATTTTTTTTCTTTCGCCTTAGGAAAAAGGAATACGCCATAGTAGGTGACGATTACGGCCGAGGATCCGTCAGAGGATATGTCCAGTCCGGTGGGTTGGTTTCGATGCGGTAGGAAGCTCAAGGCCGGGGCAATTGTTAGTGTCTTACCAATTCGTTTTGCCACCGGATGTTTTTTCTTTGGGCGCAGAGGCAGCTCGTAAACTTCCGGTGGCTTCGTGCGTTTGCTGATCAGGATGATCTTTTCCTCCCGGGGATCCACCGCTACCGATTCGCAGTCGCGCGCACCTTCTTCGTAAGTGAACTCGATTTTCCATGCGATAGGGATTTTCCCGGAAACAGATTTTCCAGTCGAGGGTATTGCCGGTTCACGGACGATGTAGAGGGAGACAGAATCACGCTCCGCGGTGTTGTCACCGATATCTGCGATGAGAAGGTAGCTTTCGCCTTGGTAGGTGAAAGCAGAGAGATCCTCCCAGTCTTTGTTTTTTAAGCCTTTGATTTTCACTGAGCCACGCGGCGTCCCGTCGGTATTACAAAGATGGATTTCCGGGCTGCCGCCGCTGTCGTTGATGACCCAGAAAAAATCCTCGGAGCGGGGTGAAACCGCGAGCCCGCTCGCCTCAGTGATGTCCGGCGAGAGGAGTTTATCCGGATGTGGCAGCAGCGTAAAAGCGTCCTGTGCGTGAGCGCAAACGCTCAAAGTGGTTGAAAGGAGAATTTTTTTAATCATTGATGACGTCAGTTAAACCGTTTCGATTCTTGAGCAAAATTCTAGTGCGGATGCAACCAGATGGCCAGCCACTGTGTGTAGATGAAAAAATGGACTGGTTGCCACCCGGAGGTTTCTGACAAGGTTGCCTTGCCCTCGCTTCCAGAGCTGTTTAGACGGAAGTGAATTAGGCAGTTTGTAAATTCACAAAACCCCGACACCTACTCAAAATTACCATGTCAGAATTCCTCACGATCCCGCGCGAAGCCCACGACTCGCTTGTCATTGCAGCTTACAAATCCCGTGGCTACTCGGAAGAGGAAGCGGTTCTCGGAACAAAACTCGCTGCTGAAGCCGCCAGACACGGGGTCCGAACCCACCATGCGCTAAAAGCTCTCCACCTTGACCATCTTTTTGGATCGGCCATTGGCGGTTGTGCTCCCAGAGCGGAAATCGAAGTCCTTCCTTCCCGCTTTCCGGCATCTGAGATCTGGAATGCGAACAAGAAACTCGGCCAGGCAGTCGCTTATCAGGCCATCGACCGCGCCATCGAGCTCGCCGACCAATACGGAATCGCACAGATCGCGGTGGACAACACCTTCCACTACCTCTGGGGCGGCGGCTACGTGATGGAGGCTGCTGAGCGCGGCTATTTCGCCTACACGAATTGCACCTCGACGCTTGCGGAGGTTGTTCCCTTCGGAGGAAAATTTCCGACTCTCGGCACCAACCCGCATTCGTGGGGGATCCCATCACCCAACGGTTTCCCCATCGTGATGGACTGGGCTACATCCACAGTGGCAATGGGCCGGGTGCAGGCACTGAAGCGTGAGGGCAAGCAGCTCCCTCCGGGTGCCGCTGTGGATAAGAACGGCCAGCCAACTCTCGATCCGAACGAGGTTTCCGCATTGCTGCCCTTCGGCGGGCACAAGGGCTACGGGATGTCCCTGCTCAATGAAATTTTCGGCGGCCTTATTGGTGGCTCTATCCCGACCATCCGTGGCCGTGAGATTGCGGACAAAGAGGAGAAGACGACGACAGCCTTCTACTTCCACGTGATCCATCCCGAGGCACTCTCTGGAAGGAATTTCGTAAAAGGCCGCAGCCAGATGGAAAATCTCAAAGCGGTGCTCGACGATATCCTCGGCCATGGCAACGACAACGCGATGCTTCCCGGCCAGATTGAAGCGAAAGCACGCAAGGCTTCCGATGAAGCAGGCGGGCTACTCTTCACTCCTGCGGAGATCGGTGAGTTCAATGAAATCGCTCGCGAGCTGGGAGTGGCGGAATTGGTGGGAAGCTAAAAATTGATCAAACGAAAAGCCCGTTCCTTTTGAAGGGAACGGGCTTTTTTGTGAATCGGTAATCGAAAGGAAAGATTAGTCGTTCGAGCGGCCTTGGTAGGTGCCGTCGTCGGTTTTTACGGAGATGCGCTCGCCTTGGTTGATGAAGAGCGGGACGTTGACGTTGAGGCCGGTTTCCATAGTCGCTGGCTTGAAAACGTTGTTGGCGGAGTCTCCTTTAACGCCTTCCGAAGATTCGGCGACGGTCATGACCATAGTGAGTGGTAGCTCGATGCTGACGACGAGGCCATCGGCGATGAGAAGGGTGTAGAGTTGGCCGTCGATGAGGTAGTTTTTGATGTCCTCGATGAGGTCTTCATAAACGACCATATCCTCGTAAGTTTCCGGGTGGAGGAAGTGGTATCCCTCAGTGTCTTTGTAAGAGAATTCGTGGCCGATCTTTTCGAGATGAACGCCCTCCACGGAGTCATTTGAAGTCATTCGGAGGTTGGAAACCTTCTTCGAAGCAACGCTGCGGATGGACATCTGCACGTAGGACGCCATGCGAGGAGGTGTTTTTAGCTCGTGCTCGATGACGAGGCAGACTTCGTTGTTGTGACGGACTGCATGTCCCTTGCGGAGGTTGATTATGTTGACGCTGGCCATAATTGTGTGGGGATGGCGTAAGCGGTGGGAGGCTGGTTGGCAAGGGATTTTAAAGAAGTGGGAAGTGCCGAGTGAGCAGTGCCGAGTGCCGAGTGATCAGTGGAAGACTTGGGTCGTGCTGCTCCCTGGAAGCACGACTCTTTAAACTGGAGTTTAAAGTTTCAAAGCGTGTGCCCCATTCTCAGCCGTTTCGTATCCAGGTATTTCTGGTTGTGGACGTTGGGTGGGAGGGAGAGGGGGAGTTGCTCGGTGATTTCTAAGCCATATCCTTCTAAGCCAACTACCTTTTTGGGGTTGTTGGTGAGGAGCTTGATACGGCGGACTCCGAGGTCGTATAGGATTTGGGCACCCATGCCGTAGTCACGGAGGTCAGAAGCGAAGCCGAGTTTTTCGTTGGCCTCGATGGTGTCTAGGCCTTCTTCCTGGAGCTTGTAGGCGTGAATTTTCGCTGGGAGGCCGATTCCGCGCCCTTCCTGGCGGAGGTAGAGGAGGACTCCACCTTCTTCGGAGATCCGTTTCATCGCGGCATCGAGTTGCGGACCGCAATCGCAACGCTGGGATTGGAATACGTCTCCGGTGAGGCATTCGGAATGAACCCGAACGAGAACCGGCTTTTCAGGATCGATTTCCCCGCGTGTGAGGGCCAGGTGGTGGCTGCCATCGAGCGAGACGGTATAGAGGTGGCAATCGAAATCGCCGAAGTCCGTGGGCATGAGGACGGTGTGCTCGTGTTTGACAAATTTCTCCGATTTGCGTCGGTATTCGATGAGTTGGGCGATGGTACAGGCTTTGAGGGAATGCTTTTCCTGATAGTGCCCTAGGCTCCCGACCCGAGCCATGGAGCCGTCTTCGTTCATGATTTCGCAGATGACTGCTGCGGGTGGGAGGTCGGCGAGTTTCGCGAGATCGATGGCGGCCTCGGTATGGCCCGCGCGGCGGAGGACTCCTCCGGACATGGCTTGGAGGGGGAAAATATGGCCAGGCTTGACGAAGGAATCAGTGTTTGATTCCGGGTCGGCAAGAAGCTGGATGGTGAGCGCACGGTCGGCTGCTGAGATGCCGGTAGTGATGCCTTTGGCCGCATCTACAGAGATCGTGAAAGCGGTTTTCATCCCTTCGAGATTGCGGCGAGTCATTTGCGGGAGATCCAGTTCCTCGGCGCGCTCCATGGAGATCGGTGCACAGATCAGGCCGCGAGCATGGACGGCCATGAAGTTGACCATTCCCGGGGTGCAAAGGGACGCTGCACCTACTAGGTCGGCTTCGTTTTCGCGGTTCGGATCATCGGCGACGATGACGAGTTTTCCTGCGGCGATATCGGCGATGATTTCGCTGATGGGATGGAAGGTGAGGGATGACATGTGAGAAGTAGAAAGTGATCAGTTAACAGTGATCAGTGGAAGACTCGATTCTTAGTTTAAGAATGGGTTTTTCGGAGCTTGGGCGAGTAGGTGGTGATATGGGGAGATGTTTTTGAGTAAATCCTGCCAGAGAGAGATGTCGTGGGGAGAGGTGATAAGGTTTTTACCAGGTTTGGCGGTGATCCAGGTGTTCCTTTTGAGTTCGTCCTCCAGCTGGCCGGGTGCCCACGCAGAATGGCCGATGGTTGCGCGGACGATATGCTTGTCGTTTTTGATCAAAGTCGATGCGACCTTAGCCGAGATTCTGATTTGATAATCGAGTCCGGATTGTGAGTTCCATGAAAAGGAAGAAAACGTAAGTTCGCTCGTGGAAAGAGGGCCTCCCTTGTAGATGGGAAGTTCGCGAAGAGGCGCGTATTTAGGATCTTTGAGAAGATCTCCCACGAGCGTATTCGAACGGTGGTTAATAATGACACCAAGTGCGCCTTGCTTGGCAGAATGCTCCGCAAGAACGATCACGGAATGGTCGAAGGTGCCGTCCGCGAGGCTGGGTGAGGCAAGAAGGATCTGCCCACTGAGTGAAAAGGATTGTTCGGATGCGCTTGCGTCGACTGCCACGGGGGAAGTCTAGCCACGAAACGTGAAACCACAAGCCGGAGTAGGGTAGAAGGGTCTTTCTAAGCCCTTTGCGGAGGACTGGCACGAAAGACTTGGGTTCTGCTAGGGCTTGGAAAGGCCCTTCTGCTTTATTTCCTCAGCTCTGAAGGCACGAAAAAGCCGAGCAGGAGAACCTGCCCGGCTTGAAACTGACATGGCGGTTCGTGAGAACCGCTATGTTGAATTACATCATGCCGCCCATGCCGCCGTGGTCGTGGCCATGGCCGCCGCCGCCGCCGCCGCCAGCTTCTTCCTTCTCGGGAAGATCGGTGATGAGGGCTTCGGTGGTGAGGAGGAGACCGGCGATGGATGCCGCGTTCTGCAGAGCGGAACGGGTAACCTTGGTCGGGTCAACAACACCGGAGGCGATGAGGTCTTCGTAGGTGTCGGTCGCGACGTTGTAGCCGTGGCCTTCCTTGTTGGTTTTGACGTTCTCGACGATGAGTGCGCCTTCGCGGCCTGCGTTTGCAGCAAGCTGACGGAGTGGAGACTCGACCGCTTTCGCGACGATACCCATGCCTGTTTTCTCGTCGTCGTTGGAAGCGACTTTGCAGCAATCGTTTTTCTCACAAGCTGCGAGAGCGCGGAGAAGGGCTGTGCCACCTCCGGGAACGATGCCTTCTTCGACAGCCGCACGAGTAGCGTGGAGGGCGTCTTCGACGCGTGCCTTCTTCTCTTTCATCTCGGTCTCAGTAGCAGCACCGACGTTGATGACTGCAACACCGCCTGCGAGTTTCGCAAGGCGCTCCTGGAGCTTCTCTTGATCGTAATCGCTGGTGGTTTCCTCTATCTGACGGCGGATTTGGTTCACGCGGCCGGTGATGGCTTCGGAAGTGCCGCCGCCTTCAACGATGACGGTGGACTCTTTCGAGATGGTGAGGCGCTTGGCTTCGCCGAGGTCGGCGAGTTCAACGGACTCCAGCTTGATGCCGAGATCTTCGGTGATGACCTTGCCACCGGTGAGGATGGCGATGTCTTCGAGCATTGCTTTGCGGCGATCGCCGAAACCAGGTGCCTTGACAGCTGCGATGTTGAGGATGCCGCGGAGCTTGTTGACCACGAGGGTTGCAAGTGCTTCGCCATCGACGTCTTCCGCGATGATGATGAGCGGCTTGCCGGACTTGGCGACCTTCTCAAGGAGAGGAAGCATGTCTTTAAGCGAGCTGATCTTCTTCTCGTGGATGAGGATGAGGGCGTCTTCGAAGGAGGCCTCCATGGACTCTGGATCGGTGACGAAGTAAGGGCTGAGGTAGCCTTTGTCGAACTGCATGCCTTCGACAACGTCGAGGGTAGTTTCGATGCCTTTGGCTTCTTCAACGGTGATGGTTCCGTCCTTGCCGACCTTGTCCATTGCCTCGGCGATGATACCGCCGATTTCTTGATCCCAGTTCGCGGAAACGGTTGCGACCTGCGCGATTTCCTTGGTGTCGGAGACAGCCTTGGAAATTTCTGCGAGCTGAGCGACGATGGCCTCAGTGGCCTTCATGATGCCGCGCTGAAGCGAGATCGGGTTTGCACCGGCGGTGACGTTGCGGAGGCCTTCTTTGTAGATGGCTTCTGCGAGCACGGTCGCGGTGGTAGTTCCGTCACCTGCGATGTCGGATGTCTTGGAGGAAACCTCACGGATGAGCTGTGCGCCCATGTTTTCGTAAGGGCACTCGAGTTCGATTTCCTTGGCGACGGAGACACCATCTTTGGTGATCGTCGGGGAACCGAATTTCTTGTCGAGGATGACGTTGCGTCCGGCTGGCCCGAGGGTTGCCTTGACTGCACGTGCGAGTTTTTCAACACCGCGCAGGAGTGCCTGGCGTGCTGCTTCGTCGAATTTTAGTTGTTTGGCCATTGTGGTAATAGTTGATTGGTTATTGGTGATTGGATAATTTAGTGAAGAACATTTGTAGCGAGGCGATGCGGGTCATTCCGAATCTCTAATCCCCAATTTCAAATGTCCCTTCGCCATTAACTGACGATGCCGAGAATGTCGGACTCGGACATGATGAGGACTTCCTCACCGTCGAGTTTCACTTCGGATCCGCCGTATTTGGAGATGAGAACTTTGTCGCCGACTGCCACGGCGAACTCGATGTCCTTACCGTTTTCGTCTTTGCCGCCTGTTCCGAGGGCAATGACTTCAGCTTCTTGTGGTTTTTCCTTCGCTGTATCAGGAAGGACGATGCCGCCTGCGCTGATTGCGTCAGCTTCGAGGCGTTTTACGAGGACGCGTTGTCCGAGTGGTTTGATGCTAGCCATAATATCTATTAGTGTCTTGGTTGCGTTGTTTGGTTTGAGAAGCCACGCCCGCACTGGCGAGAGTGGAAATTGTTGAGAGTGGAAGGGTAGGGGCGACCGAAGATCGCCCCTACGTTTTGAATTAGTCGACTACCTCGGCATCGACTACTTTGCCTTTGGCTTTTTTCGGCTCGGAGGATTCTCCGGGCTCTTCGGCTGGCTCGACTTCCGGGTCGCCGCCCATTGCTGCGCCGGCTGCCTGTGCGGCTTCGGCGAGTTGCTGGAGTGAGTTTTCGAGTTCGGTGGAGGCTGCGGTGATCTTTTCTAGATCATCGCTGGTGATTGCGTCGCGGACTGCTTGGACTTTTTCCTCGATGGAGGATTTGAGTTCGGCAGGTGCGTTGTCACCGAGTTCTCCGATTTGTTTTTCGACGGAGAAGGCGAGGTTCTCTGCTTTGTTGACGGCATCGACCTTTTCGACGCGCTTCTTGTCTTCATCTGCATGTGCTTCGGCATCGGATTTCGCTTTGGCGATTTCTTCGTCCGAAAGGCCGGATGAACCTTGGATGGAGATTTTCTGTTCCTTGCCGGATTGCTTGTCCTTGGCGGAGACGTGGAGGATGCCATTTGCATCGATGTCGAAGGTGACTTCGATTTGTGGCTCGCCGCGGCGGGCTGCTCCGATGCCATCGAGTTTGAAGTTTCCGAGCAGTTTGTTGTCCACGAACATCGGGCGCTCTCCCTGGGAGATGCGGATGTCCACTGCAGGCTGGTTGTCGGAGGCTGTGGAGAAAGTCTGAGACTTCTTGGTCGGGATGGCCGTGTTGCGCTCGATCATCGGAGTGGCGCGGGAGCCTTCCGTTTCGATGGAGAGAGTGAGCGGGGTGACATCGAGGAGGAGGACGTCTTTCACGTCACCTGCGAGTACACCGCCTTGGATGGCTGCGCCGATGGCGACGACTTCGTCGGGGTTCACACCTTGGTGCGGGGTCTGACCGGCTAGTTCCTTGGCGATCGCTACGACTTTCGGCATGCGGGTCATGCCGCCGACTAGGACGAGTTCGTTGATTTCCGATGCGGAAACTCCAGCTTCCTTGAGGCAGTCGATGACTGGCTTCTTGGTGCGCTCGAAAAGTTTGTCGGTGAGTTGCTCCAGTTTCGAGCGGGAGAGGGTAAGCTGAATGTGCTTAGGTCCGTTCTGATCCGCTGTGATGAAGGGGAGGTTGATGTCGTAGGACTGGCTGGAGGAGAGGGCGATTTTGGCTTTTTCCGCTTCCTCTTTGATACGTTGGAGAGCGTCCGCTTGGCCGGAAAGATCAACTCCTTGGTCTTTCTTGAATTCCGCTACGATGTATTCGATGAGGGTGTTGTCCCAGTCGTCACCACCGAGTTGAGTGTCGCCATTGGTAGCGAGGACTTCGAATACGCCGTCGCCAATGTCGAGGACGGAGATGTCGAAGGTGCCGCCGCCGAGGTCATACACGGCGATTTTCTCGTCGGATTTCTTGTCGAGGCCATATGCGAGGGCTGCTGCGGTCGGTTCGTTGATGATGCGCAGGACTTCGAGTCCGGCGATTTCACCGGCTGCCTTGGTAGCGTTACGCTGGGAGTCGTTGAAATAGGCCGGGACTGTGATTACCGCTTGGGTGATTTTCTCGCCGATCTTGGATTCGGCATCCGCCTTGAGTTTGCCGAGAACCATGGCCGCGATTTCCTGTGGGCTGTAGGTTTTGGTTTCACCGGCGACTTCGACTTCGATGTGCGCGTCGCCATTGGAGGCTGCGACGATTTTATAAGGCATGCGCTTGTCGGCATCGGTGAGTTCGGTGAACTTACGGCCGATGAGGCGCTTGGCGGAGAAGATGGTGTTCTTCGGGTTGGTAACGGCTTGACGTTTTGCGGCCTGGCCGACGAGGCGTTCTCCATTTTTCGCGAATGCGACTACGGATGGGGTGGTGCGGGCACCTTCGGAGTTTTCAAGAACTGTGGGTTCGCCTCCTTCCATGATGGACATGCAGGAGTTTGTGGTGCCGAGATCGATTCCTAGAATTTTAGACATAATTTATAAGATTGTTGTTGTTGATCTCTTTTGCAGATGGGGTGCCAAGGATAGGTGATGAGTGGGAGATGCTTGTAGTGAAAGGGGTTGGGATTTTTCGATACGGTTTTCCGGGTGGTGAAATGGGACGAAGTGACGCAGGTTGGTGTGGCAATATGGCGCGGTGCGACAGGGTGGGGCTTAAAGTGCTTTGGATTTCTCTGGAATCTCAAACCCCGAGACGGGGTTTGCACGGTCTGCTGCGCGACGCAGCAGCTACCTGCCGTAAATTACGCCCGACTGGATTGGCTCCACCGCCCATCCGGAATGCATCCTGCGGACTGCTTTGATGAAATGGCGTAAAGTACGCCCGACTGGATTCGAACCAGTGACCGTCCGCTTAGAAGGCGGATGCTCTATCCAACTGAGCTACGGGCGCGTTACTCGCGGGAACGAGTCGGTAGCAAGGGATTGCGGGTGGAGCAAGATTTTATACGCGCTAGTGCCCTGAAAACCTTAATCTGACGGATGGGGATTTTTAAGGTCTTGAGAAAAAGGCTTCCGATAGTCGCGGAGGGATCAGAAAGCTCGACGCTTTTTCCCAATAGCTGCGTTGCGCGTCGAGTCGTGAATCTCGATTGACTACGCTCCTCTCCGGCCAAGCGGCGTGTGCGCTCCTCCTCCGGAGGGCATGAATGGTGGCTTTGACTCCCTCCTTGCGCCTTGCTCTTGGAAAAAATCGCCTTCGCCCATCCGTCAGATTAAGGTTTTCAGAACACTAGCTAAAACAAGTGCTCCAAACTGCGATCCGCTATTTGGTTGTGAGGACGATATCCTTGAACTGAACCTGCATTGGCGAACCCTGGTGCATTTGGAGAGCTAAGACGCCTTTCGTAGGTGCTTCTGAGGTTTCGTCGGTGACGTCGATGGTGAGCATGCCGTTGATGAAGTGTTGGACGTGGTTTGCGTCTGCTACGATTTTGTATTCGTTCCAGTCGTCCTTGTTGATTGCTGCTTGGATATCCTCGCTCTTGCCGGTTTCGCCGGTGACTTTGATTTTTGGTTTCTTTGCGTTTTCACCTTGGGTGATGGTGACCTTCTGCCCGCGTTTAGCTAGGATACCACGGCCTTTTTCCTCGTAGAGGATGCCAGAGTACTTGTTGCCGTATTCGAAATCCGCCTGGTAGCCGCCGACGATGTATGCGTCCGCATCAATTACGTTACTGCGGTATTGGATGCCGGAGTTGGTGAATTTTTTATCGTCACCCGGGGTCATTTTGAATTTGAGAGTGAGAGTGAAATTTTCGGTTTCGCCGTCTTTCCAGATGAGGAAGGTGTTGTGGGGAACCGGGTTGTCAGCGGTTGCTTTTGCGGTGATGACTCCGTCCTGGACTGACCAGAATTTTGCATCGCCGTCCCAACCGGTGAGGTCTTTACCATTGAAGAGGTTCTTTTCCTCGGCGTGTGCTGCGAAGGAAAGAAGGGCGAGGATCAGTAATGTAGGTTTCATAGGTAAGAAACGTTGGAAGGTTTCAGTGTTCAGTTTGGCATTTCGGCCACGCTATATGAATCTTACGGCGTGTTTTTTGGAAAGTTTCAAGGTGTCGCCAGGATTTGGAGAAATGGATGCTGTGGGATCGGTTTGTTTTTCGCCGTTGAGCTGGACTGATCCGGAGACGATGAACTGTTTTCGGAGTTCTCCGTTAGATTTTTTGAGTCCGAATGCGGATTCGAACGCGAAAGCAGTTAGGGTTAGCACCGTGGGATCTGCGGGCAGGTGGCTGACGGTGATTTCCGGGAGTTCTGCGGCGGTGAGATCTTTTTTGGAGAAACGGGTATCCCAATCGGCTCGGGCGGCTTTGCCTTCCTCGTCGCTGTGGTAGCGGGAGGTGAGTTTTTGGGCCAAGGATTTCTTGGCTTCCATGGGGTGGAGTGATGGGTCTAGGGCTTCTCCGAGGAGAAGAGTGTAGTAGCGGGACATGAGTTCGTCAGAGACGGACATGAGCTTGCCGTACATTTCCTGTGCTGGTTCGGAAACGCCGATGTAGTTCCCGTAGGATTTCGACATTTTTTTGACCCCATCAAGACCCTCTAGCAGGGGCATGACCATGACTACCTGCTGAGGTTGTCCTTCGTCCTTCTGCATGTCTCTACCGACAAGGATGTTGAAGAGCTGGTCGGTGCCGCCGAGTTCAACATCAGCGCGGACTTCGACGGAATCCCAGCCTTGCATGACGGGGTACTGGAGTTCGTGGAGACGGACTTCTTGACCGGAGTCAAGGCGGTTACGGAAGTCCTCGCGCTGCAGCATTTGCTGGAGGGTGACCCGGGCGTTGAGACGGAGGATTTCCTCGTAGCCCATTTTCCGGAACCAGTCGCCATTGTAAACGATCTCGGTTTTGTCGCGGTCGAGAATTTTGAATGCTTGTTCCGTATAGGTCGCGGCATTTGCTAAAACCTCCTCTCGGGTGAGGGGAGGGCGGGTGGCGGAGCGTCCAGAGGGATCGCCGATGGTGGCGGTGAAGTCGCCGATGAGAAGGACTGCCTGGTGGCCGAGTTTCTGGAACTGGCGGAGTTTCTCAATGACCACTGTATGCCCGAAATGGATGTCCGGGGCGGTGGGATCTACCCCGAGTTTGATGCGGAGAGGGCGGCCTAGTTTGAGTTTTTCGAGGAGTTCTTTCTCGGAAAGGACTTTGGCTGCGCCTGTGGTGAGTTGGGTGAGCTGTTGATCTGGAGACACTGGGGAAGAGGATTGGGGGATTGAGGGTTCGGGGATTACTCCTCGTCTTCTGCTGGGTCCTTTTTGTTGGGAGACTGGGTTTGTTGGACGTCTTTGAGGTGGACGATTGCGCGCTCGGCTAGGTCGACAGCCTTGTCGTTATCGGAGTCATTGACGATTTCCTGGAGGATGGCGAAGGCCCATGGCTCTGCTTTGGAAATGGCGACGCCCCTGATGAGTTTGATTTTCTCGTCTTGGGTTTTTGCCTGCTCGGCGACCATTTTCCAGTTTTCCTCGATGTTATCTTCCGATTCGGTCGCGTAGCCGATAGCCGAGTCGTAGGCACGACCCCGGAGCTGGAGTTCGGGGCCGGAGGCGATGAAGTCGATCAGTGCTTTGAAGCCCGTTTGATACTTCCAATTTCCTAGGGCAACGATTGCTGCGATCTGGTTTTGATTTTCATCGCTTTGGAGGTTTTCTTTGGCTAGATCCAGTGCTTTTTCTCCGCCGATTCCGGCGAGAAGGCGGAGCATGCTGTGGCGGACGACATCGTTGAATGCGTTGTCGTGGGCTGCTGCGAGGGTCGCTTCAAGGGAATCCTTCGATCCTGCGTTATCGATAATTTTCGCAGCATTCGTTTCGGCAGCCTTGCGGACGGCACTTTTCTCCGTGGTCTGGATGATTTCGATAAATCCCGTGAAGTGCTCCTCCGTGACCATGAAGCGGATGGCCTCGAGTGACGCGACTGCTGCACTGGTATCGTCAGTGGAACGTGCGTAATCGAGAAGGGTTCCGATGACCGCAGGATTCTTCCGTTTCCTCAGGACGTCGCGGATCAGAACGATACGGATGTTAGGGATCATTTCCCGAGTGGTGGCGAATTCTGCAATTTTTCCGTCGATGTCAGTTCCGTCGGTGGCCTTTGCTAGGAAGAGTGCTTTGTAAACCACGTAGCGGTCTTTGTTCGAGGCAACCGAAACGGCATTACGTAGAAGGATGTCGAGCTTGTTTGCATCGATGGGAAGCTCTGTGGCATCAGGCTTCGCTGCGATGGTAATCATCTGGTTGTAGATCTTGGTTTCGGCGTTGTTGCCGCTCTTCTTGAGCATGGTCACCGCAAGCACTACGGTTAGAAGTCCGAGGAAGACGGCGATCACTGCTTTTATGCCAGAGGACATGCCTTGTTTCTTTTTTGGAACGGGGGTGAGGACGGTTTTCTCCGGTTTTGCTACTCTTGCGGTAGGAACTGATCCCAGTGGCGCGGTTTTGGCAACGCCCGGTTTGAGTTGGTGTGTTGAGGCCGGTGCTGGTGTTGGTTTTACTGGAGCGGTTTCGGAAACGTCCACTTTCACTGGCACGACGGCGGCCGGTTTTTCTTCCGGTTTTTCTTCGGTTTTTTCAGGCTCGGCGGGAGCTTCGGCAGCGAGAGCAAGACGGGAGGTTTGTAATACCTGCGCGGTAGTATGGACGCTGGGTTTCGAGCCTTTGGGTGGAGCCAGGGGCTTTGGCGCGGCGGCTGATTTCAGGGTTTGGGAGGGAGTCGGCTCCTTGACTACCTCGGGAACTGGAGCGGAACCAGGGACGATGAGTTTCGCGCGTTTCGGTTGCTCAACGGCGGGTGCCGGGGTTCCGGAGCTAAGCGGTGGATCGGGCACGGCGTCGTTTTCCACGAAATATTTGAGCGCCTGGCGGGCGTCTTCCGGACGGTCAGAAGGCTGGCGGTTGATATGCCACATAATCCAATCGCATGCCCAGAGAGGGATGCCATCGCGGACTTCCTGAATAGGAGTGATGTGGTGCTGAAGGTGGGACGCCATGACCTCTGCGGCGCTATCGCCATCGTAGGGATAGGTGCCGGTAAGTGCGTAGTAAAACACGCAGCCGATCGCGTAGAGATCTGCCTTGTGATCGATTGGAACCCGCTCGAACTGCTCGGGCGCCATGAAATAGATCGATCCGAAGACGCCATCCGATTGGTCGATGGTCTGAAGGGACGGTTTTGCGGAAAGTTTCGCTAGTCCAAAGTCAACGATCTTCACTTGGAATTTCCCGGAAGGAAGCCAGGTAAGCATGATGTTACTCGGCTTGAGATCGCGGTGGACGAGATGGAGTTCTTGGGCGGCAATGAGGGCCTCTAGGATCTGGGGCGCGAGTTGTTTGAAGTCCTGCCAAGTGAACGATCCTTTTTGAATGATTTCCTCAAGGGTGTCCCCCGCGAGAAGCTCCATTACTACGAATGGGCCGTCCTCGTCGGTGCCGACGTCGTAGATTGTTACGATGTTGGGATGTTGGAGGGAGGCGAGGGAACCCGCTTCCTTGATAAGTTGGCGGGTTGCCTCTTCGGGCAGGGAATCGTCCTCGGTGTTCGCGACGATTCGTTTGATGGCGACTTCACGGTTCATGCGGACATCATGTGCCTTGTAAACGGCTCCGAGTCCGCCTTGGCCGATTTTCCCTTTGATTTCGTAGCGTTCTTCCATGGGTGTGAGTCGTAAAATCGAGGTTATCCGGTAGGTGGCGGATCAATCCCTTATTTCGATCATCGAGCGCTTGCGGCGGTTCTTGATCCAACGGTCGTATTGAGCGGAAGTTTTTTTCCTGCGAACTCTTTGCTCAATCATCTCGCGGACTTTGCTTAGTGACGGGGCGGGACCGAGATTTTTCTCAATCACTTTGACGATGGTGAAACCGCGTGAATCCAGCAGAGGTCCGAGAATTTTTCCGTCCGTAGCATCGAAAATGATGGCTGCGAATTCTGCTGCGAGATCGGTTCTCGGGAGGCCTTCCTGAAGGCCGCCCTCGGTTGCGAAGGCATCCTTGGAATTGGCTTTAGCGATTTCCTCGAAGTCCTTTCCTTGGTTCAGCTGGCGCGTAAGGTTCTCGGCGTGTGCGAGCTGGGTTTCGGGAGTGGCGAGCGGACTTTCAGGATCAGCTGCGGGGATGAAAATTTTCCGGAAAGTGATCTTGTCCTTGGAAGTGTCGCGTAGCGTGGATTTGATCTCGTTGTATTCCTTTTGGATTTCGTTTGGGAGCGGCGGTGGTGCGTCGGCGAACTGCTGGGCGCGCATCGATTGGACGACCATCTTCTCCTTTGTCATTGTGCGGTAACCTTCCATGGTCAGGCGGGATTTTTTTAGCTCCTTGCGGAATTTCTTTTCATCCCCGTTGTAGAGTTCGCGCATCTGGCGCTTAACTTCGTCGTCGATCAAGCTCGGGCGGATGGAGGCTCCGATCTGTTTGAACTCATCGAGGATGATTTGGCGGTCGATCAGCTCTTCAAGAATCTTGTCGCGGGCTTCCTTGAACTGACGTTCGAACTCAGGTCCACGGCGGGGAAACTGGGTTGCAAGCTGTGCGTAAACTGGCGACAGCATGAAGGAGACTTCGTTTTTGGTGATGACACGCCCGTTTACTTTGGCTGCGATCCCATTGACCTCCACGGCCTGGGAAAATGCGGTAGTGTTTGCCACCAAAGGGGCGAGTAGGATTGCTAGGTAGCGAATAATCATGTTGAAAAGGAAATTTAGGATATTTTACGCAGGTAAACAAACGCGTTAGGGGGAGTTTTCCGCGTGAAGGGAGATATTGCAAGCGGGGAAACGCCGGAAACCAAAGTCTTACAAGGTAAAGACGTCCGGTAATGAGTTGTTGCGCGGAGAATGACGTGCGGTCAGGCTCGGCCGCGTTGAGGTCGATCAAAGTTGGATCAAGGTTCTGCTGGGTGCTTGCTGTGGGGCAGTGCCTTTCCCTGATTGAAGACGGTTTATGGCATATGGGAAGAGCAGGGCTTTGAGCCGGGATTAGTGGTGGTTCGCCGGAGTGCGGTTTCCCGTCGCGGGAATGGCGCTATTGCTTGTTTCTCGGAATCCATGGCGGGAAATACGGCGCAGCCCGAAGCCCCCGCTGCTCACGATTTCGGTTATCCAGGCCTTCGGGCGTATGGGACAAGGGATAGGTGCGCGGGCGGCGACATGATTCTCGTTATTGGTCGGCGGCTTGCTCCTGCTGATCACCGGGGCTGGTCTGGTCATCGTCTCACAAGTAATGATGCAGCGGGTGAGGGGGGATTTTGATCCGGAAGGAATTACTCCATTTAAAATCATACGTGATTGAATAATCAGCACCTGCCTCCGTCTCACTAATAATATGCGCACGCTCCCTTATTTTGCATTCCTGATCCTAGCCTCATCGCTCCGTGCAGATCCCTTGGCTGGGGCATGGGAAACTTTTCCTAGCCAAGCCAATGCCAACGCTTGGTCCCTGTATTCGTATGAGGATCAGATCGTCGCGCCTCCGCCCTGGGCTGACCCTGAGATTGACGATAATACCTACGCCTACTCCTTCTTTCTCGGGGGCAAGGGAGTGTGGTTTTTCGCCGATGGATTGACTGCTGAAGGAGCCTTTGTTGGAGATTATGCTGCTGAGAAAATTGCGGAAATCGATGTTAGCGTCTTCATCGATCCTGCGGAAATCGACTTCTTGGATCTCGCAATCTATGCCGATGGACCGAATGGGCTGGGCTATTACTACTCGCTGACCTATCAGCCCGAAGATCTCGGCGAGTTCCCCGGATGGTATGAGCTGAACTTCACTTTTGATGATAACTGGTTTTCCCTTCAAGGCGGAAATGCTACCCCTTTTAAACCTGATCAAAAATTTCTGGCATCGATCCAAGAGATCGGAGTTCGGGTTCTTCCTGCCGTAGGAGTTACTTCGGAAGGCTTCGTCGGTATCGATGACTTCATACTTGTTCCCTCGGTCGAAGCTCCATCGCTTTCGACCTCACTTTCAACTGGTAACTTCGTGCTTGAATTCACTCCCAACCCAGGCGTCTCGGCAACAATCCAAAAGCTCAAGCCCAATTTCGAATGGCAGGACGTCGCAGGTCAGTCCGATCTCATCGGCTTCCAGATTTACACCGCAGCGGTTGGCACGGGCACCGCTCTCTTCCGTGTTGCTGCCGAAGAAAAGCTGACCCAAGTCACGAGTCCTTGACCTCAAATTGGCAGAATCCGTCCAGAAGAGGAGCTGCGGCAAATTTGTGAGATCACGGGGATTCGGGAAAATGAGCCTGCGATTCGCAAGCTCGTAGAGGACTCGTTGATGCTCGAGCGCCAGAAGCGGATCGCCCGGAAGTTCGTTGAGGTCGCTTATTCGGCTGAGCTATCGAGTTTTGAGATGGCGAAAGTAACGGAACGCAAGGCTTCACAAACCCTTTCCGACACTGCCTCTTTTGAAAATACCGGCAACCATCTGGCGGGGTGTAACCTCGTTAGGAGACAAAAGTGCCGCGATAACGGATCCCACTGACATTGCCAAGGTCGCTGAAGAACTTTTTTTCTCCGTCCTTCGGTCTGGCTACAGGGCTGTTTGAGGAGCAGTCCGCCAAAAGCGAACTCCTACAAGCAGTCAGAGTTTGTCCCCGGTGAGGGCTAGATAGAGGGTGGAATCACCTCCCAGGTTGATCACGGTGGATGATTTCAGTGCCTTGCTCGCGCTCAGTTCGGCATTCCTCCGTTGTTCGGCGGTCGCGGCAGCTATATTGTATTTGGTGAAATTTCGGGCGCGTCTCGGAGCTGCTCGAACCCCTTCATGCCAAAGGGCTGGTTCACGGCGAGATCTCTCCGGAAGTCATCCACTTTAGCCTACCGTGGCCGGACCACGAAGTGATCCTGATCAAGGGGAATTCCGCACCCGGAAGCGCCAATAATGACCTTCGGCTCCTCGGTGAAACGGTGGAATGGCTGCTTTCCAGTGGTGAAAACCAAGGAGATGATCTTGCCGGACGGAATCCAGAGGTCGAGCGAATCATCTCGGCACTCGCGGATGGCAGCATCCCCGATGCTCAATCCTTGAGTGCGATCCTGCTGGACTCTCTGCCCGACGAAAACGCCGCCCCGCAAGCCATCCATAAATCATCGAGGGAATCCGCATTCGAGCGCACGTTCACTCTTTTGCGAAGGAAACCAATGCCGTGGAAAATCGCGGCGGCGGCCGCAGTAGCGATGCTAGTCGGAGCAGGGTCGTATTTCATGTTTAAACCGGGCTCCAAAAACACCGCAGGTCGGATTGAGGAAGCCCAATCGCCAGCCCACAGAGCCAGAGAATCCCACTCATCCTCGAACGCATCCGCCAATCAAACTCAATCTTCCGAGGAAAATGCCAAGGAACTAGCTGCCAAGGAAGCTGCCGCCAAGGGGCAAGCCGCAGCCAAGGAAGCCGCAGCAAAGGAGCAAGCCGCGATGGAGGCAGCCCATGAAAAAGCGATGAAGGAAAAGGAGATTCAAGACAATGCTCTGGGCTCAAAAAATGAGAAAATCATTGAAGATTCCGAAGCTTCACCCGAGGAGAAAGAAAAAGCATTCTCTGTGCTTCTTTCTCTTGCACGTGAGGAGAACATCAATGCAGATCGAAATCTGCGGCGCATCATATTGGCAGGGGCAAGGTGTCCCGAAGGACAGGGAAATAGCCCGTGTCTGGTTTGATAAAGGTGCTAGCCTCGGCATAGCCCGTTCCATGCTCGGCCTTGGTTATTGTTACGATCGAGCCATTGGCGGACCGCGAGACATGCCCAAAGCCGTGGAGTGGTGGACTAAGGCGGCGGATCTCGGCTACGAGGTGGCGATGAGTAGACTTGGAGATCATTTCTATCTGAATCCAGACGCAAAAAACATGGGAAAAGCCATGCAATGGTGGCAAAAGGCGGCGGAAGCGAAATCCCCCTCCACCGATGCAATGACCAACCTTGGAATCATTTATGCCAAAGGAATCGAGACCGGGAAAGATCTGCAGAAAGCCATGAAGTGGTGGCAAATGGCCGCGGATCTAGGGTCTCCTGAAGCTATGACTGAACTTGGAATCGTGTATTTAAACGGCGAAATCAAAGGAAGAGAGTCGGATGCGTTCCCCCTTTTCCTCAAAGCCGCCGAAGCCGGGAATCTCCGAGCCATGTACGGACTCGAGGTCTGCTTCCGGAAGGGAATGGGCACAGGGGGAAATCCAACTGAAGCAGACAGGTGGGGGCGCATCGCTTCGGAAAAAGAAAAGGAGCAGGCCGATAGATCGCGCCAGAAACCTGAAGATGAGGACTTTGAAGTCTCGCTCGATTCCTTCATAGGCCAACTGGATTGTATCGAGCACGCCGGAGCATTTGTCTCCAAAAGCTAGGGAAGAACCCTAG
>CAJJBR010000049.1 GCA_905182475.1 Akkermansiaceae bacterium | reverse complement strand
AGTCGTGGGCGTTTCCGGCGAGGTGCGGTCGACGGTCGACGATCGTGCATTTGTGCCCGGCATTCGAGAGCCGGTGGGCTGCTACGATCCCTGAGAAGCCAGCGCCGACGATTAGAAATTTCAAGGCTCCGTTACTAGATTAAGACTGGTGGCGACTGAAAGTCACCACTACGCACGCTGCCGCCCTTGGTCGATTTCCCCGTTTCTGGGGAAAAACCTTCGGTTTGGTGTCTTGGTGAAATTATTTCCTCTCCGGCAGGCGAGGAGCGGGTTGATGGAGAGGCAGTCTCCGGGTTTGTTCAATGAAAAATGAACTAAGTCGGTATCGATTCGGTCTATTCAGAAATGGGGTATGGGTTTGCCGGGCAGCAAGAGGGAGAAGAGGTCGAGATCGACGGGTTGCACCTGGCCGAGAAATTCAAGCAGGACTTTTACTCGCTCGTTGGCGGGAGCGACGCTGCGAATGGTGCCTTTCATTCCCTGGAAGGGGCCGTGGGCGACCTCCACCTCATCGCCGACGGAGATGGCGGGGGCAACGGTGATCAGTTCGGAATCGTCTGAGCATTGCTCCCGAACCTGCTGGATGAGTGAAGCGACGAATTCCTCGGGGACATCGGGTGTTTCCGAGCCGAAGCGCACCAAGCCGCGCACGCCTTGGCAGAAGGTTACGGCGCGCTCCATTTCCATGATGTTGAATTTCGCGAGCAGGTATCCGGGGAAAAGCGGCTCCAGCCACCAGATTTTGCCTCGTCGGGTGGCCTTGCGGTATTTGATGCGGGGGCAAAAGACTTCGATGCCCTCCAGTTCGCGCAGGTGCTTGGCGGCGATGTGTTCGCGTTTGGTTTGGGCGCGGACGCAGAACCAACGGGGCGTGTTTAGTTCGTTTTCCGTCATTGTCCGAGGAGTTTCTGGAGCATGGGCAGGACTTGGCCACCGCGCTTCATCCATGATTCAAGCCGGTCGATGCGTTCGTTGTAGAATTCGCGCTCACCGGGTGCCACGTCCTGGAGTGCGGTTTCCTGAAGGCGCTGAAGCTTGGATTTTCCGCTTTCGAGGTGAGGGCGGACCTGCTCCCGTATAAACCCGCCGACAAGCCGTTTCAGATCGACTGCCGGCTGGTAATAGGTGCGGCGGTCTCCGTTTCCCTCCGCTTCGCGAACCGCGCCGAGGGTTTTGAGGGTGCGCAGGCCTTGGCTTGCGGAGCCTTTGGATATCTCGAGCATTCGGACGAGATCGTCCAGGGATAGGGGCGCGGGCGAGATGAAAAGTAGGCCGTAGATCTCCCCCAGAGAGGGGGGCAGGCCGAGAACCCTGACGCCGTCCACGAAATATTCGATGACCTGCCGCTGCAGTAGGTTCAGCGCGATGGCTTCAGTCTTAGGTTCCGGGGAAGGGATATCCACGACCCTTGATTATTTGATTCGGGCGATTTGTTCAAGTTTTTTTGAACAACGTAATCGCGTGAGTCCATCCGGATCAGATCATGTCCCGGGTGATCCGGTAGCTGGCGGCGCAGCGGGGGCATTGGACGCTGATCGCATCCTCACCTTGGAATAGTTCTTCGGGCTTGTCCCGCCATCCTCCGAGAATGGGGACAATCTTCTCAGCCGTGCACCCGCAATGGAAGCGAAACGGGCGGGTCTCGAGCAGATTGGTTTCTTCCGTATCAGTGATCTTGGAAACGTCTTCTTCGGTGAGATTTTCGAGCCACTCAAGGTCTGCATCGGGTTGTGCAGCGATCAGGGCAAAATTTTCATCGTCCAGCCGGAAGGCACGGGCTGGGCGTTGCTCCGATTGTTTGTAGAACTGTGAAATCCACAAAACGGGATCGCGGCCATCCACTTCCATAGTGGATGTGCTGGGCTCCGTAGAGGTGGGAACCGTGGTCTGTGAATAGAAAAAGTTCCTGTCCGGCTCCCGGATGTCCTCGGTGAAGACCCTGCCGGTGACATACTCCTCGTTGGAAGAGCCGGTTACGAAAAGGTTGATGCGTGGTGCGCGCAGGTTCGCGGTCCATGCGATCGTTTCCGCCCATGGACGGGCGGTAAGGTGAAGCGTTAACATGGCCAGCGCATCTTTAAGCATCTGATCCAGCTCGCCGGGATAGCGGATGGAGTGATCCGAAAGGTGGAGATAGTAATCCATATAAATATCCGAGAACTGCCCACGAACCATCAGGCAGTTGCGATGGCGGATGAAGATGGATTCGATTTTCGTAAAGTCTTCGGGCTGCATGGCTATTTGCGGGATCTCGTCGGCATTCGGGAGAAGGTGCGGCCTCAGTAGATCATAGGGGATGGGATTTGTGCTACCAGGAATATGCGCTTTCTGAGGCGATACGTGGCGGGTGCTGCGGCACCGAATACAGAAAGAGCGGCGGTTAAGAGGTGCCCCAAGCCCCCGATGCAACGGCTAAGACGTTGACTCCGGGGTAGTTCACGTTGACCACCACAGATGGATCAAGCCGATATCGAAGGTTAGGATGTCCTTGTTGGGTTGGTCTGAAAATCAAGACTAGTTAATATTTAATTAATTAATTATTTATTTAATATTAATCAATCATAAGCTTACAAAAAAGTTTGATCTTAGGGCGTAAGGATAGGCTGAAATCGTTTCTCTGCTTTGTTTAGCTCTTGAGATGACCCCCCCCACCCCCATGAAAACAAGTTTGATGAATTGTGTCGTGGCCGCATTTGCAGCGAGCCTTTCGACTGGATACAACCAGAGTCTTAACCCCGTAGGGTAGTTGAAGTGATCTGCTTTCGAGCATCTGCCTTTTCCGCCGCAAGCGCTAGGATCACGTGGAATGGATCAATCTCAATGATTCAAGTAAAACGGAACCCTCTGAGGCAAAGGATGCCCTTGTTGGGTAGGTGTGAAAATTATATTTAACTTAATAGTTAATCATACTAGATTAACTAGGTTTGGGGCTGGTTCAATAAACATTAAATATTAAATAACCATAAGCTAGAAAAAAGAATTTGTCCTCATGCGAATAATATGAAATACATATCACGTTCTCCAGTTGCTTATCAATAGGCAGTCGTGAGAATTCCCCCACCCCCCCCCACAATGAAAATTACACCCCTCAGGTTAATTGTAGCTGCATTACTCGTTGCATCCGCGACATCAGCAACCTCCCAAACACTCGGATCAGCTTCGAATTACGATATTTTCGCCCTCAATGGCGGAAATATCGAGTTGAAAGACGCGAACCAACTCTTTGGTCAGGTAGCGATTTCAAATGCAGCCCAGCTAGACGCCAAGAATGAATCCACCAACTTTACCGGCACGATATTTAAGCACACTGGCGGAACCATCAAAGATGGAGACGACTTGACCCCTTCAGGAGGAATTATCACCTCGCCTTCCACCGATAGCGCCATCAACCAGGCCAATACGGATATTGTGAGCTATGTGAATTATCTCAGCGGTTTGACTGCCACCCAGAGTTTCGAAGACAAAAACAGCTCTTTCTCCTATACATCAACGATGGGTGTCACTGTTCTCGATTTTGACAAGGTGGACTTGGATAAGGAAAGTTTCACTCTTCCTCGGTTACCGCTTCAAGCGGACGAAACGAGGAAGACTCATGAGGTTGGTGCGTCCGTCGAGTGAGAAGAACCTACGAGCGGGACTCAAAAAGCC
>CAJJBR010000048.1 GCA_905182475.1 Akkermansiaceae bacterium | reverse complement strand
AGTGATCAGTGATCAGTGGAAGACGGGGGAAGCTCGAAGGAGTATTGCTTGTCCTTCACACTCGCGTTGGGTGGGAGTTTGTTTTTTTCGAAGAGGTCGTAGCCGGTTTTGAGGTTTTTCCAGAAGGGGAGGTGGGGATTGTCGGCGGCTTTTTTCATGCGTGCCTCCGTCATCCGAAAGGGGAAGATATGGACGCGGAAGAAGGCTTGGCCGCCGTTGTGGGCGGCGTCTGCGACGGTGTAGATTTCCTCGATCTTCTCATCGGTCATGGCGAGGCAGCCGATGGAGACGTAGGAGCCGTGGACCATGATGAAGGAGCCGGTGCGGCCGTTGGCTTTGTCGAATTTGTTGGGGAAACCGATGTTGAAAGCGAGGTGGTAGCGGCTGTTCGGGTGCATCGCGGAGGGCGGAACGAAGTAGAAACCCTCCGGCACCTGGCCGTCGCCCTCGGCGCGCTTGGGGCCGAGGCTGCCGCTGGCGGCGGCGATGGGATAGGAGCGGAAGAGTTCGAATTTCTCAGTCTTCTCGTTCTTTACGAAAAGCTCGAGAATGCGCTCTTCCTTAAAAGCTCGGATGAAGACGGGAGAGCCGAGTTTTAGTTTTTTTTCCGCAAGAGCGGTTTTCATGTCGGGCGCGATGCGTTGCTTCACATCCCTTTCCCTCGCTTGGCCTTTGGCCTTGTCACCGCAGGACGGGAGAAGGGCTAGGAGGAAGAGGCAAGGGATGAGCTTCATTGTTACCAGCTGTCAACGGGTCACGCCGCGCTGGGAGTTTTCGAGGAAATGGATGAGGTGCTCGACGTTGGCGTTCGATGCGGCGGCGGTGGCTTTCAGGGAGCTGAGGCCGTTGGCGAGGGAGATGTCCTTTTTCAAGAACAGGCGCTTGTAGGCGGATTTCAGATCGCGAATGTCTTCTGTGCTGAAGCCGCGGCGCTGGAGCCCGACGAGGTTCAGCCCGCGGGTGATGGCGGGGTTCCCATCGATGATCATGAAGGGCGGGATGTCCTGAACGATTTTCGAAAGTCCGCCGACGATGGAGTGTTTGCCGATTCGGCAAAACTGGTGGACGGCGGCGAGGCCGGAGACGATGGCGTAATCGCCCACGGAAACGTGTCCGGCGAGGCTGCCGTTGTTGGAAAGGATGATGTGGTTTCCCAACTGGCAATCGTGGGCGACGTGCGAGTAGCAGAGGAATAGATTGTCCGAACCGATGCGGGTGGGTAGCTCCTCATGCGTGCCACGGTGGATCGTGCAGTTTTCGCGGAAAGTGTTGCGGTCGCCCACTTCCAGGGCGGTCGGTTCGCCGATGTATTTCAAGTCCTGGGTTTTACCCCCGACCATGGCGAAGGGGAAAAACTCGTTTCCTTTCCCGAAAACCGCCGTGCCTTCGAGCACCACGTGGGAGTGGAGTATGCACTCGTCGCCCAAGGTCACGTTCGAGCCGATGATACAATACGGGCCGACCCGGACGTTTTTTCCGAGCTCAGCCTTCGGGGAAATGATGGCGGTGGGGTGGATCACTTGCGGATTCTCAGGCATTTGGGTGCGCGATGACGAGTCTATTTTGCCACATTGGTGAACCACTTCGCAAATCCGGCTCCGAAGCCGCTGCGATTGACCCCGGCTGCCGAGCGGTCAAGCTGAGTGGAGAACGACCATGCTCCGTCTCATCCGCCACACCCTGCGCTTTCCGCTTCTCAGCGGGCTTTCCCTGCTGTTGGCAGTGGCCTGCACTTCGCTGGTCTTGGTTTTGCCGGGGATCACGATGCGTTTCATCGATACGATCATCGGAAAAAATCGGCCGGATCTCATCGTTTCCACCGCGCTGATCGGAGCGGGCGCGATCTTGGCGCGGCAGGTTCTTTTCACTATCCGCAGCTACCTGAACAATCATCTTGAGCTAAAACTCACCCACGTCATCCGCGTGGAGCTCTACGACAAGCTCCAGCGCCTCCCGATCAAGTGGTTCGATAAAAATTCTTCGGGAGAAATTATGTCACGTGTAGCCGACGACGTGCCGACAACGAACCGGGTGATCATCGAGGGGCTGGATCAAGCGTTGGCCGCCGTCTTGCAGTTTCTCATCGTGCTCGGCTACCTGCTTTATCATTCGTGGGAGCTGACATTGGTGGTGCTCGTCCCGTTGCCTTTCATCGGACTGCTCACCGCATGGTGGTCGAAAAAGGCGGAGCCAAAATGGACGGCATCCTCCGAGGCTTCCTCCGCGCTGAATGCCATCTTGCACGACAACCTCGCAGGTATCCGCCAGATCAAGGCCTACACAGTGGAACCGCAGGCGCTCTCCGATTTCGACGAAGCCTCGCAAAAAGTCGGCGACAAGCACATGGAAGTGATGAAAGGCCAGGCCATCGTCTGGCCGGCAGTCTCCTTCATCGCGGAAAGCGGGATCATCCTCATGGTCGCTTTCGGTGCTTACTGGACGCTTAACGGCGATCTCTCCCCCGGCACCGTGATCGCCTTCCTCGTGGCATGGGGTTTCCTTTTCGAGCCGATCTCACAAATCAACCCACTCTCCCAGACCTTCACCAAAGGCCTGGTCTCCGCGAAACGAGTTTTCAAAATCATCGATACCCCCGATGAAATCCATCTCACGGAAGGGAATCGCCCGGAAAAATTCACCGGTAGGATCGTATTTGAGGACGTGACCTTTTCCTACAACGACGAAGGGATTGCTCTAAAAAAAATCAGCCTCACCGCCCTTCCCGGGCAAACCCTTGCGCTCGTCGGCACCACCGGATCGGGAAAATCCACCGTCCTGAACCTTCTCTCCCGCTTCTATGAACCTACCTCCGGCAAGATTCTGTTGGACGGAAATCCTATCTCGGAAATTTCCAAGGAATGGTTGCGCGACCAAACCGGCTTCGTCACCCAGGAACCATTTCTTTTCAATACCACGATTCGAGAGAACCTCACCCTCGCCAAACACGAAGCCACCGATGCGCAACTCTGGGCGGTATTGGAAGCAGCCAACGCAGCGGAGTTCATCCGCAGTCTTCCCGAGCAACTCGACACCGTTGCCGGAGAACGTGGGATTCGCTTTTCCGGAGGTGAAAAACAGCGGATCTCCATCGCTCGCGCCCTCCTGAAAAATCCGCCCCTTCTACTCCTCGACGAGGCCACCTCCGCCCTCGACAACACTACCGAGAAACTTGTCCAGCAAGCCCTCGATCGCCTCCGCGCGAACCGCACCTCCTTCGTCATCGCCCACCGCCTGAGCACCATCCGCGATGCCGATCTCATCTGCGTCCTCGACAAGGGCGAACTCGTCGAGCGTGGCACCCATGATGAGCTCATGGAGAAGGGTGGTCACTACGCACGCCTCAACAAACGTAAGGCCGAACCTGATCACTGAATTTGTTTTTCGAGTTCCTTCTAGACCCGACCCAGCAGATCCGGCATCTTCGTCTCTTACCGCAATCCCCCATGGAAACCCTTCTTCAGCTTTCAGACACCTCCACACCCAGCACACTTGACGAAGTCCTGGCCTCTTTGAAAAAAGAACACTTCGAGCCACGCCTTGAATCCAAGGCTTGGGGCGACTGGATCTACCTAGACGGCTACAGCTCCGTCATCAGCATCGAATCCAATCGCGGGCTTTCCTCTTCCGCAACGGTCGAGCACGCCGAGGGCGAAGAGGACGGCGAGTTTGTCCAATGCATCTATCGCGCCTTCGGCCGCCTCGGTTGGCACGGAGTGGATGATGATGGCGAATTCGCACTTTAAACCTCCACTAGCGCTGCGTCACACTTCGATTGAAGGATAGAGGCTTTGGAGTTTTATGCGCGCGGCACCGGTGTCGTCTACATCCCCAAAGGGGATACGGTTTCTGACCACCACTTTCAGTTACTCCCTGAACCCAAGCGTCATAAAATCCTGCAGCTGCCACGCCTGAGTCTAGTTTAAAAACGGGACGATCCGGTCTAATCCCGCAGCAGCATCGAATGGCGGCGTTTCCTCGCACATTTCAGGAAACACCTGATCCGGAAATTTATATTCTCCACCAATCTTGGTGGGCAATTTGTTGAGTGGTACCTCCAAATCGTCTAAAAACTCAAAATCCCTGCGTTCAACAAGAGAACCCAAATGATACATCTGTTGATTTTGGAAGGAGGTCAAACTACGAGCTGCTCCCGACAAGGTTTGAATCTGGAGATCGATTTTCGTAGGCCTTGATACATTAAAACGATCAAATGCCCTCATGATCGCGGAATGAACGCCCATGAGTAAACTCTTGGGATCCTTCCCCGGAATCCGGATAAGCACCGAATACCTTGTCCGTTCGTTCGTCACCAACATCACTTTCTCTTTTGTCCCTTTCATCCCGAAAGCTTCTTCACAGCGCCAGTTGGAAAACCAAGAGTGCTCCCTCCCTTCCCAATCTCCCCGTTCCGTGAGCTTTACCAATTCCGGTGGTTTGATTGCGCAAAATTTCGCCACCTTCGCACTTAACAGAAGTTTCAATACCAACTTCCCTCCACCAGGAATTCTGACCGGCTGCTTCTCATCCGGTTTTGATGAAAAAAGCCCATCATTCCACTGCCCGTCTTCATCAAACAGATCCTCCAGGTCCATCTCAGGACTATTGTAAACTTTCACCCTCAGGCACCATAGCTCCAGATCCTTTTGGCACCTGTCATCCCATGCATTCACCTCATCTTGCTTGATCTTCCCCCACTCCATCTGAATTCGGAGAAACAACCCAAAAGCTTCCACATTACGCCCTAAAGTCACTTCATCCGACCACATGCACTTCCGGATGAACCAATCACCCACAAACGAAGGAAAAGAGCTCAAACCTTCCAGTAAATTATCTCCACCATAATCCAGCAAATATTCGTTCCCAAAAAAACGGAGATCATCCGCATATTGATGCGCCTTTCTCTTCCCCACCCCCTTTTCCAAAATGAGAACATTGATAAAATGTCCCAACAACTCCTCATTTGCCGCCTCAACCCGAGCCACTATATCTTCGTATTCCTCCTCAGCCATATCGTTGAAATGAAAGCTCACCTCCACTCATCCTTACCAGAGTAAAACTCGTAACACCGACAAAAACAGAGTTTTGGAGTCAGGATTTTGAGATCAGTCCTGAATAGCAGCAGGGCAATCCCCCAAAAACAAACACTTTAAGTCAATGCGAAGCATCGTGGAATACGGCAAGCCTGCTGCTGCCTCGACACGCTCGGCTCCCTCCGTTTGTAGAATCCCCAAACCTCCCGCCAACGCCAAGTATTTCCTCAACGCAGGTCGACCCGACAGCAGGCAGTCTGAGCCATGGCGGCAGCGAGCTGCACGTAGCCCACGGATAGGCGCGCTCGATTTCGTCACGGGGAATTCCGAAAAGTATCACATTCAATGGCTGACCTGACACAAATCCATCCGGTCACTCAACTTGCATTGAACCAAGGATTCGTGAGCATCTCGTCGAAGCACTCCTCTAACGTAAGCCGCATCCCTCCCATCTCCATCCACTGGTCGTTGTGGCGGCGTGCCCACACGCTCCACTCATCGCTGCTGAAGTATCCGAAGCGAGCCAGAGGCACTTCGAAAAATGGCGACAACGCATTGGGTGCGGGGCAGGCGTATTTGGTCATGAAAATCAGGTAAGCCCCGTGCCACTTCACCGACACATCGACCATGTAATTGAATTGCGGATCGGCGGGCGCGGGGCGGATCACCACGGACTAGAAGACTTCATCAAGGAATTTCTGCCCCTTGGCCTTGATTTCCTCCTTTTGTATTTTGGAGAGTTTGCGATGTCATCAACCGAAGAGTTCCCGGGTCTCCGTTGCTTCGGAAGTATCGCTGTGAATCGCCGATGCGATAATATCTTCAGTCGCCTCCATGAGATACGTATTCAGAAGCCTTGAAAGCTGTTGATACTGTGGCCAAAGGATTTCATCCATCACCGCCTCACTACACTTGATCATCACGGTGGAATACTTTTGCCGGTAGCGGCGAAACGGCTCGAGCCCGATTTTCCGAGCTAGCGCGCAGAAAACCCGCCGCTGCCAGGGATCGGGCAGCGATATTTTAAATTCCAATTCTTTTTCCGGCAGATCTGTCAGCTGCTTCGACAATCGCCCAAGCGCATCAAGAGCCGCATCAGCTTCCCCTTTCTGAGTGGTGCTTTGAAAAAGCGCTTCCACCTTGCGCATTTTCTCCAAAATTTCGTCGCGTGTCATTTGTATCTAATAGCTGGCAATTGAAAATTGAGTCAGGACGTTAGAGCATCCGCGTCTGCGAAAAATACCTTCAAATAATCGAGATACCCTCTTCCATCGATCGCCGAACGAGTCTTGGCCGAGCCCTCGATCGCAGCAAGACAGTTCAACTGCTCCCCCCGGGAAAACTCGGTCGCTCGTATTTTACAAACTCCCCATAAAGCTTCCGTCAGAGCATCAACCCAAAGGTCTTTGTCCTTCTTTGTTTTCACAGGCTGGGGTGGCCGCCCTTTGACATGTCCCATCACTCTCCGGATTGCTGATTTCACCTGCGAATCGCTCGGCGAAAATTCAGCCACCCATCCTCCGGATGGCATTCCATCCATCTGGAGGATGGGTGATCGTCCCTTCAGGTTCATGGATCAGACGA
>CAJJBR010000047.1 GCA_905182475.1 Akkermansiaceae bacterium | reverse complement strand
TGGTCGTGTCCGCAATCGGCCTTCTGGAAAGCCGTGAGGAGATTGAAAAGCCCCATCACCGCCAGACCTAGCCCACCCGCCAGTGCGATGACCCGGAAGTCCGGCGCAAGGTATTTCACAATCCGACCCGAGCCGTAAAAGTAAAGGAGACAGCCTGCCCAAAGCAGCACCGCCAGCGAAAACAGGATCCTGCGAAGTTCCGGCTTCATGGCATCACCGCCTTTGCTATCCAGAGTTCCCATGCCACAGCTACCAGCCAGATCACAACGAGGACAGACACCGCCATCGCCAGAATGAACTTTTTCTTAAGCACCGTCTGGTAGAGGAAAATCAGCTTCACATCCATCATCGGCCCGAACACCAGGAAAGCCAGCTTCGCACCCCAGGTAAACTTCGCCAGAGTCGCCGCGATAAACGCATCCGATGTGCTGCACAGGCTCAGAATAAAGGCCAAGGCCATGAGTGCAGCCGGTGCCACGAATACATTTCCAGCCAAACTATCGAGCCAGATTGCCCCCGGCGCGATCCCCGTATTGAACAGCGCGGTGATCGCCACACCAATCGTGAAATAAGCACCCACATCTACGAAATCCTTCTGCGCAGAACGCATCGCCGCGACAACGCGGTTGCCATCGTGATGATGGTCATCATGCCCGTGGTCATGCTCATGCGAGTGGTCGTGCCCGCAGCATCCTTCGTGATCATGCTCTTCCTCCTCCTTCTTTTTCTCCGCCTCGATCTTGTCCGCAATCGTATTCCTAAGAACTTTCCTCAGCGAAATCCTCGCCACCACCAGCCCCACGCCAACTGCGACCAGATACCCCAGTAGCATCCGCCCGCCCGTCATCATCCACGGTGCCTGCCCTTGAAAAGCCTTCCACGTGCTCAGCGCCGTGATCGGATTCACAATCGGAGCCGCCAGCATGTAAGTCAGCGCGCAGCTCATCGGCAAACCTTTGCCCACCAACCTCCGTATCACCGGCACCACCGCGCACTCGCACACCGGGAAAACCGCACCCAGCAAGCCAGAAACCATCACCGCCGCCGTCTTATTCTTCGGCAGGAACTTATCCATGGCTCCTTTCGGAAGATAAATATCGATAAACCCGCTCACCAGCGTGCCCAACAGGATAAACGGAGCACCCTCAAATAGGATACTCAGAAACGCCAAAGCGAAATCCTGTCGTGCGTCACCGTTCATCGCCGCAAAGAATGGACACGGCCATCCCCTTGTCAAATCTTCACGGCGTTAGCCAAGCATTGAGATGGTAAAAGCGCCTACCAACCGGGACAACGGCCACGGTCACAGTTTGCCCACTTCCCGTGATATCCTCGTAACTGGCGACCGGATCCCATTGACCCGAACCGAGATCCGCCCGTGACTCCACAGCATAGTGCCGGGTCATGCCGAAGTATCCCGGACTCGACGCCTGCTTCGCCACAAACTGGAGCGTAACCTCGTTCGCGCCGGTACCCCGTCCTTGTAAACGAGTATCCGTGCGCCACTCGCCGGCACATGTGGCGCTTGGTATGCAGGAATCCATTTTCGTAACCGCGCGATCTCCTCCACATACGAAACCCCACCTGCCAGATTCTCATAATTCAATGGCAAGCGTGTAGCAGACGGGCTGGAGAGCCCTACGCAGCCACAAGCCCTATCTCTTTGCTGCGCTGAAGAAAAAAGTTACGGCGAGGCCGATTAGGAGACCGGATACAGTTCCGATGGCGAGGACGCGATCAACTCTGGGGTAGATGAACATCTTTGGCAGGGTGGGAGATTTTAGGACTTCGAGGGGATTGGAGAAGTTGGTGGCTTCGCGTTTTTTGCTTTCGTAATCTTGCTTCATTTTCGCGAGGAGGGCTTGGTCTTCGCGGAGTTCTTCCTCAGCTTTTTCCAGATTCGCCGACGTAGCTTCTGGGAGGTCGATCTTGAGCAAGGAAGCGACAACGAGCTTTCGTTCCACCACCTTGTTAGATTGATCCGTGATCTCGCCTCTGAGATAGTTGAGGTATCGATCAGCCGAATCAGAATACATTTTTGTGAGTCTATCCCGGGCTACTTCCTGCAATGAGTTTGCAATCTCGTAAGCCTCGTCCGGGTCGAGTCTGCTGACCGCGATGTGGTAGATGCTTTCCCTCTTAGGCTCCACACGGACACTTTTGCGCAATTCTTTAAGAACTTCGTATTCAGACAAATTCCACCGCTCGGGAAGCTTCAAACGCTCGGAGATGAGTTCGAAACTGTTGCGGGAACGGAAATACCATCCGTCAGGCATTTCGGTGGCAAAATACATCACACCGGGAGGGGTTTTCAATACCTCGGAATGAATCTGGACGCGGCGGATTTCCATCGAACTCTCATACCGTTTCGGAATGAAAAAAAGCGAAGTTCCCGCGAGGATCGCGCCGGAGAAGGCACCTAGGAATCCGAGGATGACAAACTGGCTGAGATTGCGGGACATGGGAAGGATCACTCTGGTTTCATTACAGGATTACGAGCAGCATTGCGTAAGCTCATCGTCGGTATTCATGACCGTACCGAGGTCGATGTCTTCGGCGATGAGGGCTGCGAGATCATTACTCATTTTACAGAAGTGCGTGCGAGTGGCGGCTAGGATCAGCATGGGAAACTTTAAGTTTTAACGGATAAGTGCGAGTCAAGCTCTTCAAACATGAACTCAAAGAGAACATCGAAAAACCACTTTTACAATCCTCTGGAACAATATCCAAACCATGATTCGCAGCAAACCTTTACCTGCAAATCACGCCTCCCGTGGGTCCATTTACTTGCTGCCCCCAACCGGATCGCTAAGCGCCTGCTCGGTTGCAGCATTGGCTCCCGTTTCACGCGCGCTGCGGAAAACGGTATCCCTATCGCCGGGAACCCTGCCGCCGATAGCGTGATCTATCTTTTCATGGACGGGGGAATGAGTCATCTCGATACCTTTGATCTCCGCCCGGATAACAAGGAGATCCAAGGGTCACTCACAAGTATGAAAACAAAGGTGCCCGGCATCCACGTCACCGACAAGCTCCCCGGTCTCGCCGCACAGATGGATAAGATCGCCCAGATCCGCAGCATGACCCACACCCATAGAGACCATGCCCGGGCGAAGCAGCACATCCACTCCGGGTATGACATAGTCAGCCGCGAAGCCAGCCAATCCGGGTTGGACACGGAAAGCTTCAAGCAAAGCACCGGTCTGGTCTCGAAGTTCGATTCCAAATTCCGCGCCAGCCATGCCGACTGCGGAGAGGTCACAGCCTACACGGAGCCAGTCCGGCTCATGGCGAGTGAGGATCTCGACGGCTTTGACATTGGGGCGGAACCAAAGCAAATCCGCGAAATGTATGGCAAAAGCTCCTTCGGCCAGGGCTGCCTTCTCGCCCGCCGCTTGGTCGAGCGGGGCTCCCGTTTCATCGAAGTCGAACTCAGCGGATGGGACACTCACACAGACAACCACCAGCGGATCACCAGCAACTGCGCCACTCTCGACCAAGGCCTCTCAGCATTGCTCACTGACCTTACCGCAAAGAGGATGTTGGAAAGAACGCTCGTCGTCCTCACCACCGAATTCGGGCGCTCCCCGAAGATTAACGGATACGGTGGCCGAAACCACAACCTATCTGCCTTCACCAGCCTACTCATGGGCGGCGGCGTGACCGGTGGAGCAATCTATGGGAAAACGGAACCCGACGGACGTTGCGTCTCGGAGAACCCGGTAAGCGTCCACGATTTCAACTCCACCATCGCCCACGCACTCGGTATCGATTCTATGGAAATCGCAACGGTAGAGCCGGATAAAGGCAAACCGCTCACCGCGATCTTCTGTTAAAAATCCCGCCTATTCTTACTCGGCATCTTTAGGTAAATATTTCCTATCCACTGGATGCCAAGCTTCTATCAAATGCGCACGGACTTTTGGCAAATAGTCTCCGCTGCGCTCCACTCCCCGGCTACGTTCTGGCCGTCCCTCTGGGACTGAAGAGCTTGAGCTCCAGCGACCATCTCTCCTACTTAATAACATAGCGCTTCTTCGCCTGGGTCATGGCTTGGGAGAACCAGTCGTTTCCGGCGGGTTGTCGCGGCGCTGCTGCCGGCGGCTTCGTGGTTGAGCGGACTCATTGAGATCACTGGTCGGCAGACGCCATCTTCTGGTGGCACTTGATTCTGAGTTTTTAGAAAAACTAGGTTTCCACGTCGCGGTAGAGATCGGCCATGGTGATGACGATGCCGACTTCAGGGAGATCGAGGGTTTGGTCGGTTCCAGTGAGGACTTTCCCGCAAGCTGGTTGGCGGCATGTCGGAAAAAATTCCCCCCGACGGTGTTGTAGTTCACAGTCCCGCCGGACATCGCATAGACCTGACCGACGATGTATTCGTGCTTAATTCCGGAAATCTCCTCCCCTTCCAGGTAGTCTTGGAGAGGAGCCTGAGTTTCTGCAAATGCAAGTTCCATGCGTGGAAAATAGAACTTCCCAGAGGGAAATGCAAGCTACCGCTTCTTCGCCTGGGTCATGGCTTGGGAGAACCAGTCGTTTCCGGCGGGTTGTTGGGGGCGGTTATCGCGGCGCTGTTGGGGGCGGCGGTTGTTGCTATTTCCACCGGGGCTGCTATTGCGCTGGCGGGGTTCGAAATCGGGGTTTGATTTCATGGAGAGGCCGATTCGGTTCCGTTGGAGATCGACTTCCATGACGGTGACCTGGACTTTCTGGCCGACTTTGACGACTTCCGAAGGATCGCGGACGAAGTTGTCGGACAGGTGACTGACGTGGACGAGGCCGTCCTGGTGGACTCCGACATCGACAAAGGCTCCGAAGGCAGTGACGTTGGTGACGATGCCGGGGAGTTTCATGCCGGTGGTGAGGTCGCCGGGTTTTTCAACTCCCTCAGCGAAGGTGAAGTTCTCGAAGGCTTTGCGGGGGTCGCGGCCAGGTTTGGAAAGCTCGGAGAGGATATCCTGGAGGGTTGGGAGGCCGACTTCTTCGGAGACATATTTCCGGAGGTCGATTTTCTTCCGGAGGGAATCGCCGCGCATGAGATCGGGGACGGAGCAACCGGCATCGGCGGCCATTTTCTCGACGAGTGCGTAGCGCTCTGGGTGGACGGCGGAGGAATCCAGCGGGTGGGCGGCATCTCGGATGCGGAGGAAGCCTGCGGCTTGCTCGAAGGCTTTGTCGCCGAGGCGTGCGACTTCTTTCAGCTGGGCACGGGAGGTGAAGCCGCCGTTTTCCGTGCGGAAGGAGATGATGTTTTCCGCGAGGGAATTGCTGAGGCCGGAGACGTAGGCTAGGAGGTGCTTGGAGGCGGTGTTCAGTTCCACGCCGACGCCGTTGACGCAGGATTCGACGGTATCATCGAGCGAGGTTTTGAGCGCACGCTGATCGACATCATGCTGGTATTGGCCGACTCCGATGGCTTTCGGGTCGATTTTCACAAGCTCCGCAAGTGGATCCATGAGGCGACGACCGATGGAGACGGCTCCGCGGACGGTGACGTCTTCGTTGGGGAATTCCTCGCGGGCGGCCTGGGAGGCGGAGTAGATGGAGGCCCCGCTTTCATTGACCATAATGACCTGGATGGAGGCGGGAAGTTTGAGTTTTTTGATAAATGTCTCGGTCTCGCGTGAGCCGGTACCATTGCCGATGGCGATTGCCTGAATCTCATGCTTTTTGATGAGGCCGACGACTTCGGTGGCGGCCTCATAGAGCTGGCTGTTCGATCCGGCGGTGCAGTGGAGGACGGTGTGGTGGAGGAGTTTCCCCTGGGCATCTAGGACAACGGTCTTGCAGCCGGTGCGGAAGCCGGGGTCAATGGCGAGGGTACACTTGCGCCCGAGTGGTGAGGCTAGCATGAGTTCGCGGAGGTTGTCCGCGAAGACCTGGATGGCGGTTTCATCGGCGCGTTTTTTCCCAAGCAGGCGCATTTCTGTTTCCATGGAAGGCATGAGGAGGCGCTTGCAGCCGTCTTCGGTGGCGAGGCGGACTTGTTCGGCGCATTCGCCTTTTCCGCTGACCCAATCCCCTACTCCGATGTAGGAGACACGCTCGAGTGGCACCTCGACACGCATGAAGAGGTAGGCTTCCTTTTCGCCACGGCGGATGGCGAGCATGCGGTGGGATGGGATGGTTTTGAAAGACTCGGACCATTCGAAGTAGTCGCGGTATTTCGCGGCGTCCTTTTCCTCTTCCTTGCCATACATGATCTTGGAAGAAACGGTGGCTTCCTCTTCGTAGATCTTTCGGACTTGGCCTCGGAGGTTCGCATCATCGGCTACGCGCTCGGCGATGATATCGCGCGCTCCGGCGAGAGCGTCCTCGGCGGTGGCGACTTCCTTTTCCTTATCCTCGCTGACGTTGATGTATTTCGCGGCTTCCTCTGCGGGGTCGGCGTTCTGGTTTTCGAAAATGAAATCTGCTAGAGGCGTGAGGCCGCGGTCGGCAGCTTTGGTAGCGCGGGTCTGGCGCTTCGGACGATAGGGGGCGAAGATATCCTCGAGTGCCGTGACGGTTAGAGCGGCGAGAATTTTCGTTTTCAGATCGGGGCTGAGGAGTTGGCGCTCATCGAGGGATTTCAGGATGGTGGCACGGCGGGAATCGAGCTCGGCAAGCTGGAGCATGCGGTCGCGGATGGTCTGGATCTGGACTTCGTCTAGCTCGCCGGTGGCTTCTTTCCGGTAGCGGGAGATGAAAGGGATAGTTCCACCCTCGGCAAGGAGTTTCGCGGTGGCAGAGACGGAAGAAAGCTTGATACCTGTCTCGCGGGCAATGAGTTCGAGATGGGCTTGGGAGGATGATTCGGGGGTAGGTTCTGACATAAAATTTGGAGGCGGATTTTACGCCGGATGTGAGGGATGTGGCAAGCGGTGGGTGGCAGAGAATTTTGAAACAGAAGCCATCGAAGATGAGCCTGGGAAAACGACTTCCAAATCAACGATGAGCGCTTATGCTATTCAGATCGTATGATTTCCGCCACGACCAGAACCCGATCCGATCTCTGCGAAACCCACGCGGAAGAAGTCGCAGGCGCCATCACGCACGCGGTGGGACTGGTGCTCAGCATTGTGGGTCTGGTCATTATGTTAAAAATCTCCGCAGGTGATCCTTGGCGCTTAACGGGTGGCGCGGTCTTTGGCTCTACCCTGGTGCTTCTCTATCTCTCTTCGACACTCTACCACTCGTTTAGCGGACCGAGGATGAAGCCGATTCTGCAAATCATCGATCACTCCGCCATCTACTTGCTAATCGCCGGCACCTACACCCCCATTTCCCTCGTGACACTACACGGCCCCTGGGGGTGGAGTTTGTTAGGAGTAGTCTGGGCCATGGCGATTGGCGGTGTGGTCATCAAATCGGTGATGAGCAAGAACCGCGAACACTGGATATCCACCGCGCTTTATCTCGTAATGGGCTGGCTCGTGGTAGTGGCCGCGGCGCCTCTCATCAGAGCTATGCCCAACGGCGGCCTTGCGCTGTTAGTCGCGGGCGGGCTTTGTTACACTGGCGGGGTAGCGTTTTTCGCCTGGGAAAAACTGAAATATAATCACGCGATCTGGCACCTATTTGTTCTCGCGGGCAGCACCTGCCACGCTCTGGCTGTCATCCTATATGTCCTGTCTTGAGCCGATTCGGCTGGAAAATTCGAGGTATGGAATGCCGTCCTTCTAGGCGGCTGGATTTTGCAGAGTTTTCATCGTGCAGGGCACTAGATGTCCGGGTTGTGCTACCGCCCGGGAAGGACGGCTTTCCAAAGTGGACTTATCGGCTATTTCCTGCGCCTCCTGTCATGAGGGGGAACCCATACCCCTTTTCACACGGCTCAGTTTCGATTCCTAACTCGATCGATCCATCAAAGATGAGTCCATGCTGACGGCAGAAAAACAGCGCGGTTTCGAGCTTTTCTCCACTCTATCCCTGCGGAACATCGCCAAGGTCTCGAACTCACGGATATAGATGTGAGTGCCTTGGCAGCATTCCTGAAGACGCTCACGGATTCCTTGATGCTTAGCGAAAAGTGAGCCAAGAATGCGCTGGCCATTGAGCTACGGACGGGCATTGCTCTGGGGAAATGAATGGAACTACGATACAATCGCGCCCACCTAGGCTCAAATTCATCGATCTTGCGCGCGCCATTGCGATCCTGCTGATGCTCGAGGGTCATTTCGTCGGGTTGGCCTTGTCGGAGGAATACCGGGATCCCTCCAGTATAATCTACAACATCTGGAGCAGCATTCGGGGCTTCACCGCACCGCTATTTTTCACGGTTGCAGGGATGATTTTTTGCTACCTCCTCAGCGGGGAGACAGGAGGAAATTTCTTCAAAAGGCAGAGGGTTCGGAAGGGTTTCAAGAGAGCTCTCGAGCTCCTTTTTTGGGGGTATGTGTTACAGCTATCGTTGAATAACTTCGAAGAATACATCGAAGGTAATTTCGGAAGCTGGGTGTATGCCTTCCATGTATTGCAGTGCATCGGGATCGGACTAATCGCTCTTATGGGGATCGCAGCGGTTCAGGATAAATTCAATAAGCCCCCACTAGCATGGTGGTATGTCGGAGCCATTTTCGTGGTTATGGCCTTTTACCTGTGGCTGAAAAGCCTGCCGGAAGGAAGCCATGTGCCAGCGGGTTGGCCGCAGATCGTCCAAAATACGATTCGTGGGCCATACTCTGTTTTCGGATTGGCTCCGTGGTTAGGATTCGCATTTCTGGGAGGGGCGATCGGGGTCACAGTCAGAAAATACAGGGAGCACCTGAACACCACAAAATCCTGCCTGTGGTTCCTCGCACTGGCCACTCTGTTGAAACTCATTTGGGTCGTATCAGTCACCGTTGCGCCATCGGAGGGGATCGCTTGGTTTACGGCACGGTCTGCACAAGTCGTAGCTTTCCTAGGGCTTCTCCGCTGGGTGGAGGTTCGGTTCGGCATAGGGGTTCCGCGCTTGCTCTGTGTGGGCAGGATGACTTTTGAAATCTACATCGTCCACGTGATCGTACTCTACGGAGGAATCTTCGGATTTGGCCTGAAAATCTGGATTTCCAATGCACTGAACCCTTGGCAAGTAACCGCGGGTGCTGTGATTTTTCTGACGGTCTTTTTCTGGTTCGCCCAAGCGGTAGATGTCTGGAAATCGCGTAAGCCGAAATGATCCTCAGGCTCAAAAACCTCTCCACAAGCCCAGCTTCGCGCCCTAGTGCTGCGTCACACTTCGATTGAAGGATAGAGGCTTTGGAGTTTTATGCGGGCGGCGGCTTTGTCGAACTGCCATGACATTTTGGCTCCGACTGCGTTTCGGAAGTTTCCGCAGGGCGACCGAAGTTGTCGTAGGTCTGGGTGAGATCGGGGGTGCTATCGGAATTATCCGTGGTTTCGAGCATTCCGGCCTCGTAGCCTTAGGTGGTGGTCACGCCACGCTCCCAATTGCGGGTCAAGATCCTCCCGGCGGCTGTGTAGGTGTAATCTGCGCCTTTTCCATCGGCATCGCGTTTGTTGAGGAGGAATCCGTATTCTATTTATCTGGGAACTAGTGATTATGTCATTCGAATGAGGCTTTCTAAATGGAAGACAAGTAATAGCATCCTCCCACGGA
>CAJJBR010000046.1 GCA_905182475.1 Akkermansiaceae bacterium | reverse complement strand
CACTCGGCACTTTTTAGAAGTAGCCTTCTTTCTTGCGGTCTTCCATTGCGGTTTCGGAGCGTTTGTCGTCGGAGCGGGTGCCGCGTTCGGTTTGGCGGGCGGCGGCGACTTCGGCGATGACTTCGTCGAGATTGGAGGCGGGGGAGCGGATGGCTCCGGTGCAAGTAGCATCACCGATGGTGCGGAATCGGACGACCTCCGTGGTGACGGTTTCGTGCTCTTGGGGTTTGAGGAAGTCGGTGACGGCGAGGAGGGTGCCGTTACGTTCGAAGATTTCCCGCTCGTGGGCGAAGTAGATGGAGGGGAGGGGGATTTCCTCGCGCTGGATATACATCCAGATATCCATTTCGGTGAAATTGGACAGGGGGAAGATGCGGAAGTGCTCGCCGGGGTTTCTGCGTCCGTTGAAAAGGTTCCAGAGTTCGGGGCGTTGGTTTTTCGGATCCCACTGGCCGAAGTCGTCGCGGTGGGAGAAGAAGCGTTCTTTGGCGCGGGCTTTTTCCTCGTCGCGGCGGCCACCGCCGAGGGCGGCGTCATACTGGTGTTTTTCCAGGGTATCGAGGAGTGTGACAGTCTGTAATTTGTTGCGGGAGGCATTGGGTCCCTTTTCCTCGGTGACGCGGCCGGTATCGATGGATTCCTGGACGGATCCGACAACGAGTTTGGCGCGGAGGAGATTCACGAACTCGTCGCGGTAGTGCATGGTCTCATCGAAATTGTGGCCGGTATCGACGTGGACGAGTGGGAAAGGGGGGCGTGCGGGCCAGAAGGCTTTCTTCGCGAGCCAGGCCATGACGATGGAGTCTTTGCCGCCGGAGAAAAGGAGGGCGGGATTCTCGAACTGGGCGGCGGTTTCCCTAAGGATGAAAATCGCCTCGGCTTCAAGCTGGTCGAGGTGTGAGAGGTTGTAGTTGGGCATGGTGAGAGAGTGGAAAGTGATCAGTGCCGAGTGATCAGTGGAAGATTTTCCCCGGCGAAGGTGAAAGTGGTGACCGAGGCGAAAAGGTTGGTCAAGTAATAATTAGTAAAAAGGGTGAATTACTAATGTATTATGCTTGGGCGTCGTGGCAGAAGGAATCGCTGCGAGACGCAGCTTGCACTGTCTGCCGCGGGACGCGGCAGCTACTTGGGGGTGATTCGTGTTCGGATGGCTTCGAGTAGCTCGATGGCGGCGTCTTCGATGGAGAGGGATTCGGTATCAAGAGTGAGATTCGGATCTTGTGGGGGCTCGAAGGAGCCGTCCTTGCCGGTGAAGTGTTCGATCTCGCCGCGAGCGGCTTTGGCATAGAGTCCTTTTACGTCCCGTTTTTCACAGGCTTCGTAGGAGGCTTTGACGTAGGTTTCGAAGAGGTTTTTCTCGCCGACGATTCCCCGTGCGAGATCGCGGAGTTCGCCGCGGGGTGTGATCGCGGAGATGAAGACGATCACGCCGTTTTCCACAAGAACTTTGGCGGTCTCTGCGATCCGGCGGATGTTTTCCAAGCGGTCGTCATCGGAAAATCCGAGATTGGAATTGAGGCCGGTGCGCAGATTGTCCCCATCCAAGATGACAGTGAAACGCCCCTGTTGATGGAGGACGCGTTCCGTTGCATTGGCGATGGTGGATTTGCCGGAACCTGAGAGGCCGCACATCCAAATGGCGAGGCCTTTTTGCTGCAGGAGGGTTTCCTTGTCGTGGCGGTTAAGGAAGCGGTGGAATTCTGGGTGGATGTTCATGGGGTAAAATCTGAAAGGCTGAAAACTGAATAGCTGAAAGGAAGATCAGAGGCTTCGGCGCATTTTTGAGACGATAGTTGTGAAAACTGCGATGATTTCGCCAGTTTCCCGGTGAGTGGACTTTAGCATAGAATCGCCTTGAGCGCAGTCTTAGATAAGCAGTTCCAGCCAAATTTGGGTTTCATCGGCTTCCTAGAGAAGGCCGTCGAGTTAGGAGCAGAGTTCGGCGTCTGATCTGGCAGGGGATGCTTCGTGGGCATGGGCGGCGACGGAAGTGCCGGAGCGGAGCATTTGTTTGGCAAGCACTGCCACCTCTTGGCGTTGTCGGGGAAGGGTCTCTTTGTCGTGGCGCTTGAGGAAACGGTGGAACTCGGGGTGGATGTCCACTTCTATAACCTAAACTTTAAATTTCAAATTTCAAGCAAGAGTCGGAGGTCGCGTAAAGGGCTGCGCCCCACGCGATCAGGCTTCGGAGGTCGGGGAGGATGAGAGTGCCGAGTGCCGAGTGATCAGTGGGAGAGGAGTTAGACGTTATCCGTTAAACGGGTGGCCACCGCGTTTATCTCTTCGCTCTAGGTTCTTTGCTTTCTCCTGTCGGAAGGTCATCCCGGGCGGGCGAGTTGACTTTCAGAGGTTCGGACTTTTTGACCTTCGACGGGGCTATTGGCCTTTGCCGATGATGAAGGCTTCGAAGCCGTGTTTTGCGAGAGCTTCGACGGGGAGGATGGCTCGACCGTCGAAGAGGAAGGCGGGCTTGAGCATGAGGTCGTGGATGCGGGGGAGATCCAAGTCGCGGAATTCATCCCATTCGGTGAGGACGGCGAGGGCGTGGGCGCCTTTGGCGGCCTCATAGGGGTCGGAGACGATCTCGACGTTGAAATTGATGATGTCCTGGGGGACGCCGACTTCGAGGAGGTCGCGGTGGATGGTTTCCTTGGGGACGCGGGGATCGTAGATGACGACGTGGGCGTTTTCGGCGACGAGGTCGCGGCAGATGTTGATCGCGGGGGATTCGCGGGTGTCGTTGGTGTCCTTCTTGAAGGCGAAGCCGAGGATCGCGATACGTTTGCCGGAGACCGTGTTGAAGAGAGTGCGGACGATCTTTTCCACGAAGCGGGATTTCTGCCAGTCGTTCATGGTGACGACAGAGCGCCAGTAGGCAGCAGGCTCGGGGAGGTTGAAGGATTCGCAGAGGTAGACGAGGTTGAGTATGTCCTTCTGGAAACAAGAACCGCCGAAGCCGACCGAGGCTTTGAGGAATTTCGAACCGATCCGGGAGTCGCTGCCGATGGCTCTGGCGACCTCATCTACGTCCGCACCGGTGGCCTCGCAGAGTGCGGAGATGGAGTTGATTGAGGAAATGCGTTGGGCGAGAAAGGCGTTGGCGACGAGTTTGGAAAGTTCGGAGGACCAGAGGTTGGTGGTGATGATGCGTTCGCGCGGCACCCAGTTTGCATAGACAGAGACAAGTGCCTCGAGGGCTGCCTGTCCTTCGGGTGTTTGCTCGCCGCCGATGAGGATGCGGTCCGGGTTTTCCATATCCGAGACGGCGGTGCCTTCGGCGAGGAACTCGGGGTTGGAAAGAACCTGGAAGGTGGCGTTTCCCGTGGAGTTGGCGGAGATGATCGTCTGGATCGCGGTGGCGGTCTTCACCGGGATGGTGGATTTCTCGACGATGATCTTGTTGCCTTCGGAGACCTCGGCTATCAAGCGCGCCGCCGACTCGATGTAGCGGAGATCTGCGGCGCGGCCTGCGCCGATTCCGTATGATTTCGTGGGGGTGCCGACACAGACGAAGATGAGATCGGCGGCTGCGATGGATTTTTTGATATCCGTGCTGAAGTGTAGGTTCCTGCCGCGCGATGACTCGACGATCTCTTTCAGTCCCGGTTCATAAACGGGCAGCGTGTCCGAATTCCAGGCGTCGATTCGAGCCGCGTTCATATCGCAGACCGTGACATCGATGTCCGGACATTTGGCGGCAATCATGGCCATGGTCGGGCCGCCGACGTAGCCGGCGCCGAGGCAGCAGATGGAGGAGATTTTCATAAACTTTAAACTCTAAGGAAGAGGTTCGGTGTTTCGGTGTTTCG
>CAJJBR010000045.1 GCA_905182475.1 Akkermansiaceae bacterium | reverse complement strand
TTTTCCACCCTCATCCTGTCGTTTGTGGAATTCCCGATCAGGCGACTCACCCCCGAAGAATACCCGGCAAGATGTTTGGAGACTACGCGGATAGAGAGCCCGAAAGGAATAGCGCAGTAAAGATGAAGAGTGTTTTGATCATTGAACTGCAGGTCCCGGATCGACGGCCCATCCATTGGTGATGGTGCGTTAATCTATTCGGTAACTATTTTGATTGAACCCCAATAGCCAAACTCGTTCTCCCAATTGTTCGCCCGATTTTCGAGGATGAGATCAATCGATTTTCCGGCGAATTTTGAGAGGTCAATTTCGAGATCGAGCCATTCGGTTTTCACGGTCTTGTAGCTGACGATTTGATCGTGAAGGACCTCTTTGTTTGCCAGGACTCGCAGTTGCCAGTCGCCGTGAGGATGGTAGCTCGCCCGCACCTTTAGGGTGGTTTTCTTATTCGCCGGAATCTTCAGGCTTCGTTTCAGAGAACAGGGAGTGTCTTTGTCTTTCGGATGCGTCTGAAAGCCCTGCTCATTCCGAAATTCCTTCAGTTTTCTGACTCCACCCTTTCCTACATTGAATGGCTCAAACCCGGGGGCATACTCGGCGACGATGCTTTTCCATTTCGCTGATTTATTGACCCCTTGATCATCGGTTTTCGTCAAAGAACCGCTCGCGATACGGCGGACAACGGATTTCTGAAGGAACGGAATTTTACCCAAAAGGGCCGTCTGAAGCGCCTTGTCAGGAAACTGCGGCACGGCGGGCTCGAGCGCGAACCAGAGAAGGCGGGGAATGTTGCTGTCGGCGATGTCCTCTTCGTGTTGAGCGAGAGCACCCAGAATCGGCCAGCGTTGCTCGATGGGCAGTCGACCCAGCGCGGAAGCAAGATAGAGGCGGACGGTTGGGGACTCGTCGTTTGTGGCCATTTCCAAAAACTTGGCGAGAACGTCGTCGCCCGGCTTCTTATCATCCATGAGCAACTGCACCGACCACGCCCGAATGTGCTCGTCGTCGTGATCCAGCAGGGCGACCAACGTTTTTTTTCTGTCACCCGAATAAGCTCCGGTGACATGCATCGCCCAATGAGCCCGCAGTCGTTTCGGGGTGGTGGTCGCCTCCGTGAACTGTTTTTCGAGCGCAGCGTAGACGGCTTTCCGGTCAAGTTTCCCAGCGGCGGAGCGGGAGTGCAACTCAACACGAGCCTGCCGGACATACCAATCATTCGCGTGGCTTTGCATTGCCACCAGCTCGAGGTCGGAGAGTTTTCCAATGTTGGGCCGCGCGATTTTTTTCGCACCCTTCGGCATGATGCGATAAATCCGTCCACTGTCGGGGAAGTTGATCGCGTTGCCGCAAATGTCCGTGTCGTGCCAATCCAGAATATAGACACCACCGTCGGGGCCGATCTCAACACTGAAACCAACCCACGCGAGATCGTTGGTGGGCATAAAGTCTTCGCCGTGTTTCCCGATGTAACTCGATCCCTTCGGGACCATCACATCGGTGAGGACCGAGTGCTCGTGAATGTTGCACATGAAAAGCTGGTCGCGGTATTTCTCAGGAAAGGTATCAGCGAGATAGAACCGAGCTCCGCCATGTGCCGAGAGATGGGTGTGATCGCGAATCGTTTTGATGTCGTCGTAGACATAAGGATTCACGTGGGCCTTGGACTGTTTGTGATAAATACCGCCCTGAACCACGTGAAACAAATGCGGGATCACACAACAGGTTGCGAAGCCATGGCCGATATCATTGAAATCGAATCCCCACGGGTTCGAAAGCCCACGGGCGAAAATTTCGAATTCCTTTTTGACCGGGTGAAATCGCCAGATTCCGGCGTCGATAAAGGTCCTATCCTCTTTCGGAGTGCCGGGTTTCCCGACCCACGATTGAGTGAAAACCCCGTGGCATCCATACATCCAACCGTCCGGGCCCCAAATGAAGCTGTTCAGTGTTTCGTGTCGGTCCTGGAAGCCCCAACCGTCGAGCAAGACCTCGGGTTTTCCGTCAGGGACATCATCGCCATCCGCATCCGGAATGAACAGCAACTCAGGCGGCGACCCAAGATAAACCCCTCCAAATCCCACCGCGATTCCCGAGGAAAATTTGATTTGGTCGGTGAACAGTTTTTTGGTGTCAAAGACGCCATCGCTATCGGTATCTTCGAAGATTTGAATGCGGCTGAGAATCTCATCCTGCTTGTGGTTCCTTCGATTGACGTAGTTGTAGTTTTCGACAACCCAGACTCGACCGCGGTCGTCGAAGGTGAAGGCAATAGGTTCCCCAATGTCTGGTTCCGCCGCAAAGATCGAGACTTCGAATCCCTCGGGGATTTCCATGGCTGCGACCGCTTCGGCGGGTTTCAGAAAAGGCGCATTGCTGTTATTGTGTTCCTTCCCGCGCTGTGCGAATGCTGCGGATGTAAGGCAAAGGAACAAACAAATGAGTTTGAATCGTGATGCTGATAAGTTGGTTTTCATTCGAAGAGGTAGTGAGTGGTTATTTGTGAGAATTAGGCTTCGGCAGCGCTACTTGCGCCTTCGTTTGCATATACTTGAAAAGGTTCAGGACCTCATCCGGGGTCAGGGTTTTCAATAATCCCTCCGGCATCATCGAGATATTTGAAGTCTCGCGAGATTTAATGTCACTCTTGGCGACCGTGGACTTCTGCCCGACCATACTGAGGACGATTTTCTGGTCATCTTCTCCAGTGACACTTCCAACGAGGACCTGGCCGTCGTTTGTGGTCACGGTTACCATCTTGTAGGCATCGGGAATGTCCCCACTGGGATCGATGACGTTGAGCAGCAGATAATTGAGATCTCCGCGGTTCGATCCGGTGAGGTCCGGCCCAATAATCCCGCCTTCGCCATACATCTGATGACAGGCCATGCAGGCTTTTTGATAAACCGCTCGGCCGCGTGAAGCGCTCGCTTTTGCCAGTTCCCTGGGCCTTGCGATTCTCACGTATTCGGCAATGAGCGATTCCTTGTCTTCATTTAACTCGAGGACTCCATAGGTTTTGGTGAATTTGCCTCCGAGTAGTTTTCCGAGGGAGCGTATCGCGTAGACGGGGATGGCTTGTTTCGAAATGGTCTTGGCTTCGAGTGCTTGGAAAAGCGATTCGGCGTAGTGCTTTCGAGTTGCGAGGGTTTCAATGACGGCTCGCTGGGCGGCTGGTTCAAAGTCGGGATACCGCTCTAACAAGAGCTCCCCGGCGTTGGGGATTTCCAAGGTCGAAAAGCCACGGATCGCTTCGATTCGGAGTGGCTCTTCATCGAGAAGGGTCTTTAAGATGGCAGGGAGCTCATGGCGTCGCTGAATGAGCAGCGATGCGAGCGCTGAACGTCGATCATCAAGATCGGCTGTTTTGTCTTTCAAGGTCGCGATCGCCTGCAGGGTCGCCGATTCGTCGCCGAAAATCTGGCCGAGTTGCTTGGTGAGCTTTTTCAGTTCGCTGTCATCGCTGTTTAGCAACTTCGCGCTAAGCGCCGACCAACCTTCCGGCGGCGTGACATTCCGCTGACCCTCGAGTCCCAGAATCATGCCGCTGATTAGTAATTTCTGTATTTCAGGATTCTCCGATGAATCGATCGCTTTTACCAAGGGCGCGAGAGACTGACTGCTGTCCGATTTTTGCGCATTCGTCTGACCGCGTTAATCGGCATTGGGAACTTTGACCGTAGGTTTCTTTGCCGGTGGAGCTGGTTTCTTTTTCTGCCCTTTGTCATCGAGGTTCAGTTTCATCTCTTCATCGCTTGGCGTTTTTGAGGGAACGCCAGCTTCCGGAACATCGACATGCGCCGTCCAAAGGATCGCGTTCAACACCACTTTGCGGAACATGTCATTCTGCCAACTCACGTGGAAATGCCCGCCCGTAAAACCAAATCCACGTCCCTTGCCGTCAGGTCGCTGGTAGGCCCAAGCAACGTGCTGGCTCTCGCCATTCGCCACCGCACGGCGCACATCCGGATTTCCACTCCGTGCACCATCTGGTCGCTTCAACGTTTCCGGCGGAGGCAGATCTGAAAGAACCGGTGTGACGCCCTTCAGACCGGCGACGAAGCGCATGTGATAATACCACTCGTCATCCACGCTGAACGGCTCCAATCCGTTGGAGATCGGGTGATCCGGGAAGTTCTTGAAGTTCGGTTTCCAGTGCGGGTTCACCGACCAATTTAAATCACAGTATCCACCCATCCACTCCGAAAACTTCTTCCCAGGCACTCCAGTCAGCGCCTCCGTGGCCCAGTGAATCATGACCAGTCCCGTCCCGTTTTTCATGAGCGCATCGAATTCCTCGAGATGCGGATTCAGGAGATGCCCATTATGTCCGGTGCAGAAGATGACAACGGTCGCAGCGCCTTCGAGAACCTTCGGGTCCTTCGGATAGCCATTTTCTGGCAAAACGATCGCTTCAATCCCGAGATTCGCTTCGTTGAGTCGTTTGGCCAAAAGAATATTTCCAGCACGATGCTCGTGAGCACCGGGGCCATGACTCGGCTTCCCCGAGATGAAGATTACTTTTTTGGCGTCTTGTGCCGGAAGTCCGGACAGGCCGAGTCCAAAGAGACAAAGCGCGGGAAAGAGGGATTTCAGGGTCATGAGATTAGTTTTTCCGTAGGGTTTCGATGACAGCCGACATGTCCTGGTCGCCATATCCGTCGTCGACCGCCTTCTGGAAAAGGCCGAGCGCGGTTTCCGCGGTCTTGAGGTCGAGAGATAGGGCCGCCGCTTCCTGCACGGCATACGAGAGGTCCTTGGCTAACAGGTGAAGGTGGAAAAACGGCGTGTAGTCCGCCGCTGTCATCCGCGCGGAAAGCAGTTTCACGAGCGGGCTTCCGGGTGCGCCATTGGTGAGCACGCCGAGCGCCGCCTCGCGGTCGAGATCGCAGCGCTCGATCATCGCCACCGCTTCGGCGATCGAAGCCAATTGGACACCGCAGACGAAGTTGTTGATCAGCTTGACCATCGCGCCGCTACCGGCCGGACCGAGGTGGGTGACCGTGCGGCCCATCGCGTCAAGGACGGGTCGGGCTTGGTCCAGCGCGGACTCCGTGCCGCCGACGAGGAAGTTCAGTTCTCCCGTAGCCGCCTGGGTCTTGCTGCCGGTCACCGGTGCGTCGACGAACACGCAGCCGCGCTGCTCCGCCGCAGCCGCAAGCTCCTTGATCCAGCCGACCGTCACCGTGCTGCACTCGATGCACACGGTTCCCGGCCCGGCCGCCGCCAGAGCGCCGTCGGGTCCCAGCCAGAGGGCGCGCGAGGCCTTGTCGTCGGCAACCATGCTGACGATCGCCCCGGCTCCCGCGGCCGCCTCGGCAGCCGTTTTCGCAACTGTCGCTCCGCGTTCGGCAAGAGGCTTCGCCTTGTCGGGATTCCGGTTGTAGATGTTCACCGGAAATCCCTTTTCCAAGAGGGTTCCGGCCATTCCTGAGCCCATCAGGCCCAGTCCGAGAAATGCAATAGGGGTATCGTTCATAAAATTAGTGAAGTGTCTGGATGGTGACCGGTTGAGCGGTTTCGTGAGTGACGTGAACCGGATTGCGAAGAGCCCGGCCGAAGCCCTCGAAGGACATTTCCATGACGTCGCCATCGGCCAGCTCCACGCCGTCCCCGAAACTCAGGACGCAAGCGCCATAGTAGTGGACGTGCAGGTCGCCCGGCCGCCGGTGGTTCTCGAACTTGAAATGATGGGACTCGAGGTTGGCAAGGCTGTGGCACATCTCATCCTCGCCGGTTAGAATGTCTTTCGCCCATTGCTCGCGACCCTCGCGGAGGATGGAAACCTTCCCGGACACCGAAGCGAATGAAGGATCGATCACCAGCTCCGGTCCCAGCGAACAGGTGCGTATCTTCGATCCTGCTAGGTTCAGGTAGTTGCGTTTCTCGAACTTGTGGTCGGAAAACTCGTTGCCCGCCGCCATGCCGATGCGGATCGGTCGGCCGCTCGCGTCGACCAGATAGATGCCAGCGATCTCCGCTTCCTCGCCGCCGTCCTCGGCATGGGCGGGAACATCCAAGGCCTCGCCGTGGGCGCGAAGGATGGAGCCGTCCCCCTTGTAAAACCATTCGGGCGCGGTTCCCGTATGACCCGCCGCAGGCTTCCCGCCTTCGACTCCCCAGCGGAACATGATCATGCTGTCGGTGAGCTGTTCCTCTTTCATCGTGTGCATCGACTGCCGGCTTTTCGCGCTGCCGAGGTGGGTCAGCCCGGTGCCGGATACGAGGCAGCGCGATGCGCCGTCCGGATGATCCAGCGGCGTCAACAAGCGCCAGTCCGACTCGCCCTGATAGACCGAATCATAGGAAATCGTTTCATCTGTCACACGCGATCGCACCAGATCTTGAAACGATGCACCCGAGGTGATCGCCTCCTGCGCCAGTTCGTAGACCGAGCTCGCATCCCGCAGCAAGCGCAGCACCGGTTCGTCGACCAGGGCAACCGCTCTACGCTCATTTGTTTGAAGTTGGACCAGTCTCATCACTCGATTATTTCGAAGTTTTTCAAGCTCTCCTCGTTCACCGTCAGGCCGAGGCCAGGAGTGTTCTCGTCGAGATCGATGTAGCCGTCCACCGGCACCGGTTCGCCGTCAAAACAATACCAGAATAGCTCGTTGCCGACCTCGACATCGACCTTCGGGAAGAACTCCGCCATCGGCGAGTTGAGGCTGGCCATGACGATGTGATAGTTGTGCATCTGCCCGGCGTGAGGGATGACCGGGATCGAGTGCGCCTCGGCGAGCGCCGCGATCTTGCGCGCCTGGGTGAGGCCGCCGACCCGGTTGGTGTCGAACTGGATGTAGTCCACGCCGCGCGCTTCGATCAATTCGCGGAATCCATAAAGCGTGAACTCGTGCTCACCGCCGGAGATCGGCACGCGGCCGGCCTTTTTCAATTCCGCGTAGCCGTGGATGTCGTCGGGGATCACCGCTTCCTCCAGCCATCTCAGGTTGAATTCCTCGAGCCGCGGGATCATCCGTTTCGCATAGTCGAGGTTCCAGCCCATGTAGGCGTCGGCCATGATGTCGACGTCGTCGCCCACCGTTTCCCGCACCGTGCGGACGAGGTCGAGGTTCTTCCGCATGCCTTCCGCGCCATCGGTCGGCCCCCAGCCGAAGCGCAGTTTCATCGCCTGGTAGCCCTCGTCCTTGTAGCGCTTCGACTCGCTCGCCAGCTCGTCGAGCGGAGTTGAGTAAAGGCGGCTGGCATAGACCGGGATCTTCGGTTTGGTGCGGCCGCCGAGCAGCCGATAGACCGGTTGCTTGGCCGATTTCCCGAGGATGTCCCACAACGCGATATCCACCGCGCTGATCGCCACCATGCCGATTCCCTTGCGTCCGAACGCCATCGTCTTGCGATACATGTGCTGCCACAAGAATTCGATGTCCCATGGGTTTTCGCCGATCAAAAGTGGCGCGAGATAGTGGTCGATCACCTGCTTGGTGATGCGCGGTGAAAGCGCGGCATTGCCGATGCCGACCAGGCCGTCGTCGGTGAAGATCTCGACGATCAGCCAGCTGTGGAAGGTGAAGGTGCCCATCGTCGACTTGCTCAGCATGGGCGAGATGGCATCCATCGGGTTGGTGCAGAAGTGCGGCGGCAGTGGAACTGTCTTGCCGCGCCATTCGATGACACGGGTGCGGATTCTGGTGATTTTCATGAAGCTGGGGTGTTAGGAAGTTTGAGGTTGGATATCGAGCTGCCGGATGCGCGGAACAACCACGCAGATGAGGATGAATGCGATGATGTGGAGTGAGCCGGCCACGATCAGGATGGGCGTGTAGCTGAAGCCGTGGTCGCGCAGGTAGCCGGCGGTCTGGCCGAGCACGACTCCGCCCAGCGCACCGCCGAGGCCGACCATCCCGGCCACCGTGCCGACCGAATGTCGCGGAATCATGTCGGTGGGCAGGATCATGACGAGGGTGGACCACGACTGCTGGCCGAAGAAGGCCAGGCTGAAAACGACGATCACCCAGGTGACCGAATCGAGCTGCGGGACCAGCATGACCCAAGGCATGAAGGCGGCGCTGAGGCCGAGGGTGAGCTTGCGGGCCATATTGACCGACGCCCCGCGCTTGAGAAGCGCGCTTGAGAAGCAACCGCCAACCAGACAACCGACCCCGGCTGCAGCGTAGGGAATCCAGCCGACCCCGCTGGCGGAGCTGAACTTCATGTCGAACATTTCCATCAGGAACTTCGGCAGCCAGAACATGTAGAAATACCACGCCGCGTCGGTAAGGAACTTCGCGCCGACCACGGCCCACACCTCCTTGTGACGGAGTAGCGCCTTGATCGGGACAGCGGCGGGTTTGGAGGCCGCCACCACGGGGCTGTCATCCGTTTCGACGGCTTCCTCCGGCGGGTGGTATGCGATGAACCACCAGAGGGTCCACAGCAGTCCCATGGCGCCGCAGATGATGAACACCCAGCGCCACGGCGCGATGCCGAACCAACCGGTGTGATTGAGCACCAGCATGATGAGTGGCGGAGCGGCGACGGCGCCCACCGCCGTGCCGGCATTGATGATGCCCATCGCGGTCGAGCGTTCGTTGACGGGGAACCACTCGGTGACCGCCCGGGTCGCAGCGGGAAAACCGCCGCCCTCACCGGCGCCAAGGAGGAAACGGCTGACCACCAACATGCAGAGGGCGAATGCCATGCCTCCGATCGCCGGCATGCCGAAATTGCCCGCCAAACCCTGGCTGGCGCAGGCGAGCGACCAGAAGATCATCACAATGAGGAACCCGCGGCGCGTGCCGAGGCGATCGAGCAGCCGTCCGCCACCGAGATACATCAGGCCGTAACTGATGAGAAAGGCCGAGTCGAAGAGCGCTTTGACCTGATCAGAGAAGGGGTAGTCCTTCTGGATCTCGCTGAGCGTCCACGGCAGCGTGAGCCGGTCCAGATAGCTCAACACGATCGCCGCGCTCACCATGATGGCGATCGCCCACCGGCCGGGGTGGGGTGCCGGATCGTCCGGATGCTTCAAATTCGTCGCTGGCTGTCCTCGCATGTCATCGGGGTTTTCAATCATGGGTTTTACCCGCGCATACTGATGTCTCCGTATCGGATACGTCAAGGTTCGGAGCGTTACTTTCATCAATTTGCCTGAGGAGCGTCGATTTCTCCTGAACTTGCCCGATGTTACGGCCATACCTCCGGGCGACTCCCGATGAAAGACCCCAGCCCAACTCCGCAGTCGATCGGCTCGAATCCATTGCTGCTTCTAGGATAAGGCCGCTTGACCCGAAGGTCAAACGACGCCCCCCCACAGTTCCGGACGAGCGCAATGAACGCATCCGGCTCCTCAAGCTTTGAGCTTTGAGCTTTGAATTTCAGGTCTCCCTCGCTGTAGGCGAGATGCAACAACAGCATGGGGCTCTAGCCCCATGAACTTCCCAAACCAAGCCCATGCGTGCTGAATGCACGCGGGAAATGCGCAACCATCCACCGTGCCTACCGCACGGGCATTGCCTGGAGGCCCTCTAACAATCAATCCACAATCCACGAACTGACCCTCCTCCGAAAGTGAACGGCAAGGATAGACAAAGCTTGAAATTCTGAGATTCTTCCGCCATCCGACCCATTTTCAAATGGGCTCTAGCTACTGGCTAACAGGAACGAAAACGATGACTGGTGGGAGGAAAAAATTCCTATCCGTTAGTTTTGACAGAACATGGCACGCCCCAAGGAGAATCAAATGAATATATCCCTTCTGAATCGAGACTCGATACGCACCATCGTATGGGTCACCTCCGCACTCATAACAATCACTTCCGCGTCCGCCGAGCTGGACTGCAGCAAGCTCCAGCCCACAACGATACAGGAAGGCGAATGGAGTTCGCCCAGCAACACACTAAGAAGCGAGCGATTCGACATCTTCTGGGGCGACAAACGCAGTTCGGAGCCATGGAAGGATGTTCCGACCGACAGCCCGTCCTACTTCGATCCGCGGGAAATTATGAAGATTGCCGAATCCTACTGGACTGCGGCCGTCGATGATCTGCAAGTCTACCGTGCCGACCACTACCTGCCGCGCGACCGACTCCGTATCGTGATCAAGGGCACATGGAAAACATGGCGAGGCAAGCCCGGCAGCAGCGGGGAGGGGCGGTACGCCATCGGCGGCGGCATTACGGTGGTGGAGGACGGGAACAAGAGTATGCCCGGCGGCCACACCATCATTACGCCAAGGCTGGCCATGGATCCCTACGTCCTCACCCACGAACTGACGCATGCTCTGCAGACCTACGCCGCATGGGACAGGGATCCACCCGGCCCACCCGTGGACACTGACGCCTGGAAGGTGTTCGGCATGACACACGAGTCCCACGCGACATTCATTCCCGTCCTTGCCCGCATCGGGAACGGCCAGACCAAGCTCTGCACAGCAACCCTATCGACCAAGCATCTCCGCCCGGGCCGGAAACGTCCGTACCAGAACTGGACCTGGATGCAATTTCTCTGCGACAAGGAAAACCCGCGATTCTACTCCCGGGTCATACAGGATCACCGCTCACTCGGGATGCATCCCTTTGAGTCCGTCAAGCGCAGGAAGAAATTCAGTGCGAACCGGTTCGCCGACTACTGGTTCGAGCACGCGCAACGCAACGTCACCGGCGACTACACCACTCCCAATATCCGGCTGACAATCGAGAGGATGCGCAAAGATAACAAGCCCCTCACCGTCAAGATGCTGCCTGTTGCAGGCGAGCCTGACACGTTCGAATTACCCACCGAGTTCGCGCCGCAACGCTTCGCCTACAATCACATCCTGCTGCATCCAACCAACCGCGCAGATGGAAAGCCACACAAGATCAGTGTCACACTGCGTGGCAAACCGAATGCAGACGAGAGCGCTGATTGGCGCTTCGGTTTCTGCGTAATCACCCGTGACGATACGCCGCGCTATGTCGGTCCCGTATCTGATGGCAAACGCGCAACCGTCAAGCTGGCCGCGGACGACAAACAGGTCTACCTGGTCGTAATGGCCACCCCGGACAATCTGCTCCCATTCGACTCCATCGACCCGAAGCAGGAGGATGTCCCACGCTATCCTTACACAGTGAAGATCCAGGGAGCCGTCCCGGACCAGGAGACGGATGATTGAACCCATGCGAACACGCGCGCACCTCAGACATTACCGAAAAGGACAACCTGGAAGAACAGCAGTCAGTCAGTTAAAATGAAAAGAACACGACCTATTATTATTGTCATGGCAATCGCTTATGTTTGCCTAAGTGCCGTTGAACTCATAGCTGCCGAGAGGCCCAATATTGTGGTCGTCTTGTGTGATGATCTTGGATATGGAGATCTGGAGTGTTACGGCCACCCTCATATCAAGACGCCGAACCTCAACACGTTGGCAAAGGAAGGCATCCGCTTCACGGACTTCTACTCCACCTCTCCGGTCTGTTCTCCCTCACGAGTTGGGCTCATGACAGGGCGTAGTCCAAACCGCGCGGGAGTCTACGACTGGATTCCTGAGGGCAAAGCCATACATATGCGAGCCTCTGAAGTTACGATGCCGCAACTGTTGAAGAAGGCCGGCTATGCCACCTGCATGGCGGGCAAATGGCACTGCAACGGAAACTTCAACTCGTCCGAGCAACCGCAGCCTAATGATGCTGGATTTGATCACTGGTTTGGCACACAAAACAACGCAAGCCCCTCACATGAAAATCCCGTTAACTTTGTCCGAAACGGTGAGGATGTCGGCCCAATGAAGGGCTATAGTTGCCAATTAGTGGTAGCCGAATCCCTTACTTGGCTCAAGGGTCAACAGGCAAAGAATCCGAAGCAACCCTTCTTCATGTATGTGGCTTTTCATGAACCCCATGAACCTGTCGCATCGCCTAAGGTATTGGTAGAGAGCTACAAGCCCGTGGCGAGGAATGTTGATGAGGCACAGTACTTTGCCAACGTAGCAAACGTTGATGCCGCAGTCGGCACGTTGATGGCCGCCTTGAAGAAGATGAATATTGAGAAGAACACTCTTGTTGTCTTCACATCCGACAATGGTCCCGAGACCTTGCTTCGTTACGGACATCACGCAGGTCGTTCATTCGGTACTGCAACCCCGTTGCGCGGCATGAAATTGTGGACAACCGAAGCTGGGTTTCGGGTTGCAGGAATCATGCGATGGCCGGCAAAGATTCAGGCAGGACAGGTAGTGAAGCAACCCGTCTCTGCGCTGGACTTCTTGCCCACCTTTTGTGAACTGGCTGAGACCGTGCCACCAACCAACTTGCAACTGGATGGGACCAGCTTTTTGCCAGCACTCGAAAGCAAACCTATTAATCGCAAGAAGCCTCTGGTCTGGGTCTTCTACTCAGCTATTAATGAACGCCGGGTTGCTATGCGTGATGGCGACTGGAAGATTCTTGCGAAGCTGAATATCAATCCATGCAAAACAGTAAATAGCCGTAATGTGGCGCAAATCAAGGCGGCAACGCTGTCTGACTTCCAGATATTCAAGGTGACCGAAGATATGGGCGAAAGTAAGGATCTGTCCGAATCTCATCCCGACAAGTTGGTTGAGCTGAGGCAAAGGCTGAAAGTCCATTATCAGGAACTTGTCAATGGCTCGCATGTTTGGCGGAATTAGGGGATCGCGGTAGGAATCGCCGTTGCCGGCGGCCCCCCCGCGCAGATCCGTACGTGAGGCGCTCTACCCTGCGCTGCGCTGGTGTTCCCGGTTCTCGCTTTCATTCTTTATTCCAAGCCGGTTTATCGTAAGCGTCCTAAAATCCACCCCCTATCGTAATTCCTCCAGCCTGTTAAATTGCAGGCCATGTCCAGTTCCGACCCCGGCCCATCGCGGCCTTTGAAATGTTCCGTCGCCCGCTTCGTCGAAGTCGAGTTCCCGCGCCAGCTTCGCCCCCGTCTCGTCATCGAGTTCAGTGATGGACTCTCGCTCCTGCTCGAAGACCGCGATGCAGTACCGCTCGCCGCCGACTGAGTCCAGATTTTCCAGAGAGCCCCCATTGGCATCTCTAAGGCGTTCCGGATCAATTTGAATCGGATGGTCGGTCTTCATGCGATCTGTATTGTGTGAGATCAACGCACTCGCCCCAGTGATGATATTCTTAGTCGAACGATAATTATCGATCAAGAAGTGGACATTGACTTCTTTTGTAAACTTTGGGTTGCTCCTATCCACATAGTCATCCCTGAAGCGCCTGATGAACTCGATATTTGCACCGGCGAATTGATAGATGCTTTGGCCATCATCACCCACCGCGAGTATCTGCAAACGATTCTCCGCACCTAATTGCGCTTTACCCGCCAAGAGTCCTACAAATTCATAGGCATCGGATTCTATATCCTGATATTCATCGACTAAGATGTGAGTCAGGTTGCCGACAAGTCGGGTGCGAAAGGCGTCCGCTTCCATACCGATCGGAGCAGACGCCCCTTTTAGCAACTCGATCGCTTCCGGGATGATGGTGTTAAAGCTCAGGCCTTTGCCTGTGCTCTCTGTTTCTAGCTGGGCCATTGTGCGGCCCAATATTTTCAGTGCTAGCCCATGAAAGGTTTGAATGATCACGCCTGCCGCGTTGACTCCGACTAGTTTCCAGATGCGGCGCCGCAGCTCAAGGGCGGCATGACGATTGAAGCAGAGTACCACGATCGATGCAGGCTTTTCGCTCTAATGGCGTGAGCAGTCCATACAGTGCATTGGTATGTAGCACACCCGCACGTGTCCTTAGGTTTTCCACCTGGTCGCGCATCAGCGATTGCAGTGGCGAAATTACGATCGTGAGCGCACCCGTGCAAGCGTAGCGGTGCAGTGCGGGAATCTGGAAACAGAGCGATTTCCCGCCGCCGGTAGGTAAGATGCCGAGTAGTGAGCGACCAGCCATTGCTGTCGATACGATCTCTTCCTGTAAGCTCCTGTCGGGTTGCGTAATCAGCGCAGGTTTTGCCAGAAAACTCTCAAATCCGAAATACTTCTGCAGTGCCTTAGTCGGCGAATGCATTTCGACGCAATAGCCACACTCCGGGGAGTTGCAGGGCACTTGTCGTAGATTCTTTAGGTAGGGGCGTAAGCGTGGGATCTCTCGGCAGAGCCAATACAGGAGCACTGATTCCCCTTCAGCAACTTTTAGCCAAGCATGAATGTAAGCTAATACGATGGACCATCTTTACCTTCCAGCACCCTGATCGACCCCAGGCAGCAGCGCCCTCTATTTTGCGACTTGAAATGCGTGAGTAGCATTGCTTGGCCAGCAGATTCAGAGCCCAGTTCCAAGGTCGAGGCAGATGCTTTCGCCAATTGCTCAAACAGCTTCGCCATTCCCGCCATGCCACTTAGATGAAATGCGAGCCAATAGATTTCGAGGTCGGCCAGACTGGCCCCCTCAAATTGCTTTAGGCAATCCTTCAGGACCTCAGCACAATATCGGCTATCTTGCACCGGATTGTTGCGCGTCTCGCCACAGATTTTTCCGTCCTTGGTTAAGGCATGGTATGGCTTCTTGGGAAACGCTAGCGGCGAGAGATATAAAGTGTCCAACACCCTATCTTCCGGGAAATCGCGATAACCGAGGTTTCGAATTATCGGCACATCATGAGCGATCGCATTATGTCCTCAAATGAACTGTGCCGCATTTCCCCAGTTTTCCAGAGTCGGTAGTAGCTTCTTCACCGACTCCGCATTCCGAGCGTGTAGGGGGGGAGTACTCTCGAAAGACGGCACCCATCGCAAACACTGTTTGTGCGTCAGCACATTCTAAATCAAAGAATAGACTTTCTTCGACTATAGACATGTGTTCGACTGAGTCGCATCTGTTAGGTTCCATCGGGAGCCTATCTTCGCTGTATCAGGAAAAACGAATGCCCTATCCGTTAATGGCTCGGTATTCCATGAGCTTAAACCTCGCGCTGCGATCAACTGGTGCATTCTTTCCCGTTTTCTAGGTTGTTAGCATCTCCGTTGAGTTTCTTACACCGCCAATGCTAGGAATTTGCTTTTTCACCTAGAATATGAAATACCCTGAAGGGGCGAACCGAGCAAGAGGAAAAGGGGGTTGCGGGGGAAAAGGGGAGGTTTTTCGGTAAAATCTGAAAAGCTGAAATACTGAAATCCGAGTAGAAGCATCTCTCGGCTCGGGCATTATCTCGGATTTCTAGGCATCGTGGCCACAACTCCCCCGCCCTGTCGCAGCATGGTTTCTGCGCAGGGGGTCATGGATGGTTGATTTGACCTATTGGCCATCGAGCACCAGAACCCGGCCGTCATCGAGAGCCACTTCCTTGGGCTGCCATGTCGGGCTCTGATCCACATCCTCTCCCGTTACTTCCCTGGTCTCATTCGCAAATCATCAAGAGCCAAGCGAACTCCAGCCAAGTTCTTGATAAGAGTCGCCCCGATTTTATCGATCGCTTTCTGATAGCCCGAAGCAGCACGCCCTCCGATCAAGAGCGCAACATCATCCGGCAAGAGACGCCGCAACTTGAGAAGCTCCCCGGCCAATTCAGGATCATCAGCCGGGTAGACGATGCTCAAGCCAACGGCACGCGCCTTGCTCCGGATGGCAACCCGAACGATCTCTTCCGCTGGCAGGCATGCCCCCATGTACGACACCTCCCAACCTTGTCGACGAGCGGTGCAGGCAACCAACACTCCTCCAAGTTCATGCAACTGGCCGCTGGGTGTCGCCACAATCAATCCCGGTGCGCCCATCGTCGCGGCATAGGGGCGACTAGCCATGAGGAGGATCTCTTTAATGACCTCGCTTGCGGCATGCTCTTCCGCCACCGAGATCTCGCCAAGCTCCCATCCTAGTCCAATCCGTTCGATGAGCGGCACAATCAACTTCTCGATCATCACTGAGATCCCCATCGACACCGTCGCACTCTCCAAAACTCCACGAAGCCTTAGCAAGTCCAACTCAGTCACAAACCTCCAAGCTTGCTCCATGAACATCTCTTCTGGGGTCGACGAAACCTGGGATTCCACATTCTCAGTTTGCGGATCCAAAGAGCCCGCCAAGGACTCCAGCTCTTCATGTGGCAAGGAGGCTATTTGTCCGATGGAATGTCCTCCCCGGGTCAAGGCGGCCATCAACTCGAGACGCCGCACTTCCTCATCACCGTAGAGCCGGCGGTTCGAATCAGAACGATCCGGAGTCACCGCTCCATAGCGCCGCTCCCACACTCGCAGCACATGCGGGCTCAACCCCGTGCGCTGAGATACCAATTTCATCGGATAAAGGCCACCAGACATGCGCATTATGTAGACATCGCTTAGACAGAACGCAACTAATTCAAAAACAAATGATCAGATAGCAGACAAGATATTGACAAGAATTATTTCCTAGACAAAGTGTAGACATAGCCACCCGTAGTGGATGACGAAACCAAGCAACAAAGAAACAACCAGAAAAATGAAAACTAGACAATTCCTCGCCCTCGCAACCTCAGCAGCCTTCCTCTTCACCGCATCCAGTGCTGTGGCCGAACCTAAAACTGAAACCAAGACCGTGGTCGAACTGGCCGCCTCGAACGACGACTTCTCCACTTTGGTAGCGGCGGTTAAAGCGGCCGGACTGGCCGAAACACTCAGCGGTGATGGCCCCTTCACCATCTTTGCGCCAACTAACGAGGCTTTCGCGAAACTCCCCAAGGGAACCGTGGAAACCCTCCTCAAGCCAGAAAACAAAGCAAAGCTCCAGGCAATCCTCACCCTTCATGTCGTTGGGGCAAAGGTCATGGCAGCCGATGTGAAGCCCGGCAAAGTCAAGACCGTCAACGGAGCCTCCGTTGAAATCGTCGTCAAGGATGGTGCTGTCACCGTAAACGGCAGCAAGGTGATCAAGACCGATATCGTCGGAAAGAACGGCGTCATCCACGTCATCGACACCGTCATTCTTCCCGCTCCCTAAATTGGATATTCCACTACTGAAACCCCAAAGGCAGGGAGACCCATACCCGGTCTCCCTGCCTTAACTCTTCAAACAACCATGCTACCATGAAAACGAAATTCGCTATCGCCATCACCGTCGGAGCCACTCTCCTTTGCTCCGCCCTCTCCTCCTGTGTCGGCCCCTTCGGAAGAGACGGCTACGAGTCAGCTCCTTACACCGCTGTCAAAACCGATGGCGCATTTGAGATTCGAGACTATCCCGAAATTGTCGTCGCAACCACAACCATGTCGGGCGACAAAGACAATCAGAACTCCAGGTTCATGAGCTTGTTCAAATACATTTCCGGAAAGAACGAAACCGAACAAAAGATTTCCATGACCACTCCAGTTTTCTCGAAGACAGACGGAGATCGTCAGGAGATGAGTTTCGTGATCCCCAAAGAAGTGGCTCAATCCGGAGCGCCCAAAGCGAACAACAAAAACATCACCGTTGCCAAGCGACAGGCAGGACGTTTCGCGGTCTATCGATACAGCGGCCGCTGGACCGAAGCCCGGGACAAGAAAGCACGTGCAACACTCGCCGAATGGGCGAAGACTCAAAAACTCACGCTGACATCAGTGATGGAGAAGGCCAGCTATGACCCTCCCTTCACTCCGCCCTTTATGCGACGCAACGAGATCTTAGTAAGCATCAACAAGTAGTTTCCATGAATGAAACGGGAGCAACCATCGTCTGGTTTCGTCAGGACCTACGGCTGCAAGACAACGCTGCCTTGGCGGCCGCCATTCAGCGAGGCAAACCAATCCTCCCGGTATTCATTTGGGCCCCCTTCGAAGAGGGGGACTGGGCTCCGGGGGCAGCCTCCCAATGGTGGCTCCACCATGCGCTCAACGATCTGAGTTCACTTCTTCAGCAGCAGGGATCGCGGCTTCTGCTTGAGGGCGCTCAAGCTGGCTCCAGCCTGGAAAGCCTTCTCTATCTCGCGCGGGAAAGCGGAGCGGACCACATCTATTGGAACCGCCGTCAGGAACCGGCAGCCATTGCCCGGGATGCGAAAGTCTCCGAGCAATTAACCAGAGAAGGACTTCGACCTGAGAGTTTCAATAGCGCCATGCTTTTGGAATCCCCGGACATCAAGAACAAGGCCGGGCGTCCCTTCCGGGTATTCACGCCACTCTGGAATCACTATCGGACCCGTACGATTCCCGCCCCTCATTCCGTCGATCTCGACGCCTTGCAAAGCCCCCAAAAGTGGCCGCAACAAAACCCGCTGGACCTCCAATCATTCCTGCCATCGATCCACTGGGACTCCGGATTCTCGGACCAGTTTGGAATACCCACCCGGGCAGGCCAATTAAGCCGGCTTGACGAATTTATCACCACTCGTGCCGAGGACTACCCTACCACCCGGGACTTTCCAGCCATCGACGGAACCAGCCTCCTCTCCCCTGCCCTGCACTGGGGACAAATTGGGCCACGCGAGGTATGGCATCGATTCGACCAAACGATACCCGCCGTCGAGTCCGGCGTGATGCGACAACTCATCTGGCGCGAATTTTCACATCATCTTCTGGTCCATTTTCCACAAACTCCCCAACGCCCCTTGAGGGAAGATTTCCTTCAGTTTCCTTGGCGTGAAGATCCGGAACACTTGCGCCTATGGCAACAAGGAGAGACCGGCTATCCGATTGTCGATGCCGGCATGCGTCAGTTGTGGCAAACCGGTTGGATGCACAACCGGGTCCGCATGATCGTCGGCTCTTTTCTTGTCAAACACCTACTGGGACATTGGCTCGAAGGAGCCCGTTGGTTCTGGGACACCCTTGTCGATGCGGATCTCGCCAACAACACCTTCGGCTGGCAATGGATCGGCGGCTGTGGTGCCGATGCCGCACCCTACTTCCGCATCTTCAATCCGATCATCCAAGGAGAGAAGTTCGACTCGGATGGAACCTACGTCAAAACCTACCTCCCTGAACTTGCCAAGGTCCCCGCCAAATTCATTCATCGCCCTTGGGAAATGACCGATCTGGAACTCGCGGCCTGCGGTATCCGCTTGGGCCAGAATTACCCCCATCCAATCATTGAGCACAAGAAAGGTCGCGCCCGCGCCCTGGAAGCATTCCAATTGAACAAGATGCGCTCCTGCTGAGAGACCGATTTGGAAAATTTAGACTATGAGGCAGTAGATTGCTGCGAAGACCAGGCTCCAGAAGACGGCGACTAATAGTATTAGTTTTTTCATGAGGATTATGATGACAGGGGGTAATGGGCTGCTAGTGATTCGCCGGAGCGAAGGATTTTTTGTTTCTAACGATTGCTAATTTGCTAATTGCGCGGTGTCCCTGAAAACGTTTTGGAGGAGATCGGAGAGAGGGAGAAAGGGGGTTGAGCAAAGTGCTGAATCGAGATACCCGAAGGCTACCGGGGAGGTATCGAGTTCGTAGCCGCGGCTCTGCGGAGCGAAACTGGTGGGTAGGTCGAGGGTCTGCATATTGCTCTTCGGTTCTTAAAGGGCGGTGGCCTGGCGGGAGTAGAAATCAGTTCATTGCGGTTGGTTATTTGCTTTTTGGTTGGGCAATAATGATCTTGTAGGCGCGGTTCAAGGCCGCTCGGTAGGTCCATGCACGCTGGCGTGCACCGTCAGTAGCGCCAGCGTCGTCCAGAACCTTTCTCAAGTCCTTGCGCATTCCAGCGTTGATCTGCTTGTTGCTGGCGAGTTCTTCGAGGCATTTTTTGTAAATGGTCGCGCACTGTTGGGGATCGCCGTTGTTGAAGACCGGCACACCACGGTCGATCGCGTCTTCGATCAGGCCTTTGAGGTCTATCCTTGTTTCCGCTGGGAGACATTTCGATGGAGAGCAGCTTTCCGTGGGGAGGAGAACCGCATCGATGACATGGATGATGCCGTTGTCGCATTCAATGTCGGTGGACCGGATGGTTGCGCCATTGACTTGGAAGAGTCCGTCGTTGATGCCGAAATTCACCGGCTGTCCGTTGAGCGTTTTGGCGGATTTGGCCTTGAGGGCGTCTCCAGCTGAAATCGCTCCCGAGAAGGCGTGGTAGGTGAGAACCGCTTTGAGTTGGTCGATGTTTTCTTTCTTCAGGAGTGACTCGACGGTGCCCTTGGGGAGTGCTGCGAAAGCCTCATCGGTCGGTGCCAACACCGTGAAGGGGCCATCGCCCTGCAGGACATCGGTCAGGCCTGCGGCTTCGACCGCGGCGATGAGGGTGTTGAAGGTGCCTACGCTCTTGGCAACGCTGAGGATGTCTTTCGCGGTTTCCGGCGTCGGTGGGAGGAGGACGGAATCGATGACGTGGATTACGCCATTCGAGCACTCAATGTCCGCATTGAGGATCGCGGCGTCGTTCACCCGCACCTGCCCTTGCTTGAAGTCAATGGCGAGCGACTCGCCCTGTACCGTCGCTGCGGATCCGGCACCAAGCGCTCCTGCTAGGTTGGTGGAGCCGGGACTCACGTGATACTTGAGGATGGCTTGGAGCTGGTCCCGGTTTTCAGGTTTCAGGAGGCTCTCCACCGTTCCCTTTGGAAGCTTGGAAAAGGCTTCGTCGGTCGGAGCGAACACTGTGAAGGGTCCCTCGCCTTGGAGGACACTGACGAGCTCGGCCTTGGTCAGGGCCGCCGCGAGGGTGTTAAAGCGACCGTCTGCGAGTGCCAGATCGACGATGGTGGATGATTCTTCGGCGCCAAAGGCACGGATCCAATCGACTTCGAGCTTGAAGGCTCCGGGCTGCTTGTCGGCCAGCAGCAACCCAAGACGTCGGACTTTGGCGGGGTTGAAGACTTCGTTCTTCAATGTCCTCCCGCGGAAGGTGGCAGTGAGTTCAATGAACGGGACGCGGACTTCTTTCCACTCGCCCTTGGCGGTGGGAAACTCGGCCATGAAGGATACCTCCATGCCGCGGTAGCGTGCGTCGGAGCCGATCCGCACCTGATAAGTTCGTCCGTCGCCTTTCACGCGCATCACCAAGCCCGTGCTGTCGGACAGGTCGAGGCCGAGGTTCTTGGTCCGCAGCGAGGAAAAGCCGCCATTGTTCTTGAGGGAAAGGTTCCCTTGGAAGACCAGAGTGCCAGAGTCCGTGGTGGAAATGGAACCCTTTGAGCGACCGCCCATGACCCCGTCATTAACGGTTCTCCAACCGAGATTCTCGGCTTCCTGCTTTCCGAACTCCGCGAGGGAGCGCTCTGCAGCGGTGGCTGGGAGGAGCATGGCTCCTGCGGTTGCGAGACCGACGAGTGCATTGAGGTAACGATGATTTTTAGTGTTCATTGTGTAGTTGATTCGCCTTCGAAGGCAAACTGGATGCTTCTTTTTTCAAGAAAGTTTTTTTTGAGGCGGATGATCGCTCCCCGCGATCCAGAGAAGAGCGGGGGCGAGGGCTGGGGACGGCCTCTTTCGAGGCTGGCGGCATTGGGCCCATAATATTGCTGGCACAGGTATCAGGGCGGGCTATAGTGGCCTTTGTGCACCTTCTTCTCACCGGCGCGACCGGATACATCGGCTTACGGCTCGTTCCGTCCCTTCTTGAGGACGGGCATCGTGTCACGGTCCTCGTGCGCGACCGCCGCCGCTTCCCATCGGCCGAGTTTTCCGAGGCGGGCGAGCGGCTGCAGGTTCTGGAAGGCGACTTCTTGGATCCAGGTTCCCTTCCAGAGTTCCCGGTCGATCTGGAGGCCGCGTTTTACCTACTCCACTCGATGGGTGGGGGCGGGGACTTTGCGGCCCGCGAGAAGGCCGTGGCCCGGAACTTCGTCAAGGCTCTCGAGCCCACCGGCTGCCGGCGCATCATTTACTTGGGCGGCCTCATCGATGATCCCGCCGATCTCTCGCCTCATCTACGCTCCCGGCTTGAGGTCGAAGATGTACTGCGCGGCTGCGCGGCGGAGCTCACCGTGCTGCGGGCTTCCATCATCGTCGGCTCCGGATCAGCCTCCTTCGAAATCGTCCGCGACCTCGCCGAGAAACTTCCCGTGATGGTCGCGCCGCGCTGGGTCAACACCCGATGCCAACCCATCGCCATCGTGGACGTCATCGCCTACCTCACCGGGGTGCTGCGGATCCAGGAAACAGCTGGTCGGATCTATGATATTGGCGGCCCCGAGGTCCTGCGCTACCGCGACGTCCTCGAGGGATACGCCGCCGTACGCGGGCTGAATCGCTGGTTCGTGCCGGTGCCGTTTCTCAGCCCCCGGCTCTCGTCTTGGTGGCTCTACCTTGTCACCTCGACGAGCTTCCCGCTCGCCCGCGCCTTGGTCGATTCGCTCGAAACCGAGACCGTCTGCGGCGAATCGAACCTGCGCGAGGTCCTGCCGCGTGATCTTCTCACCTACCGCGAAGCCGTCACGCGTGCCCTCTCCCGGATCGCCCAAAACCGCGTGCCCTCGAGTTGGATCGATTCGCTCCAAACCGGCTCGCTTGGTCCCCGCTTCATCGACGCCATCAAGGTCCCCGAACATGGGATCCTTCGCGACAGCCAGAGTGCGCCTCTGGCTGCTCGGCGTGACGAAGTCGTCGATGCCATATGGTCGCTTGGCGGCAGCAAAGGATGGCCCACCATGAATTGGGCCTGGAAGCTGCGAGGCGGTCTGGATCGGCTCCTCGGGGGCACCGGTCTTCGCCGTGGGCGACGGCATTCCGGTGAGTTACGCGCGGGTGACGCCCTCGACTTCTGGCGCGTGCTCCTGGCGGACCGGGAATCCGGTCGCCTCATGCTCTATGCCGAGATGAAGCTCCCCGGGGAAGCCTGGCTGGAATTTTCGGTTCGCGACGGCCAGTTGCGCCAGACTGCCACCTTCCGACCCCAGGGCCTGCTCGGGCGACTCTACTGGCTCGCGGTACTCCCCGCTCATTGGCTGCTCTTCCCGCGCATGGCACGGGCCTTGGCGTCCGGGGGGTGATTTGCATTCCACCTAGGCGATGTCCACCTTTTGTTCATGTGATATTTCAAAGACCAAGTAAGCCACAATCCCTTCATTTCAAGTGATTTGGCGATATTACTTGTGACAAGAGAATACTGTCTAGGTCTTTTTTAGTTGATGAACTAGACAATTGGAGACACTAGTAATTATGAAGACGGTCATTCGGAACAGGAGCGAATCAGAGTCGGGGCGTCTGAGTGAATTCAGGGAGCGCCAGTTGATGGCGGAGATTGTCGATGGCAGCGAGCTCGCGTTCCAAGCGCTGGCCTCCGAACTGCGGCCGTTGATCATCTCGATGGTCAGGCGCACACTGGGAAGCGGGAGCGAAGTGGACGACGTTTGTCAGACGGTGCTCCTTTCCATCTGGAAAGGGGCTGCGAGGTGGGAGCCGACCAAGGGGCGCGTCTCCACCTGGGTGGCGTCGATCGCGCGCAACCGGGCCATCGATCACGTGCGGAAAGCTTCGCGAGCCACGGCGATGCGCGAGCGCCTGAGCACCGAAGCTGCCGCGCTTGCTCCGCCAAAATTTGTCCCCACCGCCGACGACGAACTACTGCGCACGGAGGCGTGCCGTGCGACACGGCGGGCCCTGCGCGAGTTGGCACCGGAACAGCGCCAAGTTCTGGAGCTCGCTTATCTCGAAGGCCTCACGCAGATCGAGGTAGCGGAACGCACAGGACTCCCTCTTGGGACGGCGAAGGCTCGCATCCGTCGCGGCATGATGATCCTCCGTCGCAACCTGCCCCGCCGCCTAGTCGCGTAAATCCAGTCCTGCTTCCTTCTGATTGCTGAATGACCAGGGCACCTACGTTAGGGATTTTTCAAGAGATTGAACCGCCAAGTAAGAAAAGTTCACCAAGTCCATGAGAACAAAGATTTCAAAAGAGTCTTTTTGACTGAAGCCTTCTGTTCAGAAAGAAAGCGTTTGGCTTTGAAAAACTTGGCGAACTTTTCTTACTTTGCGGTTCAATTCCCATATCCGATTCCTTAGAACGACAACCTCTAGCAACCCACCCAAAAAGCAAATTCCTCGCAGCACCTTCCCGGGTGCACCAGGGGAAAGACATCGATAAAACTGGGCACAAGGCTCCAGTTTCATAAGAACTGGTGATCGACCAAAAAACCGCTACCGCAAACGATCTTGGGAGGGATGGAAGCAGGGATCGTATCTATCTTCATCTCATTCAAAATGAGAATCCAATCCACCCAAAGAAAAACGACCCCGGGTAAGCCCGGAGCCGTTTTTGCAAAGAATGATCAATCGCAGGCGATTAAAGCGCCATGTCCTTGAGCTTTTTCAGAGGGCGAACTTTCACCACAGTGGTCGCAGGCTTAGCCTTAAACATCACTTCTTCCTTGGTGAAAGGGTTGATACCCTTGCGAGCCTTCACAGCGGGCTTGCGGACGGTGAGGATCTTCATCAGTCCTGGGAGGACGAACTCACCCACGGCACGCTTCTTGACGTGACCTTCGATCACACCACTGAGGCTTTCGAGAACGGCAGCAACTTGCTTGCGGCTCAGTTCAGTTTCTTCAGCGATTTGATTCAGGATCTGAGTCTTTGTATAACGTTCTTTAGTGGCTTTCATATGCAGTGTTCTTAGCTCAGACGATCACCCGCGATTGTCAATCGCTAACCAGAACATTTTTCCGCGGAAAATGCGAAAAGATCACCGCCTCCTTGCCGTCCACCAAGCGATGATCAGCGCCTGAAGCGGCATCATGAAGATTACGGGAGGTCACCCGCGCGCCAAGAAGGCGAACTCTTCGCCTGAGGGAGGAGGGGATGCTTTCGCCGCGAGCATGTCCGTGCAGTTTCTCACCGCCGTGCCCGAACGCTCCGTCTGGACCGGATGCGGCGGTGGAACTTCCACGGCAGGCAGTGGCTCGTGAGTCTTGGCACTTCGAGGCTTACGCCTACTTTCGCCCGTAGAGCGGGCCGAACGCTTTGATGTCAAGGCAGATCGTTTCGCCCACCCATTCCACCATTGATGCTCATCGTCGCGTTGTTGAATCCCGTGACATCCCTAGAAAGACGAAACCGCAGGCTCCAATAACAGTCGGGACGTGCTTGAGAAATTGATTCCAACGCTATTGAGGTGATTCAGTTTCGCGACATTGGAATGCTGGAGGCTTGCAAGTCGGCAATCCATTTGTGCTAATGACGCCATGGCATTATTAGCCAAGGGTGTTGATTACTTCGGGGAGGATGGATTCCCGGTGACAGTGCGGGTGGTTCGAGCCGAGCCAAACGGGCAACCGTCGCATGCGCATGACGTGACCGAGATCGATCATTATCACGACTTTTGTGAACTGGCTCTGGTTCTTTCCGGCAGGGGGCGTCATGTGCTGGAGGGGGAATCGTTTCCGGTCTCGGCCGGCGATGTTTTTGTTGTCCAGGGACGCCAAGTGCATTGTTTCCGGGATCGTGAAGACCTGGTGCTGGTAAACGTGATGTATGACCCGACACGCCTTCCTCTACCGATGAGCTTGCTGCGACGACTGCCTGGATACAGTGCGCTTTTCATGCTTGAACCTTCCTTCCGTAGAGCGCATCACTTTTCGAGCCGACTAAATCTAGGCCGTGAGGATCTCGGTGTGGCCGAGGCACTGGCGGAGCGAATCGAACGGGAATCCGCCTCGCGGCAGGCGGGTTATGAGGCTGTGTTGATGGGGCTGTTGCTGGAACTTATGGTATTTCTCTCTCGTCGTTACGGAGACGGCGCGACAAAAGAAAGCCGCTCGTTGCTGCGCATGGGGCGACTGGTCAGCGCCTTGGAACAACGCTATGCGGAACCGTGGACCCTGCAGACGCTCTCGGAGTTCGCAAATCTTTCGCGCACCAATCTCCTACGTATTTTCCGGCAGGCGACAGGGCAGTCTCCCATCGATTTCCTCATCGGTCTGCGCATCGAGGAGGCCAAGCGGATGCTGCGCCAAACCAGCCTTGGGATAACCGAGATCGCGTTTGAGACAGGATTCGGAGACAGCAACTACTTCGCGCGCAAGTTCCGTGAAGCGACTGGCCACAGTCCGACGGCGTTTCGTCGCCGCACCTGGTCGTGATTTCTGTTCGATTATGCTAATCGGGGGAGAAAGTGATCCGATTATGAAGGCGCGGCCAGGACATTCGTGACAGGGTGAACGCTCAAACAGCCACACATACACTATGTCCACGAACCTGACCATCGGCGCCAAAGCCTATTTCCCATCCGTCGACCGTATCGCCTACGAAGGCATCGACAGCACCAACCCACTTGCATTCCGCCATTATGACGCAGATCGCGTGGTAATGGGTCGCAGCCTCGAAAGCTGGTTACGCTACGGCGTTTCTTACTGGCACAGCTTCTGCGGAAACGGTGCAGATCCCTTCGGAGCCCCCACGCGCCCGCTGCCTTGGCTGAATTCCTCGGATCCGATCCAGTCCGCCAAAGACAAGGCCGATGCCGCCTTCGAGTTCATCACCAAACTCGGCGTGCCATACTATTGCTTCCACGACACCGACGTCATGGATGAGGCAGGAACCACCCTCGCCGAGTTCGAGTCACGCATGGGAGCCATCGTTCCTTACCTGAAGCAGAAACAAGAAGACTCCGGTGTAAAACTCCTGTGGGGCACCGCCAACCTTTTCAGTAACCCGCGCTTCATGAATGGCGCGTCCACCAATCCCGAGTTTTCCATCCTCGCTCGCGCTGGTGGCCAGCTCAAGGGCGCGATCGACGCCACCATAGAACTTGGTGGCGAAGGCTATGTATTCTGGGGCGGTCGCGAAGGCTACCTCTCGCTTCTCAACACCGACATGAAACGGGAACGTGAACATTTGGCCCGTTTCCTGACCATCGCTCGCGATTACGCGCGTGACCAAGGATTCAAAGGGAAATTCTTCATCGAGCCAAAACCCTGCGAGCCAACCAAGCATCAGTATGATTTCGATTCCGCCACCGTGATCGGCTTCCTCCGCGAGTTTGATCTCCTTGAGGATTTCGCCCTGAACATCGAGGTAAATCACGCCACGCTCGCCGGACACACCTTCACGCACGAACTCCAAGTCGCCGCAGGCGCGGGTCTGCTTGGCAGCATCGATGCGAACCGCGGTGATGTGCAAAACGGCTGGGACACCGACCAGTTCCCGGTCGATCCACTTGAGCTTACCGAGGCCATGATGGTAATCTTCAAGGCTGGCGGCTTCACCCACGGTGGAGTCAACTTCGACGCGAAGCTCCGCCGCAATTCGACAGACATCGAAGATCTCTTCATCGCACATGTCCAAGGTATGGACTCCTTTGCCCGCGCCGCCATCGCCGCCGAAAAAATCCTCACTGAATCCGAAATTCCCGGTTTGGTGAAGAACCGCTACGCCACCTTCGATAACGGAGACGGCAAGTCCTACGAGGAGGGAGAACTCTCGCTGCAGGATCTCCATAAGATCGCTCACGAGCACGGGAATCACACCCCTGCCAGCGGCAAACAAGAGCTTTTTGAAAGCATCTTCCTTCGCTATATCTGAGCCTAGGCTCGTCCGATAAATCCGCGCCGATCTGGAGATCAACCAAACGGGAGCTTTTTCCAAAAAGAGTGAGCGACCGTAGAGCGACCCGAAGCAGACGCATCCTGATTTTACCGCGACCGCGGTCTAACATGTTTTGTATCTGCCGAAGGGCTGGGCGCCGGGCAAGGCGGGCTGCGCTAACGGCGTCGAGTCTGTGAAAAAGAACGGTGGAGACGAATCCAAGTTCGAGATCAAGGACTCCAAAAACGGCATGCAGTACTTCGTGCTCAAGTCCAGCATCGGCCAGAGTCAGATGTACAAGTCCGCATCCGGACTGAAAAACGGCATCGCCTCCATCGGGAAGAACTGCTCCGGCGACTGTAAGGATCTGACGTCCTAAGTCTCATCACGCTATTTTCAAAACCGCGCTATCCTACATTTTTGTAGGCAGTGCGGTTCTTTCGCTCTTGCTGCTACTTCTCTCTGCACCTCCCCTTTCTCCACTCAAGGCAGCGACTCCAGGCACATTACTCAAAATCAACGGCCTGCCCGTCATCATCGGCGTCAACGCCTACATCAAGCCGGAGCGGTAAAAGAGATTCCCCGGGGCTCCGTGTGGAGTCCAGGGGAACATGGTCACTTTTTCACCTCGGTGAACTTCTCCGTTCAGGAGTCGGGAAAAGGCATGACGCTGAGCCTTAGGGAGGAGCCACGCGCCCGGAAACCGCTGCCAAATCGCCCTTGGCAATACGGATCGGAAGGTCACGCTCTTGTTCGATCACGATCCCATGAGCTTAACTACTGAGGAGCGCGTCGAGCGCGAGAAACAGAGACGCGAAACCGCCAACACGCGGTTGCGCGAGAAGGTGGCCGCAGCCAGAAAACGCGGCATTTGCCGCTGTGGCGGGAAGCTGGACAAAAAGCCGGGCAACAGGCGGAACTACAGCACCTGCCCGGACTGTCGGGAGAAGGCCAAGGCCTCTGCCACCCGCTACTATCGCGAGGGCCCGTTGCAGCCAAAAGTGAGACCCTCTACAAAACTCGACGGCCGGCTACGCGACTCCACCGGGGTCAGGCGCAGGTCGGAACGCGACGGGTTCGGCCGCGAGGCCTGATGGTGGATCACCAACGCCCTCGTCGATGGCAAGCAGGACTCCCGCCGCTGGTCCGTTGACAAGCATGGCGACCGCGGGGCGTGGCGGCAGGCCATGGCTCAGCGGCGGGAGTGGGAGGAATCCATGTGACACGAAAATGAGCGCACAATGGTACCGAACCTCTCAAGGTCGGCGACCGCGTCCAGATCGCCCCCGAGTGGCAGGATCCGGGCGACGACTAGTTCGAGCGTATCTTCAGTGAGGCTCCCGAGGATTGCACCCGGGTTCGCATCCGCACGGTCAGACCCAATTAGCTAGGAACTCAAAAGATGAGCCCTCGACCCTATTTTCAGGGGCTTCCAAACGAGAAGCATTATAGGCGTAGGGTCAGAGATGGGAGACCGGGTTGGATGCCAGTTCCTAGGAAGCGTTCAATACAGGTCGCGCGCACGAGAGCTTGGGAGCACTGTCCAATCTTGGGGAGGGTCACGTAACCCAAAACTCCAATTACGATCTGAAACTGACTGTGGCAAATGCGCCAAAGGAATATTCAAGTGACCCGCTGCGACATCGTCTCTGCCTGTCACATCCAACGATTCATTGGATCGTTGAGAAGATCTCCACGGTTTTATTCGGTGGATATTCGGTGACAACCTTGAATATCACCATGGGGATAAATACCCATTTTTCCATTAAGGAGAAATGGTCGGGACGGCCAGATTCGAACTGACGACATCCTGCTCCCAAAGCAGGCGCTCTACCAGGCTGAGCTACGTCCCGAGTGGTTGGGGGCGGGAAATTGATACAACCTGCCCGCGGACGCAAGGTTATTTCACACTGATTTTTCGATCAGTCGAATTCACCCCGGAAAGAGCACCTCGCTGTCGGGGTCTCGTAGATCACAATTTCCGCCAGACCCGGGAGCTGGGGCGCGAGCTTTTTCCAAAACCACGCCGCCATGATCTCGATGGTGGGGCTTTCCAGTCCCTCGATGTCATTCAAATATGAATGGTCAAGCTTCTCCAGAAGCGGGTTCATCGCGTTGGAAATCAATTTGTGGTCGTAGATCCAGCCGATTTTTTCATCCACTTTCCCTTCGATGTGGATCTCCACCTTGAAGCTGTGGCCGTGCATCTGTCGGCATTTGTGGTCATCAGGCAGGGACGGAAGGGTGTGGGCGGCCTCGAAGCGGAAGTCTTTGGTCAGTCTGGCTCTCATTTTCTTGGGGAAAGTCTATCCCGATTCCCCCGAACTTGGAAACCCAAAGCGGCAGTAGAAATTTATGATGGATGCAGCCCGCTCTACGCGTAAGCTTTCTCCGTGATATTTGAAAAATCCCTACTCTCCGTAGCCTTTCTGGCCGCCCTTCTCACTTCCTGCAAAGAACAGGAATCCACCACCCCGCAGGCCGAGGTGAAAGAAGGGATGATCAAAATCGAAGGCGGAATCACGATGATGGGTTCCAGCGGGACTTTCGAGACTCCCTACGGGAAAAAGGATTTTCCCGAAGAGAGGCCGCAGGTGAAAATCGAGGTTTCGGGATTCTGGATCGACGAGACCGAGGTGACCAACACCCAGTTCAAAGATTTCGTCGATGCCACGGGCTACGTGACCTTCGCCGAGCAGGTAGCGGATATTTCACAGTTTCCCGCCGAGGCGCTAGAGCAACTTCCAAAATCACCTTTCAACAATGGATCCATCATTTTCAACACGCCGGACAAGCTGGACGGTCGTGTGATGGATCCCGATTCCTACCTGCAGTGGTGGAAGTGGGATACCGAAGCGAGCTGGAAAATGCCCGAAGGCAAGGGGTCGACCATCGAGGGACGGGACAACTATCCGGTTGCCTGCGTCACCTATGACGACGCTGCCGCATACGCGAAATGGGCAGGGAAACGCCTTCCGACGGAAGCCGAATGGGAATTCGCAGCGAGGGGTGGATTGAAAGAAAAAATTTATACGTGGGGTGACGAGCTGAAGGTGGACGGTAAGTGGATGGCCAATACCTTCCACGGCACCTTCCCAACCGACGACACCGCCGAGGATGGATTCGCAGGTCCCGCACCCGTGAAATCCTATCCACCCAACGGCTACGGCCTCTACGATATGGCGGGCAACGTCTGGGAACTTTGCTCTGATTACTACGACCCCGGATACCGGAACAACTGTGAGAAATGTGATCCCAAGGGACCTGAAACCTGGATCAACATGAACACCGGCCAAAAAAGCGGCGGCACAGCCAACCACATTACCAAAGGCGGCTCATTCCTCTGCCACATCTCCTACTGCATGCGCTACCGCCCCGGCGCCCGCCACTCCATCGAAAGCGACTCCCCCACCTGTCACACCGGCTTCCGCTGCGTGAAAGACTTGGAGTAAGGACATTTCTGTCCTTACAACCTACTTGCCCAGCAAAGCCGCGACATGCTTTGCCAGCATGTCGCCTTCTAGGTTCACGGTATCCCCCGGCTTCGCATCGCGTAAATTGGTATTGGAAAAGGTATGTGGCGTGATCCAAAACACCGCCGAAGCCTCTTTCAGCTCCGCGATCGTCAGCGAGATCCCGTCTATAGCGATGGAACCTTTCCCCACGCAAAGCTTGTGGATCTCCGGAGGCAACGAAACCTCCACTACATGATCCTGCCCGTTTTCCTCCAGCGAAACGATTACTCCCACCGCATCCACATGTCCCTGCACGAAATGCCCGCCTAGCCGGTCTCCCACCCGCAGGGCACGCTCCAGATTCACCACACTCCCCTCAGAAAGCTTGCCCAGCGAAGTCACCCGCAACGTCTGCGCCAGGACATCGAACGCCACGGAGTCACTAGAAATTTCCGCCACTGTCAGGCAGCACCCGTTGACTGCCACGGAATCTCCGAGCGCGAGTTCATCCGCAAATGGAATCACCAGCTCAAGCCGCGCCTGCTCCCCTTTCGCCTGAAGCGAATCCACCTCTCCCAATGCCTCTACAAGTCCTGTAAACATAATATCATTTTTCTCATCGGGCCATGCCCAGCGTGACGGCATTATCCACCAGCACTCCCTCCTGTCACTTCAGGATTTTGACAACTCATCCCGTAATCAAGATTCATCCCCGGCACCGGGCAATCAAACACCCAGGGGGGTGTAACTGAAAGTGGTGGGCAGGATTACTTTTGAACTGGGCGGCGAAGGTTTTTCATCCCCAACGGGGATACGGTTTTTAGCCCAGGGTTGCCGGAGCAGGGCGGAGGCTACCCTAGGAACTCCGCCCCCTATATCCCAACCCCATCGGGGTTGCGTCCGTGCCGGAATCAATCCCAGACGTATTTACCGTCCCGAAATTCTGGATCGCGGAGGAAAGGAAGGCGGTCTTTCGTGGAATACACCGTGTGGATCAGGATTCGCGACAGGGACTGAGGCGTGAGATATCCGGTGATTCCTGCACCGAAATTGGCGACTGGTTTTCAGAGCAATCCCCGAAACAACTCACCCTCCGCAAAGCCTCCGAATGGCCAGGCGTCCCTCTCCAGCGAATCACCTGGCAGAATCCGTCCACCGGCAGGATCGAAAGCGGGGTCAATGCGATTGCGATGGCTCTCCAACACATCCATCTCGGCTGGGCGGTGGTGGGATGGGTAGCAAGTCTCCCGGGAATTTCGCACACCATACAGCTGTGCTTTGATACTGCTGGGGCGGGGAAGAAGGATTAATGGGGCGAAGAGTCAAGGATCGCGGACTTCAGTCCGCCTTCGAGCCGCAGCGAGAAGCATCACCCAACCGCGCCAGCGCACTTTACTTCCCTTAATTCACCAAGGGACAGCTCATCTCAGCCCCCCCCGGTTAGACAACGTCCTGAAAGGACGCCTCATGCGCGATATGGACGTTTTCCCTGCATGATCCGTCCCTCCAGGACGACATGAATTCCACCCGGTTTCCCAGGGGCTCTCACCCCTAGCTTGGATGAATCGTCCCCTCGGGACGCAATACATTTAGAGGCTCCGCACCGATCAAACCCGGTGCTTCGCAGGGATTCTCATCCCACTCTCGTAGAACGTGCCGGAGTTTATCGGGAGCGCAAATGTACATTCCTCCGTGAAAGTTGAATGGCGGACAGAGTGGGATTCGAACCCACGGTAAGTTTAACCCTACGCACGATTTCGAATCGTGTGCCTTAAACCGAGCTCAGCCATCTGTCCTGAAATGAGCGGGAGCGCGAAAAATTGTGCGAAGCGGGCGGGTTTGTAAAGCGAACAATCGCCTATAATTCCTCCAGCAGCTGTTTATGAATCCCGCCGAAGCCGCCGTTCGAGAGGACGGCGACAACATCGCCGGGCTTTGCACCCGCTTTCACCTGGGCGATGATGGCGGCGTTATCTGCGAGATAATATCCTTTGCCACCGCCGGCTGCAATATCGGAGGAGAGACGGGCGGGATCGAGCCTGTCGTTTTCCGGGATCTTGTGGAGATCCGGGATGGCGGCCACGACTGCGAAATCGGCGAGAGCCAGGGCTTCGGCGAGTTGCTTTTGGAAAACAGCTCGGCGAGTAGTGTTTGAACGAGGTTCAAACACTACCCAGAGGCGGGAGGCGGGATACTTCTGGCGGATGCTCTGGATAGCGAGGCGGATCGCCGTCGGGTGGTGAGCGAAATCGTCGATGACCTTGATTCCGTTTTTCTCGCCTTTGAGTTCCTGGCGGCGGGCCACACCTTCGAAAGCGAGGAGGCCTTCGCTGATCTCTTTCAAAGAAAGCCCGCCGAAATCCGCTGCTGCGACGGCCATTGCCGCATTGCGCACATTGAACTCACCGGTCATCGGCACTGCGTAATCGTATCCACCAAGAGTGAACCCACTATAGGACTCTTCGTATTTCATTCCAGTGATCTGCAAGGAGTTGCTTTCGCAAAAACCGACCGTGGTCACCGGGCAGGGTGCGTTCGCGGAAACGTCCAGGCAGTGCTGTTCGTCGCCGTTGACGAAAGCCATGCCGTTACGGGGCACAATGTTGAGGAGTCGCTTGAAGCTGAGTTTAATTTCCTCAACGTTGTTGTAGATATCCGCGTGGTCGAACTCGATGTTGTTCACCACCACGCATTCCGGAAGGTAGTGGAGGAACTTGGAGCGCTTGTCGAAGAAGGCGGTGTCGTATTCGTCGCCCTCAAGGACATTGAAATCAGAATCCGGGAAACGCGCCCCGCAACCGAGGTTTTTCGGAAGTCCTCCTATCATGAAACCGGGATCGCGGCCCGCATGGGTGAAGAGCCACGCGAGCATCGAGGAGGTCGTCGTTTTCCCGTGAGTGCCGCTAATTACAAAGTTCCGTTTCCCCCTCAGGAAATGGTCTTTCATCACCTCGGGCAGAGAACTGTAGAGAAGCTTCCGGTCGAGCGTCGCTTCAGCTTCGGGGTTTCCACGCGAGATCGCGTTTCCAATCACGACCACATCCGCGCCTTCCGGGATGTTTTTCTCGTGGTATCCTTCAGCGATCGCTATGCCCTCACCGCGGAGAAAATCGGACATAGGCGGATAGACGTTTGTATCGCTACCGGTGACGATGAACCCCCGCCGCTTCATCGCCGCTGCCACTGCGCCCATTGCGGTTCCGCAAACGCCCGTAAAATGAAAATGAGATATTCCTGACATAAAATTCTTCAAAAAGTCGGTGCAGCCACCGTTGCATTGTCCCGCTCCTCGATGCGATTGCGCATGATTCGATCCGCCATTTCAGTGACCATTTGCTTTAGCAAAAGCCACAGGTGCGAGCCCTCGCGATAGTCCGCTGGGGCGATGTGTTTCACCCGCCCGGCGTGGGTGCAGAGGTCGTAGCATTTCCGGAAGGATTTCCCGGTCTCGTCGGCGGGATTATATACAGCGATTCCGTGGCCGCCGTTCCGATTCACTACGGTAAAGCACGGCACATCGGTCGGACCGTCGCCGACATAGACCATGTTTTCAAAAGGAATCGGGCGTTGTTCGGCAGGCATGTGATCATTCACGTCCTGGTCGTAGCGGAGCATGCCTTTGTTGATGCGGAAAAGATACTGGGTCTTCGTCGTGTGGGAGATCACTCGTTTCGGGAAACTGATTAAACCCTCGGCATCTTCGCCAAATTCGCAGCCGAACATTTCCTTCACGAAGGGTTTGAGCCGGGAGCCGTCGAGCAGCGCCTTGAGCCCAGAAGAAATAATGTAATGCTCAACTTTGATCCCAGCGAGCTCGTGTTCAGGGCGCAGCGCGGCTTTCGGAAGATCTTCGAAAAGCTCCGGAAGTCCCGGGAAAAACGACAGCCCGGCACCGAGATCAGAGAGGATCTGGTTGGTCACGCGGTCCATCCCTAGGTAATCCAACAGGCATTTCATATAAGCCAGCTCGCCGTCCCACTTCTGCTCGTGAACGAGGCTGTTACATTTTTTCCAAAACTGCGCCGGATCGATCCCAAATTTTGGAAACAGCACGTCGTCCTGCATGTATTTGGAGCTAAGCGTCTGATCGTAGTCATACACCAGTGCGATCGTGTTTTGCGGGGCGGCCATGTCGGACATAGAAGGAATCAAGCTCGCACGATCCCGACAAGGCGTAATTTTTTTTGAAAACCTCGCATTGCTGCATTGACAACCGCAGCCCTCTACCTAAAGTCCCGCCCCCGCGCCCCAACAGGCACGCAATTTTTTACCACTAACTTGTCATGAGCTTCCGTACATACCAACCCTCTAAGCGCACGCGCAAACAACAACACGGTTTCCGTGCACGCATGGCCACCAAGGCAGGCCGTGATTGCATCAAACGCCGCCGCCAAAAAGGACGCGTTCGTCTCATACCCAAGGGTGCTGAGATTCACTTCAAGCGCCACATCACGCAGCACGGCACCTGATAAGGGGTGCGGGATACAGCCCGCAGCCACGCACTCCCATGAGATTTCCAAGGAAGTGCAGCATCAACCAAAATGCGGATTTTATTCGCATCAGAAAAACCGGTCACGCGAAAGCAGGCCGGTTTGTCATTTTAACGACGCTGGCAGATCCTTCCCTGCCATCCGTCCAAGCGGCTTTTGTAACCAGCAAAAGGGCATCCAAGAAAGCCCACGACCGGAATCTTCTCCGGCGCCGTTTCCGCAGCTATTTTCAGAAATACGCCCCAGAATTCGCCGATCCGAAGCGTTTCCTTGTAACCATCGCCCGCGCGGATGCGAAAAGCGCCACCAACGCCGAACTCGAAGCCGACTGGCACCGGCAGGCACGCCGCCTGAAACTCTTCGGCTAAATCTTCCGTCCCGGACGTCCTCATTCCCTTGACCCTGGCACTCCCAACGCCTAAGCAACCATTCCCGTTTCGCAAATCTAGCGCAACCTCCTAACCATTTTCCCCATCTCCATGTACGACCGTAAAACTTGGATCATTCTTGCCCTCTGCGGCGTGCTCATCGCAATCAACATGCACTTCGCTTCGAAAAACGAAGCGCACAAAAGAGCGAACGAACCTGCCGCCAAAGAAACAGTAGCCCCTCTATCCCCCGCCGCTCCTGCGATACCAGAAGCCGGGCTGACAGAGGAAACCCCTCCCCCTCCGACTTCTGAAGAAACCGTAGTCCTGGAAAACGACAAGGTTGCCTTCACTCTTTCCAACATTGGCGGCGGCATCAAATACGCTGAACTAAAGGAACAAAAGAACGTCACGGAAACCTCTAACGTCCGCATCAACAAAAACGGCCCTGGCCCAATCGCCGGTCTAGTAGGCCCCGGGGAGGTTCTCGATAACGCCACCTATTCTTATAAAGCCGATCAGTCCGAACCCGGAAAGACCGTCGTATTCATCGCGAAGCTCTCCACAGGCATCATCGCGAAAAAAACCTTCTCGCTTGAGACGTCCGATATTCCGGGAGCCGAGTATTTCCTGAATTTTTCCCTCGCTCTCGAAAATACCACCCAAGCGAATTTTGACCTTTCCCAATACGATCTCTTCCTCGGATCTGCCGCACCTCTCCACGAAAAAGAGCGCTCCGACCTTACAGGTTTCTTCTGGTACGAAGGTGGAAAGATGCACTTCAAATCTGCCAACTCCTTCAAAGGCGGATTTATAGGCTCCGACAAATACATACTCGACAGTCCTTCTGACGAAGAGATCGTTTATGCAGGTGTTTCCGACCAGTTCTTCATCACGGTCATCCGCCCCGAGAAACCTGAGTTCACCCGCGTCTGGGGAAAACCTTCTCCTTTCACCCTCAAGCCGAATTCCAAAACCCTCACCTCCGTGCGCGGTGGCCTTTCCCTTCCTGAGGAATCGCTCGCACCCGGCGTCCCGACAACTTTCAACTACCAGATCTTCATCGGCCCCAAGGCGAACACCATGCTTCGCAAGCTGGATAACGCTGAAGGCACCGGCGAAGGCTGGGGCGACATGATGCAATACGGCTGGTTCTGGTTCGTTTCCCGTCCGCTCAACTGGCTGCTAAACAACCTTCACAACCTCCTCGATAACCTCTCCAGCACGCAATCGTGGGGTTTCGCCATCATCTGCCTCACCATCATCGTCCGCATCTTCATCTGGCCGCTGCACGCGAAATCGACCCACTCGATGAAGCGCATGTCCAAGCTCCAGCCCGTCATGAAGGAGCTGAAGGCAAAATATCCGGACGATCCCAACAAGCTCAACACCGAGATGATGGGGCTCTACCGGAAATACGGCATCAACCCCCTCGGTGGCTGCCTTCCCATGTTCATCCAGATCCCGATTTTCTTCGGTTTCTTTAAAATGCTCAACTCCGCCGTCGAGCTGCGCGACCAGCCTTTCCTCTGGGTGAACGACCTCTCCCAGCCGGATACCCTCATGCATATCGCTGGCATCCCGCTCAACATCCTGCCCATCGTCATGGCCGGCACCAGCGCCATCCAGATGTCGCTGATGCCCAAGACCGGCGACAAAATGCAGCAGCGCATCATGCTCTTCATGCCGCTGATGTTCTTCTTCTTCTGCTACAATTACGCATCCGCCCTCGCCCTCTACTGGACGACTCAGAACATTTTCTCCATCGGCCAAACCTACCTGATGAACAAGATCCCGGAGCCGGAACTCAAGGCTCGCAAGGATGGTGGGAAAAAGTCATGGGTTCAGCGCATGGCTGAGAAACAGGCAGAAATGCAGAAGCAAAAAGGAAAAGGCGGCGACATGCGCAACGTCACCCCCGACAAGCCGAAGAAGAAAGGCCAGCCACGCACCGGCGGGAAGTAAGCTGTTGGAGACTCACTCCAGCCCGTTCAGCAGCCTGACCAAACTCCGCCCCACCGCATGGGCAAGGTTGACCGGAACGGCATTCCCAATCTGCTTGTACCTGCTGCTCAGCGAGCCACAGAACTCCCAGTCATCCGGGAAAGTCTGAACCCGTGCATACTCCCTCACGGTAAGCGGCCTTGTCTCGTTCGGGTGACACCTTTCCGTCTGCTTCTGCGCAGGCGAACAGGTAAGCGTCAGGCTCGGTTCGCCCCATGAAAGCCATCTCGCCATCCCCGTCTTTCCTCCGCCCAGGTAAAAACTGCGGAGCATGTATTCCTTCTGCACATCCTCCGGCAAATCCCTCCAGTAGCCCCCTTGGGGAACCATGCTTAGAATCTCTTTTTTCCTGGTCGGATACACCTGTCCGTCGGATTTCGGAACATTTGTGGGAAAGAGCTCACCCTTTTTCAAAGCATCCCTCATCGTCATGATCCGATTGAAGGGCGAGGGCCATTGAAACTCCGATTTTCCTGCCAAATCATTCCGAACCGCCACAAGCAAAAGCCGCTCCCGCTTCTGCGGCACTTGGTAAAAAATCGCTTTCAGCACCTTCGGCTCCACCAGCGTGTATCCAAGTTCAGCGATCACCCCCTTGATCGCCTCCAACGTCCTCCCGTCCTCGTGGTTCAAAAGCCCCCGCACATTTTCCCCAACCAACACCTTCGGCAGTATCTCCTTCACAGCCCGGGCAAACTCAAAAAAAAGCGTCCCCCGCGTATCTTCAAATCCCATTTTCTTCCCCGCATAGGAAAACGCCTGGCAAGGGAACCCGCCCGCCACCACATCCACCTTCCCTTTGTACGGAGTGAAATCGATCCCACTCACATCCCCCTCCACCACATTCCATCCCGGCCTGTTTTTCCTCAGAGTCTGACACGCCCGCTTGTCGATTTCATTGAGCAGCACCGTCTCGAAACCAGCCTTCTCCATTCCCAAAGCCATCCCACCACATCCCGCGAACAGTTCCACCATCGTGAGCTCCCGGTCCGAAGCCGTCTTCATTTCCTCCTCCCACCTGCCTCCGGACATCAGCCGTATCGCATCCAGATGCTCCACCTGCCCGCCCGTGGGTGTAAACTTCGCCAACCGACCCTTCCACCTTCCCTGGCTTCAAAACGCCATCCCTATCCCAGCACCTGACGGTCTTCTTGGAAACACCCAGCACATCCGCAAGCTCCGAGAGCGTATAGGTTTTCTCTTTGCGGCCCTCTTCCATAATTACCTGCCTTGTTAGCCCACGTGGCGGCGATCTTCGGTCGCCGCCCGCCTTCAAAGAATCCCACCCGGCTTGTAGGCCGCAGCCTCAGGCCATTTGTCTTCGACGCACTTTATCGAGTTGGAGAAAACCTTCACCTGCGCTTTTGCAGCACCCGCTTCCCGGTCGCCCTTTTTCAAGATCGCGCCTAGCTCATCACGGGAAAGGCCAAGCGTTCCGTCTTCTGCCAGGCGATCCAGCAAATTGTTCTTTTCCACCACACCCGTCCGCATATCCGCGACGGTTGCTACAGCATGCTCCTTGATCACCTTGTGAGCAGTTTCTCGGCCGACACCGCGTTTCACCGCCTCCATCATCACCGTCGTGGTCATCAGGAAGGGAAGGTAGCGTGCGGTCTCCGCAGCGATCACTGCCTCGTAGGCATCCATCTGATCAAGAATCGTCAGGTAGGTTTCGAACATCCCGTCCAAGGCGAAAAACGCATCCGGCAGCATCACGCGGCGCACCACTGAGCAACTCACGTCGCCCTCGTTCCACTGGTCGCCCGCGAGCCCTGCAGCCATTGCGAGATAGCCTTTTAGGATCACGTGGAAACCATTCACACGCTCGCATGAACGTGAGTTCATCTTGTGCGGCATCGCACTGGATCCTGTCTGGCCTGGCGCGAAACCTTCGCTCGCAGTCTCATTTCCGGCCATCAGGCGGAGGGTTTTACAAAAAGAAGAAGGCCCGCTCGCAAGCTCCGTAAGAATCGAAACCACCCGTAGATCCAAAGATCTCGGATAAACTTGTCCAACGTTGCTCCACTGCTCCGGGATACCCAGATGGGCGACCACGCGTTTTTCCAACTCCGCAACCTTGTCGGCATCACCCTCGAAAAGCGAAAGCTGATCCATCTGAGTTCCGACAGCACCTTTCAGTCCGCGAACCGCATATGATCCTATCACTTGCTCCAGCATCCCGTATCCGGAAAGCAACTCCTCACCAAACATCGCGATCCGCTTCCCAAGAGTCGTCGGCTGTGCCGCCACATTGTGCGTCCTCGCCGTCAAAACCACTTCATCCCACTGCTCCGCTCGCTCACGCATTCTGCGTAGGGAAGCCACCACTTTTTCCCGGATCACCAGCAGTCCCCGGAAAACCTGAAGCTGCTCCACATTCTCCGTCAGATCCCTAGAAGTCAGTCCCTTGTGGATCTCCTGGTGGCCAGCGAGGTCGTTGAACTCCTCGATGCGCGCCTTCACATCGTGACGCGTGACGCGCTCGCGATCCATGATGGACTGCACATTCACACTGTCCTTTACCTTTTCATAAGCATCGATGGCCTCCTGGGAAATTTCTAGCCCCAGATCCTTCTGAGCCTTCATCACCGCGATCCAATATTCCCTTTCCAAAACGATCCGCCCTTCAGCGGACCAGATGTCATTCATACCGGTGGAGGAATATCTTTCTGCGAGAACGTTTGGAATCATATCTGGCGGAATGGAGCACTCGCATCGCCCCGCAAGTCCACCCCAAAAACGCTCAGGCTTCCCCTTTTCGCATCTTCACCGGCCTGGATTTCAAAACCGGCAGGAGGTGCGGCATGAATTTCGAGAAAAGATGAACCAACGGATAAGCGGCAAGAACCAGTAAAATCCCTGAAGTGAACATACCCAAGATAAAACTAGCCACATTTACCTCCAGTTTACCCATGAGTTCCGTCTCGAGGTTCTCGAATCCAAGTAATTTAATACCCAACGTCTCCCTCATCCAGTCTCCAAGCCATTCCTGAGCGATCCATATAGGGATATGAGTCAATAAATTGGAGACCCAACAACCTGCGATCGCGAAAGGAACATTCGCACGAAGTCTCATCGCAAGAATAGCCGCCGCGATCATCTGAAATGGCAAGAACATCATCGAAAAGAAAAAACCGATCGCCAACCCGGTTGCCACCGTATCCCGGCAAGGTTTCCAAAGCTGTCTATCAAACAGCGGCCTGGTAATCCTCAGCCACCACCCCTTTTTCCTTAACCGCTTGTGCCTCAGCATGCGGTAGCTTTTTCTAACCAGTCTCAGATACCGTAACTTCATAAATCTCCGAACACACCCTCGCACCCCCGCTCCCGCAATCAACCCGGAAAAACATTTGAAATTAGAAATTTGAGATTCGCAGCATGAGACCTGAGCAAAGAGTCTTCCCACTGATCACTGATCACTCGGCACTCCGCACTTCTTCCCCCATCCCCGGCCTTGCCCTGCGCCCTTTCCCGCCCCAACATCCCGCCCGAAAAAATCATTTTATGGACATCTGGAAAGCCATCCTCCTCGGCCTCATCGAAGGCATCACCGAATATCTACCCGTCTCCTCAACCGGACACCTAATCGTCGCCCAGCGGCTCATGCACATCGGCACCACCACGGATGCTGACAAGCTCGCCGCCGACTGTTTCGCGATCTGCATCCAAGGCGGAGCCATTCTCGCCGTGCTCGGCCTATACTGGAAGCACGTCTGGAAAATGATCAAAGGCGTCTTCGGCCAGGATTCAGAAGGCCTCAAGCTCGCCAGCGCAGTCATCGTCGGCTTTCTCCCTGCCGCAGTCTTCGGCCTCCTGCTCAACGATATTATTGAGGAAAAGCTCTTCGGACTCTGGCCAGTCATCTTCGCTTGGGTCGCAGGCGGCTTCGCCATTCTCTGGACAGTAAACTACCGGCGCAAAAATCCCCCTCGCGGCAACGGACGCGATATCCTCAAGCTCACATGGAAAATGGCTCTCTTCATCGGAGTCCTGCAATGCGTAGCCATGTGGCCCGGCACCTCCCGCTCCCTCATGACCATCTGCGGCGGCCTCCTCATGGGGCTCTCGATAAAAGCCGCCGTGGAGTATTCCTTCCTCCTCGGCGTAGTCACACTCACCGCAGCCACCGCCAAAAAAGCCGTCTGGAAAATCGAAGGTGCCGGGGTCGAGTTCGATGTCTGGTTCGGAGGCTCGAAACTCATGTGGGAAACTTACGGCCCAGTTCCACTCATCGTCGGCATCCTAGCCGCCACAATCTCCGCCGCCTTCGCCGTGAAATGGCTGGTAAAATACCTCCAATCCCACGGCCTCGCCGTGTTCGGATACTACCGCATCGCCCTAGGAGTAATCATCGCCGCCCTACTCCTCACAAATACCCTCCAGCCATAACACGGAACGCGGACTTTAGTCCGCCTCTTGTTTCAATTTTCAGATTTAGAATTTAAAATTTTCCAGATGCATTCCTACCTCGACCCTACTTTCGAAATCAAATGGTCCACCCTCACACCAGAGACCATAGAACCCTCCATCAGCCAGGCTCTAGCCGAGGCCAAGGAAGCAATCGAAAAAATCTCCAGCCAGCCCGCCACTGAAGCCACCTACCAGTCCGGCTTCGTCGCGTTGGAAAACGCCACCGAATCACTCTCGCACGGGTGGGGCCGACTCCATCACTTAGATTCAGTCTCGGACAATCCCGCCCAGCGCGAAGGGCTGAATAAGCTCCTCCCAGAGGTCACTGACTTCTACTCCTCACTCTCTCTAAACCCACGTCTCTTCAACGTCCTCAACACCGTCGCAAGCAGCGACAAAATTGATTCCCTCACCGAAATCCAAAAGCGCCACGTCGAGGAAACCATCGAGGACTTCAAAAACTCCGGAGCAGCCCTCCCAGATGATAAAAAGGAACGCATCGCCGCAATTGATTCCGAGCTATCTCTCATCACCAAGCAATACTCCGAGCACGTCCTAGACTCCACAAATGCCTGGGATCTAGTCATCACCGACAAAGAAGAGCTCGCCGGCCTGCCCGATTCCGCAATTGCCTCCGCAGCAGACAACGCGAAATCCAAAGACCTCCCGGAAGGCTCTTACCGCTTCACCCTCCAGTTCCCTTCCATGTTCCCCATCATGCAACATGCCCATGACGAGAATCTTCGGAAAACAGTCTGGAAAGCCTCTTCAGAAGTCGCCTCCAAAGACCCATACGATAACTCTGACCTCATCTGGAAAATCCTCAAACTCCGCCAGGAAAAAGCGGAAATTCTCGGCCATCAAAACTTCGGCGACCTCACCCTCCAGCGCCGCATGGCTCGCAACGGCCGCACCGCTCTCACCTTCGTCGAGCAACTTCACGACCGAATCAAAGAGCGTTTCCTAGAAGAGGCAAACCAACTGGCCACCTACAAAGCCACCAAGCAAGGGCTGCATCCTGCTGCCCCCCAACCCCAGCCATTGGAGCCATGGGAAGTCGCCTACTACGCGGAGATGCAGCGCAAGGAATCCTTCGACATCGACGACGAACTCCTCCGCCCCTACTTCCCGGTCAAAGGCGTCATGGACGGCATGTTCCAAATCGCCTCCCGCATTTTCGGAATCACCATCACCCAGAAGGAAACCATCTACTACGATCTCGGTAGCCCATCTGACCCAGCAAAAGACGACGCTACCGAAACCTGGCACCCGGAAGTCACATTCTACGAGATCCACGACTCGAAATCCGAGCAACATCTCGGCTCCTTCTATGCCGACTGGCACCCGCGCGAAACCAAACGCGGCGGTGCGTGGATGAACTCCCTCCACACCGGCGAGCAAGGCGAGCCTCACCTAGGCCTCATCATCGGCAACATGTCCCCACCCGTCGGTGACACCCCCGCCCTCCTCACCCACGGCGAGGTCGAGACCATCTTCCACGAGTTCGGCCACCTCCTCCATGGCCTGCTCTCCGATGTCCCGGTAAAATCCCTTTCCGGCACCAGTGTGGCATGGGACTTCGTCGAACTGCCCTCCCAGATCATGGAAAACTTCTGCTGGGAGCGTGAAACCCTCGACCTCTTCGCCCGCCACTACCAGACAGGCGATCCCATCCCAGAAGACCTTTTCCAGAAAATGGTCGATGCCAAAAACTACATGTCTGCCAGCGTATTCATGCGCCAGCTCGGCCTCGCCAAGCTCGACCTAGAACTCCACATCAACCTCGCGAAATACCTCGACCGCGACCTCGACGAAGTAGATCGAGAAATCCTAGCCGACTACCGCGCCCCGCAGAAAACGGAATCGCCCTCGATGATACGCCGCTTCGGCCACCTCTTCAGCTCCCCCACCGGCTACGCAGCTGGCTACTACTCCTACAAGTGGGCTGAAGTCCTCGACGCCGACGCCTTCACACGCTTCCAAAAGGAAGGCATCCTCAACCAAGCAACCGGCCTCGACTTCCGCGAGCAAATCCTCAGCAAAGGAAACTCCGCCCCCGCCGAAGTCCTCTACAAAAACTTCATGTCCCGCCCCGCCGACCCCCTACCTCTCCTCACAAGAGCCGGGCTTACATAAAAACGATCTTACCGCAGAGGACGCGGAGGAACGCAGAGAAAAAAATCAGCCTTTCAAAATGCATAAGGCTATTGGCATTCGTGATTCAAAATCCCTTACCATAACTCTTGCTCCGCGTCCCTCTCCGAACTCTGCACCTCTGCGGTAATCCTCTTCCAACAACCTTCGTCTCCCACTGATCACTAGGCACTTTCCACTTTTTACTTTTCCCTATGAAAATCCTCATCGCCTGCGGTGGCACCGGTGGCCACCTCTTTCCCGGTATCGCCGTCGCAGAATCCCTCCTCGCGCAGGGTCACGAACCGCTGCTCCTCATTTCCCAGAAGAAAATCGATTCCCAAGCATCCGCGAAATACCCGCACTTAATTTTCAAGGTCGTCCCCGCAATCGCGAAGCCGAAAACGCTTTCCCCGAAAATGCTTCCTTTCATGGTGGCGCTCTGGAAATCCATCTGCACCTCGAAAAAAATCATCCGTGAATTCGAAGCCGATGCCGTCCTCGGCATGGGCGGATTCACCTCTCTCCCACCCGTTTACGCCGGGCACAGGTTAGGAAAAAAAACATACGTCCACGATTCCAACGCGCGACCCGGCAAGGCGAATATCCTCACCTCCCGCTTCTGCACCAAGGTCTTCATCGGCCTAGCCCCCGCCGCAGCATTCTTCAAAAAGGAAACCCAACTCACTGGCACCCCTGCCCGCCCAGAAATCCTCAACCTCCCCTCCCGCACCCAAGCAGCGAAAAATTTCGATCTCGATCCGGAAAAAACTACTCTACTTGTAACAGGCGGCTCGCAAGGCGCACTCGGTCTCAACCAACTCATCGCCAAGTCAGTACCCCTCCTCCCGGAAAACATCCAAATCCTCCACATCGCCGGCCCCAACGACCTGCCCAGCATCAAACAAAAGCACCCCGTCCAACGCCCTGCCTACAAACTCATCGGCTTCTGTGACCAAATGCCTTCCGCCTACGCCCTCGCGGATCTCGTCGTCGCCCGCTCCGGTGCCTCCACCCTCACGGAAATTTCGTTGGCCGGGCTCCCGAGCATCCTCGTGCCCTATCCTTACGCCGCCGACGACCACCAGACAGCCAACGCAAAAGTCTTCTCCGAAGTCGGTGCAGCAAAACTCATCCAACAGAAAGACCTCACCCCGGAATCCCTCGCAAAGCTCCTCTCCGAACTCCTCACCAACCCCGGTGCGCTCAAAAAAATGTCCGAAGGCGCACGTTCACTCGCCGTCCCCGACGCACCCGAGCAAGTCACCGCCGCAATCCTCTGCACCTAGTGCACAGCAAAATGAAAAAACCTCGCCACGTGACCCTTCCCCTATGCATCGCAACCGTCGCTACTTCCCAGCTTTCAATCGCTGGTTCTGATTGCAGGTTCAATTGCAAGTTCCCAGGGAAATCGTAACAGGAAGGATACTGGTTCAAGCCCGAGACCTCATTCGTCAGTCAGCGAGGGAGTGGCTCACCGGTGATTTCCGGACTGACCGACAAACTGGTCGGCATGTTTCTCGGCGGCGATTGCTGCCGGAATTTGCGGATGGGAACCACGAATCCGACGAATCCGACGAATCTAACGAATCAAGACGCTGCTCGTCCAATTTCCGTGTATTCGGTGTATTCCGTGGTTCATATTCTTCTCTTCATTCGTAGGATTCGTCGGATTCGTGGTTCCTTCCTCTTTTTGTATCTGGCAGTTCTATGGCACGAGTTCACCATCAGTAGGCACCAGAGAAGCCCCCGATCATTGGCTTATAACAGTGCCACTCGAATCTGACCCCATTTACTGACGATTAGGTTTTTGCCCGCCTCACCGATAGGACGAATCACGGAAAACTCCCCCATTTGCCCCCATTCGCCCCCTCACTCTCCAAGCAATTCCCCGTAGGTATGAGCTTTGCGACGGAAGCTCCACAACGGGACTGTCCCAAGCTCCACAACGGGACTGTCCCTATGCGATATTCATGGCGTATCTAGGTTCTCATAAATTGTTGGATAGGTCTCGCGAAAGCGGGATAGCCCACGGAAACCCTAGGTGCGCCTCTCCTCTTAAAATGTTGGCTCACCCTGAGTTTCAGCCATAAAATCTCGGTAAAGTATTGAAGACTCAAATGGTAGGCATCATATTCATCATCCCATTTATCGCCGCGCTTCTGTGGCTTTTGTCGATACGTCCTTATTGCCGCCGTAATGGGAAGAGCTTTACCCCTGGTGCAAACATCGGAGTGACCTTATGGATCGACTGGCAGGAAGCAAAAGAAATTTCAAAGACTAAAGGAGATCAGGGGATGATCGCAGTTTGTCGATTCGTGCTTTGGCTACACATAATCACGTTCGCCATTATAGCCTACGCAATATTCAGCCCATAATCCAAGAAAACTAAACAAGAAACCAAACAAGCCGGAGCAGACGACGCTGAGGAAGCCGTCTGATCAAATTTGAAGCTTTTCCCCGGCGCTTCTGTCCTCTAACGTTCTGCAAAAAATGCGATGAGCCAAGAAAAGCAACTACAAAAGGACTACGGCAGCGTGAAGCGAGCTGAGAAATTTTATAACAATCAGCAAATCGATCATCTCAACGACATGATGATTCAATTTATCTCTAATCAAGAGATTATGTTCATCGCGACCTCCGACAACGAAGGGAACTGCGATAATTCTATTCGCGCAGGAAAAAAAGGCTTCATTTCTGTCATCAACGAAAAAACATTATTATACCCCGAATACAGAGGTAATGGAGTCTATGCCAGTTTAGGAAATATTGTAGAGAATCCGCATATTGGCATACTTCTTGTAGATTTTTTGAATACAACTATCGGTTTACATATCAATGGGCAGGCTGAAATCATTGATACCCCCGAGGGCGTCCATGATCCGCTAGCTGAACGCTGGGTTTCTGTCACCGTTGAAGAAGCGTATATACACTGCTCGAAGCATATTCCTCTCTTACAAAAGGTAGATAAGAAAATTCACTGGAATACAGACGACCAAAAACTGAAGGGTGGAAACTATTTCGAGGTCAAAAAACCAACAGAACAAGGTAGCGCACACCAACCCACTACCCGCTCCGAATCGCAGTCTGAATGAAAATTATGAACCTTAACCTGAAATCAAAGCTCGCCCTCCGATAGTGGATGGGTGGCTTTGGACGTTCGCCCTGAAAAAATTGCATCTGGACTCACCTATCACCCAACCAATCTGGGAACACATCGACGCCCTGAATACCGATCCTACATCCGATGGGAGTTCAAGGAATTGCGTTACAATCGAAGGAGACAGTGCAGAGTCGTGGGGATCATTCTGGATTCAACTACATGCGGGACAGATCAACTTTCGACACCTAGATGATGCACAGAGAGACGAGGTTCTGGGGGTGATCCGTGATCCTATTGGCACCCCGGATGACATGCAGTTGGAGCCGGGGGGTTACGTTATGTTTGACTTGACAGCGATGGGCCCACCCGTAGTTGATGGATTACTAGTTCGGCTGCTTAATAAATACTTCCAGATTCTGGGTAGCAGCGCCCTCAGAGTCTCGACCGAAGTGCTCTAGAAGAAGCAACAACGGCGAACAAGTCGGCGCATACGACGGCGGGTAGCGCTCCAATTTGATTTCGGACTTTAATCACAGCTTCCCAGGGAAATCGTAAAGTTCCTTTGTAAAATGAGGGATTGAATGAGCGGCAGGGGGGATTCCGGGCGCGAACGGGGAAACCGATCTTCTGACCCGAAGTCTGGTTTTCGTTTTCGAGACCTGATAGAACTCTCGGTATGTTCTCCGAAACCGACGGAAGCCGGAAGGCGATTGGCGATATCCACGTGTTTTTCCACGAGGGTCTCTACCACCTTTTTCACCTCGTTCTTCCTAACCACGACTTCATCGCCCATGCGGTGAGCACGGATGCGATCCACTGGCGGCGAGTGCGCAATGCGATTTTCCTCGGCGATCCCGGAAGCTGGGACGACCTGATGCTGTGGACAATGCACGTTTCTCCGGATCCTCACAAAGCGGGTGCTTGGCGCATGTTCTATACCGGACTCTCCCGCCGCGACCGGGGTCTAGTCCAGCGCTTGGGGCTCGCGGTCAGTGACGATCTTTACGTGTGGCAAAAACATCCGGTGCATTCGGAGGACGGCCGCGGCGCCAACGATCCCGACCTGGTAAAAAAGGCGCGTGAGCAATCACAGCGCGAAGAATCCAATGAGATCACTGCAACCTTCGACGCCGAAAGTTGCTACCCGATTTCGCCCTCACCTCAACATTACGAATCCGATCTAACGGAAGGTCGGCACTGGGTAAGTTTCCGCGACCCATTCTTCTGCGAGGACTCCGGGCGCGGCATCCTGCTCGTTGCGGCAAGGGTCAAGGATGGCCCCATCGTCCGGAGGGGATGTGTCGCTCACTACACCGAGGTGCGGCCTTATCATTTCGAGCCTGAGCCCGCTTTACTTCACCCCGGTCTCTATGATGACGTGGAAGTCCCCAACCTTTTCACGATCCAAGGGGAACGGTACCTGATCGGCAGTATCCGCGAGGATGCGAAGATCCGCTACTGGCACGCGGGTCCGGACTCCTCGGACTGGCGCAGCTATCATGACAATGTGCTGATGCCGCAGGGAAATTACGCAGGGCGTGTCTGCGAAGATGAAAACGGCTGGATGCTGTGGTGTTTCTTCGCGATGAACCGGGAAGACCACACCGCCAATAACCTCATGCCGCCCCCGAAGCGTCTCTGCCGGGCTGACGACGGAGTCCTTTTCTTGAAAACATTCGAGGGTTTTGATGAATGGATCGAAGATGCGGTGAAGCTGGAAAAACCCATGTTGCTCTTGCCGGAATCGCGCGGCCAAGAGGCAAGGAAAGTCGATGGAGGCTGGACTCTGGAAAGCTCCTTTGGTTTCCAGGGGTTTCTTCTCAATGGCCCGTTGGCGGATTTCCGTTTGGACTGCCATCTATCCATCGATGGGAAAGGAAAATGCGGCTTCGTCTTCCGAATCGATGAGGAAAGCCACGATGGCTACTACCTTTCGCTCGATCTGCTCAAAGGGATCGCACAGTTGCGCTCCTGGGGAACCACGCCGGATTCCGACGGCGAGCACATGATGAGTTTTAATGCACTCCAAGGAGGGAACTGGCTGGCACGCGGGGCATGTGGAGAGGATTTTTCCTTGCTGGTTTTCGGGAGCTACATCGAGCTTTCCATCGCAGGACGAATCATCCTTTCCCTAGCGAATCTCGATTTCCAAAAGGGACACCTCGGAATCTATGCGGACTCATGCAGCCTTTCGGTCACAAACCTCAGTCTCCACCCGATGCGTGAGCCGGAACAACGGGACGGCCAGCTCATCGGAAGCTGACGCCACACGCCAAATCCGCATTTACGAACGAGCTTGGAAAGATCCTGATCGCCACAGCCTTGGCCGGAGCAGCAATTCCCCTCGGCGCCCTGCTCGCCAGCAAGGAATCGATCCATTCCCGATGGCTAGAAACGGAGTTGCGCCACGGGATCATCGCGATGGGTGGAGGGATTCAACGCCTTCCGCGAAATGAGCGACTCCGGCAGCCTCTCATCCCGCCGCTTGCTGATGACATTCACAGCCCTCGTTCCGATTGGGCCGATTGCTGGCATCGCCGGATACTACCTTCTCGGCGATTCCCCCCATGGTCATTGACGGACTACTTCTCTTCGCAGCTGGGGGCATACTCTATGTTGTCTTCCAAGACATTGCCCCGCAAGCGAAGCTCAAAAAACACTGGCTCCCGAGTCTGGGCGCGGTGCTTGGCTTTGCGCTCGGACTACTAGCGGTCAGTAAAACCTAATTTGACGGTTTGATCCGGTAGTCACGATCCATTTCAAATGGAAAAGAGAGGTTAAATGAGGAAAGCAGTAATGGATGGGAGATTCTTTTCCTGCATTCCTTATCAAAAAAATCGCCTTCACCCATCCGTCAGATGAAGGTTTTCAGGGCACTAGGCGATCTTCTGATCAACCAAACTTTCAGCCGCCCAACTCATCGGCAAGATCCTCCAGCGGGTAGCTCCAGATCTCGCTGAGGGTCGGGTGATACCAATGGACTTTGAGAAGATCCGCAGGGCTTGCTCCGAGGGCGATCGCCACTGCCATCGCATGCATCAGCTCCCCCGCGTCCTTGCCGACGCATTCCGCGCCGATGACTTTGCCCGTAGCCTTGTCAGCCCATACTTTGACATATCCATATTTTGCCTCCATCAGGATGGACTTTCCGTGATCGTCGAAAGGGTAGTCGGCGGCGACAATATCCATTCCCCGCTCCGCAGTCTCCTCGATGGAAATGCCTGCGGAGGCGATCTGCGGATCGGTAAATACCACCCCGGTCTTGTTGTCGTAGTTCACAGGATCGACTTTTTTTCCTGCAGCATGACCCGCGGCGACCTCGCCCTGCATGATCGCCAGGTGGACAATCTCATGCGGTCCCGCAACATCGCCTGCCGCGTAGATACGTGGGTTCGCCGTCTGCTGCATGTCATTTACGATAATGTGGCCGGAGCGTTTTGTTTCTACCCCGGCTTTCTCCAAACCCAGCCCACTTGAATTTGGCTTGCGTCCGAGTGCGTTAAAAAGGTGCGCGGCTCGGACTTCGCAGGTTTCGCCATTTTTTCTGAAACGAACCACGTAATCCTCACCATCCTTCGCAACCGATTCCAGCCCCGTTTCCGTATGCAAGGTTAGTCCCTCGTCACGGAAAGCTTTCATCACGACCTCAGAAGCCTCGGCGGAAGCCTCTTTCAAAATACGCGCACTGCGTTGGATCTGGATCACTTTCGTCCCAACACGGTTCATGAACTGAGCCAACTCACAGGCCACGATCCCACCGCCTAGGACGATCACCGACTCAGGCAGGAAATCGAGATCCAGCACGTCATCGCTCGTCCAGTGGGGAGTCTCTTTGAGCCCAGGGACATCGGGCGTATTCACAACGGAACCGGTGGCGATCATGAAATGGTCTGCGGTAATCCTTTCTCCCGACTCCGAAAGCTCGACCGTCTTTTCATCCACGAATACCGCCCTGTCCCGGATTAAGTGGAAACGCTCGGATTCCAACTGCTCCCTGCGATATGAAGCAAAATCTTCGATGGTAGCAAGTTTCCGCTGATGAATCGCCGCCATGTCCGCCTTAGCCTCCGGAATTTTCAAACCAAACTTCGCGCCCTCTTTGGCGAGATGCAGAACTTCGGCAGAATAGATCAACGTCTTTGATGGCATACAGCCCCGCAGGATGCAGAGACCGCCAAGCTTTTCCCCATCCTCGACGATCGCCACGTTCTCAAACGTCTCCCGCGCCGTCCGCGCAGCCGCATAGCCTGCGCTTCCACCACCAATTACCACAAATTCAAAATGCCGAGTTTCCATGCAGCGAGTAAAAGCTGAAATACTGAAAACTGAAATACTGAAAACCCGCAGCATCTGTATTTAAGAAAGATCCAACCGCGAATGAACTCCAATGGACGCGAATGAAGATTTTCCAAATCTTACTGAGAAAAAATTCGCGTTTATTCGCGTCCATTCGCGGTTAAAATCCCCTCGTTCCAGTCGGTTTATTATTTCAGTTTTCAGTATTTCAGCTTTTACTCCAGACCCCACATGGCAGCCAAGAAGAAGACACAAGACCTCACCGATCTATCAAAACCCCTGAAGATTCACCTTATCGGGGTTGCTGGATCTGGGATGAGCGGGCTGGCGCTATTGCTACTGGGCATGGGTCATACGGTTTCCGGCTGTGACCGGGTTACGACCTCGGAAACAGACCGGATGCAGACGCTGGGTCTGAAATTTTCATCCCCACAAACTGGTATCCCCGTGAAAGGCGTGGATCTCGTTGTTTACTCCTCCGCCATCCGGCCTGAAAACCCGGCATTCGCGGCTGCTACAAAAGCAAAGATCCCTCTGATCCGCCGAGCGGAATGCCTTGCCGCGATCCTTCACACGAAATCGGGCATCGTCATTTCCGGAACCCACGGGAAAACCACGACATCCTCAATGGCAGCCCATCTGCTCCGCGAGTGCGGGCAAAAGCCTTCCTACTACGTCGGAGCCGAAATCCCCATCCTCGGAGCAAACGCGAAATGGGAAGTGGAGGGCGAATTCATGGTGGCCGAAGGCGACGAGTCGGACGGCACGCTCGCCCTCTACAAGCCTCACCATGCGGTCATTCTGAACATCGAGGCGGAGCACTTGGATTTCTACCGAGATCTCGACCATATCAAGGAAGTCTTCACCACCCTATGTGAGCAAACCACTGGAAGCATTGTCTATTGTGCGGAAAGCCCGGTCGCCCATGAAATCTGCTCAGGTCGTGAAAACGCGATTTCATACGGCTGGGAAGATGCGGAGCATAGTGCCGACTACACGGCAACCGACATCCGTGATCTCAAAGGCTCCTCCGCTTTCACGGTAAAGAAAAAGGGCGAAGTTCTCGGCGATATCGAACTCGCTATCCCCGGCGAGCACAACATCCTCAATGCCCTCGCCGCCATTGCCATTGCTGATATTTGTGGTGCTGAGTTTTCGCTCATCGCTCGCGCCCTGTCCTCCTTTGCCGGAGCCAAGCGCCGCTTCGAAACCAAGTATCTTTCAAAATCCTACCGTATCATCGACGACTACGGTCACCACCCAACCGAACTCGCCGCGACTCTCCAGACCGCACGTTCTCTCAAGCCCTCCCGCCTGATCGTCCTTTTCCAACCGCACCGTTTCAGCAGAACGCAGTTGCTCGCCGATGATTTCGGAAAAGTCCTTCAAGCTGCCGATCGAGTTTTCATTACCGACATCTATCCCGCCTCCGAACTACCCATCCCCGGCATCACCGGCCAGACATTGGTCGATGCGATGAAGAAGCAAGGCGACATCCCCGCGAAATACCTTCCAGGTATGGAAACCGCCCACCACGAAGTCGGGAACGCGCTGGAAGCCGGCGATCTGCTCATCACACTTGGTGCTGGGAACGTGCACGAAGTCGGCACTCGCGTCGCAGACGACTTGAAAATCCTCGAGGAAATGAAAGCCGTCATGCCAGATGGTGAAATCGACGGAAAACTCTATGAGCCGATGCGCAAACATACTACACTCCTAGTAGGTGGTCCCGCGCAATACTGGCTAGAGCCGCATTCCTTCTACGCGTTCGCATTCCTCGTGGACTACTGCCGCCAGCGTAGCATCTCCATCCGGGTCGTCGGGCGGGGATCCAATATCCTGGTTAAAGACGGCGGTATCCGTGGCGCGGTAATCCACCCTACCGGCGGAGCTTTTTCCGAACTCTCCATCGACTCAAAAGGACACGTCGTCGCAGGCGTCGGCGTTCGTTTGAAAAAACTCGCCTCTTACGCAGGAGCACACGGGATCGGCGGCTTCGAGTGGATGGAAGGCATCCCCGGAAACGTCGGTGGCTCCCTGCGCATGAACGCCGGGGCAATGGGGATCGAAACTTTCGACCAGGTCGTCCGAGTCAGCTTCCTCGATGAGGACGGAGTGATCCGTACACGTGAGCATAAAGAGATCGTCTCAACCTATCGCAACGTCCAAGAACTGCGCAGGAACTTCGCTCTGCAAGCGGTTTTCAAAGGCAAGAACGATACCCACGAAAACATCAAAAAACGCTGGCACGAATCCCGTGAGAAACGCAAAGACTCCCAGCCCATCGCCGCCTCTGCTGGGTGCACATTCAAAAACCCCGAAGAGATCGCAGCAGGAAGACTGATCGATTCCCTTGGCCTGAAAGGTGCTTCCGTAGGCAAAGCTGCAGTTTCCGATGTCCACGGAAATTTCATCGTCAACAACGGAAAGTCATCTGCAAAAGACATCCTCTCCCTCATCGAATCGATACAGAAAACCGCCCTCGAAGAACGCGGTGTCGTGCTGGAGACCGAGGTAAAAATCATCGGAGACGACGAACTGCAGTTTTAGAAACTTTAAACTCTAAATTTTAAACCTCAAAAAATGAGCATATTGAAGAATATAAAAATCGCATTGCTGATGGGTGGACCGGGCTCGGAACGGGAAGTTTCGATCGCCTCCGGGAACGCGGTCCTCAAAGCTCTCCAATCATTGGGACTCGATGCGGTTCCCGTCGATGTGACATCCACGGAAATCAATTTACCCGAGGGCACAGGGCTTTGTTTTAACGTCATTCACGGCACCTTCGGAGAGGACGGGCAGCTTCAGAAAATCCTTGATGAAAAGCGCGTTCCCTACACCGGAGCACGGGCCGAATCTTCGCGTATCGCTTTCGATAAAAACCTCGCGAAACAAGCGTTCCTGAAAGCTGGAGTCCCCACACCGAAGTCCGAGATCATCGATTGCACAAATGGACTGGTGCTTCCGAGTTTCCCCGCTCCGTTCGTCGTGAAGCCGCCCTGCGAGGGATCTTCAGTCGGGATCGAAATCGTGAAGACCCAAGAGCAAGCCGAGGCAGCAATCGCAAAAGCATCGACCCACTCCAAAGACCTGCTCATCGAGGAATACATCTCTGGAGTGGAACTCACCGTTCCAGTAATCGACGGCGTAGCCTATCCTATCGTCCACATCATCCCGCCTGAGGGCGTTTACGACATGGCGACGAAATACCCGTGGCTTTCTGGGAAAACGACAGGATCGGAATACATCTGCCCCGCGGATCTCGACCTGGAAACGACCATGGCCATCCAAGCCGCCGCCGTCGCCGCCCACAAGTCCCTGAACCTAGAAGTCTATTCTCGTGTCGATATCATGCTGGATTCCGAAAACCGCCCATACGTCCTCGAAGCAAACACCATCCCCGGCATGACGGAAACCTCCCTCCTCCCGAAATCCGCTACAGCCGGAGGCCTCCCGTTTCCCGAACTCTGCCGGAAAATCGCAGAACTCTCGCTCAACGCTTGAACTTCGAGGCGGCCGTTTCGTCAAAGCTCACCTCTTCGCAGTCTTCTCCAAAAAAGGCCACCACGCGAAATAGGCCTCCGCCGAGAGTCTGATCAATTAGGTCTTCGGCCGGCAGGCAAAAACGCCCTGCCTGCTCATCGAGCTTGAACTCCATCCCGGCAAGGCCATGCCAGCTTCTGTAAACCAAAGCCGTGCATGCCAGCCGATCAGTTTGCCGGAAGTTGAACGCGAAATCGAAGAGTTTCCCCACATGGCTCATCGCCCGGGATACCACCTCGCAAAGTACCTGCTCATCCACGTCCGCTCGCAATACCACGAACGAATCAACTTTCAACGTCTCGTCTAATTCCCTGAGTAGCACCCCGTCTTTCTTCGCCTCAACCACATTTCCTCCCTCCGCCTGCTCGCCCACATACAGCGCGGCATGCGGCCAGAAGCCCGGCAGGAAAACATTGCTCAAGGCATCCCTGTGGCGGGTCACGATGATATCCCCCGGCTTTAAAAATTCACGGATCGCTTCGAGCGGCTCCCCAGGAACCCGCTTTGGCATGGCGATGAGACCCGTCATGGGATCCCTTAGCTCAGAAACCGTCCTCCCGCCGATTTCAAGAATCTGGAACATTGTGTTTTCAAACCCGGAACGGTTCCTTCGCAAAAACGAATGCAGACGGTAGCGGAAACGCTTTGCAAGATACTCCCGCCTGCGTTTTTCCATGAACGGCTCCTCAGCCTTGAGTAACGGAATGACAGTCCCGACCAGCGCATCATCCGACATCGCGAGGATACGTCCGCGGTATTCCTCATAAAACCGCCATGCCATGAAAAATTTCCACATCCGCTGCACCGAGCTCTGTGCACGGTAGATCTCCGTGAAAGACTTCCGCGCAATCCCAAACCGGGGCTCCGCCTCATCTAGTTTCTGAGCAACTACAGGTCTTCCCTCCGCGATCCTGATCACATACGATCCGCTTCGCAGTAAAAGGCAGGCAGCCGTGAACCCGATGACAAACGCACGTAATCTATCCTCAAAACTAAGGCCGTCCTTCTTATCGATCCAGGGCTCCACTCTCGCCAAAGCCGCCTTCAAAGCCTCCCGAATCTCAAGATAATTGGCGAAAACGTTTCGCAGGCGATCGTCCTCATCTGGCAGGTAGTAGCCCCGCTCCTGTGCGGCATCCGCATCACGAAGCTCCTGCACAAGGCTCTCTGGACTCGGCATTCCCTCATCCACCGCCTGCAGAATCCGCACACAGCGCTCAGTCCCTGTTCGTGATAACCGACCCATCGTTGCGCTGAGTATCTCCCGCCAGCGCAACACTTCCAGAACCAACGTCATTGATCCTTCGTTCCGAAATCTGCCAGAAAATCGCCCAAGTTCTCAGATCACTTGCATCAATCAAAAACGATTCTACTTTCCGCTGCTATGGAAAACGAAATTACACCACAGACTTGACCTGATCTCGCAATCGGATTGTCCGACCGCCTTACTGCCCGCAACGCGGAAATCAATATCACGCCTCCCGCCCCCGCCCGGCGCGCGTCCGCCCGTAGACAACGAGCTGCAGCCTAGAACACCGTTTCATCCACCTAAATTTCGACTTACTGGTAGGGGAAGATTAGTTGGAAAGCTCGATTTCCAAGGGGACGGCATGCGTTTTCATCTGACCCGAATGGCACTGCTTTAAGCGAATCATCGGAGCGCACGAAGGCAAGGAAAGCCGTCCTTCCAGGCGGCAGCGGAACCCGAGCACACGACACTTTACCGATGAAGCCTCTGCGAAATCCAGCCGCCTAGAAGGACGGCGTTCCGTAAAGGGCACCGCATTATTTCGGGCACCATTGTCAGCCAGTAGCTACAAATTGCCCGAGACTTCGCTTAAAACCGTGCCATTCTCATCTGACCCCTTTCGATTTTATAGCGAAACGAATGTCGTAAGAAACAGATATCGGCTTGATCGATTGAACCGAATTGACAATTAATATACCCGTAATAAGATCGCGCCGCATCGGTGTTTCGAAGAGGAGCACCGGGCAAACCGGTATCGCCACCGTTCCGAACCATTCCAATGCGCAAAAAAACATCAAAAGCTCGGCGCCACCGGCACCATGTGAAGGTGCTGAAGTCCGAGGTGATGTCTCCTCGTATCGCTTGGTTTACGATACTCGTTTTCTTGAAACTGCTGGTAAAAGTGGCGGCTTTAATCGGGATTCTACTCGGAATCGCCTACGGGATCCGACAGGCGATCGAACACACCTTTCACCAGAATCCGGATTTTCGTCTTCAAGCGATTAATCTCAACCAAAACGATGTCCTCGACGAAGCTAGCTTGGTTGAGCAGGTCGGAATCGACCTTTCCGGGAACATTTTCGACTTCGATGTCGAACTTCTGGAAAACCGGCTTCTGGCGATTCCGGCTATTTCTTCTGCAAAAGTGGAGCGGAACCTCCCGGGCACCCTTGATTTCACCATTTCCACCCGGAAGCCAATTGCTTGGATCGCTTGTCCGGAAGAAGAATATCCCATCGCCCGCGTGCAGGGTAGCCTATTAGTGGATCACGAGGGTTACACCTATCCTTGTCCGACCAGACAAGTCGCTGGGTGCCAGTCACTTCCCATACTCATCCTTGCTCCTCACTCCGAACATCCGGTCACCGCAGGCGTTACGCTGAGCCACCCTCAATACAAGCACTGTCTGCACTTGCTCAAGGCTATCAGTTCCAAATATCCCAACGATATTCCCTCCATCCACTCCATCTCGCAAGACAACGAGTGGTCGCTGAGTATGACAACAAACTCGGGCACGGTTGCTACCTTCGGGCTGGGAGATCACGCGAGGCAACTCGATTACTTCAACCGCTCCCTTCTCCATGCACAGAAAAAAGGCTATCAAATCGCAACGATCAACTTGATACCGAAGCAAAATGTGCCCATCACAGTGATCGGAGACGCTAATCCGCCACGCGCCATTCTCGTAACTGAGCAAGACCTAGCTCCTACTCAGGAATCCCGCCAAACAAACGACCTCCGCTCCCTTCTCAACCGCAACTGAACCACAATGGCACGCCGCACCAAAATTCATGTCGGATTGGAAATCGGCACCAGCAAGACTTGCATCGTCGTTGGCGAGGTCAAGCCGGACAGCGCGGTGAAAATCCTTGGCATCGGCGTCACCAAATCCGCCGGAATCCGCAAAGGTGAACTCTCGGATTTCGTGCAAGCACGTTCTTGCCTGAAGCATGCACTCGCAAAAGCAGAAGACACCAGCGATGTGGAAATCGGTTCCGTTTTTCTCTCCGTCACCGGCTCCCACCTGCAAGGCATCAACAACCGCGGCACTTTCCGCCTACCCGAAAACCAGCAAACCATACTTCCCGAGCACTTGGAGGAGGCCTGCAACATCGCCCGCGACGTTCCCTACCCCCAAGACAATGTCTGCCTCCACACGATTATCCGGAATTACGTGGTGGACGGTTTGGAACAATCAGCCTCACCAATTGGCCTCTTTGCAAAAAACGTCGAAGCCGATTTCCACATTGTTCACGGGATCGGAAACCGTATCCAGAATTCGATCAAACTCGTCCGTGAATGCCCGCTAGAAGTAGATGATATCGTCTTTGCTCCCATCGCCACCGCGCAAATGGCACTCGACCGCGAGCAACGTGTTCGAGGAGCCCTACTTATCGATATCGGTGGTGGCACCACGGATTTCGCCCTCTATCTCGGCGGCGCAATTGCTACCTCCGGCTGTATCCCCGTCGGAGGCGACCATATTACCAACGACATCCACCTCGTTACAGGACTGCCTTTTTCCAAAGCGGAGAAACTCAAAATCCTCGAGGGCAACGCTTCTTCCGATCCCTCGCTCTCCGTGGGCGTAGCCAAGCTCACCGATGACAACGGCTTTGCTGAAGTAGAGGTGAAACGGACCATCCTGAACGAAGTAATCCGCCAGCGTTTGGAGGAAACCCTAAAACTCGTCCGCGACCGCTTGCCGAAAGGTGCTGTCGAGTCCATCGGTGCGGGTATTTTCCTAACTGGCGGCACCAGCCTCATGAGCGGATTTTCCGAACTTGCCTTCGATGTTTTCGGCCGTGACATCTACCGTCCCGAACCATCGGAAAACACGGGCTCGGCACACCCTTCCTTCAAGGATCCACAATTCGCCACCGCCATCGGCCTGATCCGCTACGCCCAGATTTTAGAAACCGAAAACACCAAACCACCCGGTTGCATCGGTCGACTCCTCGGCATGTTCTGGCCGTTTGGCTCCTAACGCAGCAACGTTATACGTTGGTAAGGTATTTGTCATACGTATGACCCAAGACCAATATCGAATTACAAATAACCAATAACTTTTGAACAAATGATATCCTATTCACGCGACTCGCACGAAGCCATTCTGTCATCCGCTGTCAAAATTGTCGGCCTAGGGGGGGCCGGGGCGAACATGCTAGAACGCATCGCACTCGAAAGTATCGAAGGAGCCGAACTTCTGGCTCTAAACACGGACATCCGCACCCTGGGTGCATGCCTCGCCAAGGAGAAGATCCAGCTGGGTGTGAACCTCACCAAAGGCCTCGGGACCGGTGGTGATCCTGAGCTTGGACAACAGGCAATGCTCGAGGCTGAAGCCAATGTCCGCGAGGCACTCAAAGGACAGCAAATCGTTTTCCTCTGCACCGGACTTGGTGGCGGAACAGGATCCGGTGCTGCTCCCATCGTCGCACGCATCGCCCGTGAAGAAGGTGCGTTCGTGGTGGTATTTGCCACCATGCCGTTCTTTTTCGAAGGCCTCCGCCGTCGCGACCAGGCCGAGACTTCACTAAACCAGCTCGCGGTTCTCTCCAACGCCCTAGTCACCTTCGACAACAACCGGATGGGCGAACTTGTCCTCGCAAAACAGGGTATCCACGAGGCCTTCGCCGCAGCTGATAAAATGATTTCGGAATCGATCAAGGCCGTCATCCGCCTCGTCATCCGCCCAGGCCTGATCAACGTCGGTCTCGACGACCTCATGTCCGCCCTTCGCACCAACCGCTCCCGCTGCCTCTTCGGATCGGGAGTGGCGGATGGAAAAGACCGTGCCTCCAAAGCTCTCAGAAATGCCCTTGCCAGCCCTCTGCTCGACCAAGGCTCCCTGCTCAAGGACGCACAGACAGTCCTCGTCCACCTTTCCGGAGGCGAGTCCCTGACTCTTTTCGAGATCGAGCTACTGATGCAGAATCTTCAGAAACACGTGCCCAACGAGGCTCACGTCCTCTTCGGAGCGGCCATCGATCCGGCAATGGGCAACAGCCTTTCCATCACCCTCATCAGCGCATTGCCCGAAGATGCCCTCACCGGTAGCTCGCGCAATTCGATCAGCACGACATCAAAATCAATCGCCGACCTAGATGCAGAGATCGCTGCCCCGGCGGAAATTGAAAATCCTTTCAGCGAAATCGATAGTAAAGAAAAGGAAGCAACGAAAAACAAAGATCCTGAGCTGGATGCCAAGAGCGCGGAAAAATCGGAAGAGGAACCTACAACCTCGGATGAGCCGATCGAAAATTTCGCAGACCACAAGCCGAAGCCAAAGGCCGCCCAAATCCCATCCTCCAAGAATAAAATCGATCGATTGATTGGCGAAAGTATTCAGGGAGGCAAAGACAAGGAATTTCAGGATCCTATCCCGGATAAAAGCGAGAGTGAACTCCCGGAAGAACCGTCTGAAACGGAGACTCAGGATAAGGAAGATCGTCCCTTTGCCGAGCCGGAATTGATTCAACCAGAAGCCCCGCTGCCTAAATCAACGGAGGAAAAAGACGCGAAAGAAGAGGAATCCAAGGAAACCGCGGATCCGGAAGTTGCCGAAATATCAAAATCGAGCGCACCCCCAATACTGATTCCCAAAAACAGGCCTGTGAACAAAACGATCTGGGGCGAGGCACAGTCCCAGAAGGACAAGAGTCCGAAATCCGAAAATCCTCTCGAAGAAGAAGTTCTTACAGAGGATGACGCTGTCACCGAGCGCACTCCGCTGACTAATTTGAAACTCGACCCGAACAACTCCGGTTCACAGAGCGAACTTTCATTCGATAGCGCTCCACGCGGGCGATTTGAAGGCGAGAACCCAAACGTCTTCGAAGGAGAAGATCTCGACCTACCTCCGTTTCTTCGAAAGAGGAAATCCTGAGCTTTCCCCAATGTAGTCACAAAAAACCTTCCCGATATCGTGCTAACGCTTCCGCCACACCGTGAGCATTGATCGCGTCCACTGAAATTTCCGGGACGTTTCGCGTATCAGGAACGGCTCGTCTTTTTCTGTAATCAGCTCAAAGCTTTCCAACAGATGTTCTTTCAACCATGAAAGAGTGCTCCCAGTTGGCCATTTATCAGAGGGGGTGAAGCCTTCGAGCCAGGTGCAAGGGGTCGCAAGGATTAGTTGTCCACCGGGATTGATCAAGGAAGGCAAACGATCCAAGAGCTTCACTGGATCACCCAGGCGACAAAGCAGGTTCGCGGCATGGACGCGGTCGAAGGTTCCAATATCTGAAGGTAGATCCATCGCATCCCCTTGGAAAAAGGAAACCCTTTTCGGAAATACTCCATCCGGGAGAACCCCGCTCAACTGAGTCTCAACATGACCTTCGTCTCGGCGCGAGTATGGAACATTGTGACCTTCTCCCAGTTGCTTTGCGGCAGCAATAAATGCATGGGAAAAATCCATCCCAACAACCTCGCTACAACTACGGGACATTTCATAGGTCGAACGCCCTACGGCGCAACCGAGATCGAGCCCACGCTGCGCTCCTTCGTTGGAAAAATGCGCAGGAGTTCTCACCGCAAAATCCAGTGCTTCTTTCATCCCGGCAGGCCATGAAACCAGTGTGGGTAAGATCTCATCAGCAGTGCCGTAATGGAAAAGAAGATATTCCGCGAGAATGGTAGGATTTTCGTAAATTTCACTCATGATTTAGTCTGTAAAAAGAGACTGGAGCGGGACATTGATTTGGGCAAGGTTCCACACATGAGATTTCGATTGATCGTGGCCGGAAAGCCAGCGTTGGGCTACGCCAAGACGGCCGTGGAAGATTATCTCAAGCGACTGGGCAGACACGGATCCTACGAACTCGCAATCGTGAAGGCTGGCGATAAGGACGCCGTTTCCGACAGGCTTCTCGATGCATCCACAGGCTGCTACAGAATCGCACTTGATGAGAGGGGCGATACCCCGACCACCCGCAAGCTGGCGGAACGTATCGATGATCTGGAAATGGCGGGAGAGGTGAAAACAGTCGCCTTCTTAATCGGAGCGGCGGACGGACACACGGCTACCTTGCGGAAATCTTGTGACATGACCCTGTCACTTTCAAGCATGACGATGCAACATGAGTTGGCACTAGTCGTCCTGTTGGAACAACTCTACAGGCTGGCCACGATTAAGGCGGGTAGCCCGTATCACCGGGATTAGCGGCGGTATTGGTTCTGCGGCAATGCGCTGAACTGTCCGCCACCTTGTCCGGCAATCGGCGTATTCCAAGGAATCTTACTGGTCTCGGAGGTGGGGCCTACCGGTTTTGCGGATTCCTTATCAGCACAGGATGAGAAACCAGCGGAGATGAATGCGAATAAAAGGAGGCGTTTCATGGATTCAATGAAGCGGAGATTTGAAGCAAATGCAAGCAGTAGCAGGATGCAACTGATTAGTTGCTAGCAGGCTTAGCGAGGATCACGCTATCGCCCCGTTGGATGCGGACGCCTGGAGACAAACTCTTGAGATCAATCTCGGCGATTGTCTGGGTTGCCTCGATAGCGGAAGGGTTGACCTTGCCGATGAGGCGACCGTCACGCTTTACGAGAAGGGTAGTCTGCGGGGTGAATCCGGAGTTAGCACCTGCACCGATGACAAGGAATCCCCAGTCCTGGTTGACTGCTGTGATTCGTGCCTCCATTGCATTGCGGGCGATGCGCTTGTTACGAGCGCCTTTGCGCTTCACAAGACTTTTGACGTCGGCCTGCTTGCTGGCGAGACTGCTTTTAGCACCGTCGATCAATGCCTCAAGATCTTCCACTTTGGCGCGCTTGGCCTTAATGCCTTCTTCGAGCTCTGCAATTTTGACAGGGAGTGTCTCCATGGTCACGTCCTCGCCAATTGCGGCGAAGATCGCCTGAACTTTCTTAAGTGCTTTTTCGAGTTCGGCAAATTGCGCGTTTTGTCCCTCAAGCTCGACATCGAGTTTCGCAAGGTCGCTCTTCAAGGTAACCGCATCGGAGGCAAGTGCGCTGACGCTTTGAGTCACGAGGGCGAGGGAGTCTTTTGATTGCTCAAGTAAATCTTTCTCGTCGGCAATGTTCTTGCCGGCAACATCAGCCTTGGCAGTCACCGATTTGTTCGTGCTGATCGCTACTAGTCGTTTGTCCTGAACGTCGGTGAATTTCTCGGACTCAGTCCATGTGAAATATGCGGCGCCGAGACAGACGAGGATGGCGAGGATTGGGAAAATGAATTTCATGGATTTTGAAAAAGGTGTTTTATAGAAAACTGTAATTCTTTAGTTGCTGGCTTTTTTCTTCTCATCCTTGGAACCGGGAACAACCCGATCACCGACCATAAGAACTACGTCCTCACCGACTGAATCGGGGATGATGGTGGCGGTAGCGCTTCTGCTTTCAACAGCGGTGACAAGCAAGCGAGCAACGGTCTCGTCTCCGCGGACGACATTGAGAATTGAGTTAGCAAGAACTCCGCCGTTATTTCCGTCCGCAAGGGTAACAAATCCCCATGCCGGATAAATGCTACGTATGCGTGTTTTGAGGGATGCGAGGGATTCCCCTTTGCTATAGTTGTCGAGTTCCTTCTTCCGAGTCGTTGCGTCGGACAGGGTTGAAATGTTTTGCTTGATAAGGTTTGCAAGAGTTGCCTTGTTAGCGTCAATGCTCTGGTCGAGCTCCCCGAGTTCCTCACTCATAGTTGTCATCTTACCGGCAAGGTCGGCAATGTCGCCGGCCTTGGAAAGTTTCTCAGTTCTCTCCTCAAGCTCCTGCGTGTTGTTAGAGATCTTCGCGTTCTTCGTTACGATCTGCGATTTGGTCGCGTCGTTGGACTCTTTGAGCTTGGTTTCCTCCTCCGTTTTCGCTGCTGCCTGGGCATCGATTTCCGCACGGTCGATAGGAAGTTGAGCCAGTACCTTTTGTGCAGCCAATAGAAGATCTTGGCTTGTTGAAAGACTCTGTAACTCAGTGTCACGGTTCACAATTTCATCGGCGAGACGGGTCTTGTTTTTAGCCGCGACGAATGCCGCAACTCCGAGGATAATTGCTGTGAAAATACCTAAAATGTTGGCCATGGGGTTTTGTAGAAACTGGAAATTCCGGGTGTGTGAGCAGACTAGTGGGTTTCGCTCGGTCGCGGCAATGCCAAAGTAACTAAAATTTTAAAATGATTCATCCCGGACAAGCTTGACTTTACAAAGCCCTCTCCCACGACAAGCGTGCCGCCCCACGGATGAAATCGATTCTCAGAGTATTTTCCTATCTAAAACGCTATCCAAAGCTGGCATCGCTACAACTCCTGTGCGCCATCGGCATGACGGCGGCACTATTTGTTTTCCCGACAATCACGGGTTACTCAGTCGACAATATCCTCAAAGATCCTTCTAGGCACAAGGAATTCTTATACTGGGTGATCATGGCGCTATTGGCATTTCTCGCGCGGGACGGATTGAATAGTGCACGGATTTTTATCAACAATCACTTTGAGCAGAAGGTCATCTACGACATCCGTTCCGATCTCTACGGAAAACTCCAGACTCTACCACTGAACTGGTTTGATACGCGTAGAACGGGAGATGTGATGACGCGCGTGGTCGAGGACGTCACCAACATGGAGCGGGTGCTGATCGATGGGATTGAGCAAGGCGTAATCGCCATTCTGCAAGTGCTCGGAATTGGAATCTATCTCTATATCCTCAACCCCTTTGTCGCCGGCTGGGCAACGGCTCCAATACCCTTTCTTGCGTTTGGAGCTTGGTATTATGCCACCCACGGGCGCGACCGCTACCGCAACCAACGCGAGGCGACCTCCGACTTAAATTCCCTTCTTCACGACAACATCGCCGGCATCCGCCAAATTAAGAGTTACGCTGCTGAATCCGTTGAGCATTCCCGATTCAATCGCTCCTCGGAAAATCTGCGCCAAGCAACCCTGCGAATGATGCGCTGGTGGGCGATCTACTCGCCCGGAATGTCGTTCACCCGGATGATCGGCTACGTTCTCGTGCTAGGCGTCGGCGGTATGCAGGTAATGAACGGCTCACTGTCCGAGGGCGAATTCGTCACCTTCCTACTTTTCCTTTCACTTTTCTACGAGCCCATCGACCGCCTAAATTCCCTCAATCAGATGCTCCTTTCCGGACGAGCCGCAGCAGACCGGGTCTTTGATATCCTCGACGCCGATGAAGAAACAAACGCCACCAGCGGGGAAATAATCTCAGGATTGGTAAAGGGGCGTGTCGAGTTCAAAGACGTTTCCTTCGGATACCAGGATCAACCAACGTTGCACGGTGTATCGATCAGTGCAGAGCCCGGCCAGACCATCGCCCTCGTCGGCACGACAGGCGCAGGAAAAACGACAGTGCTTTCACTACTCGCCCGCTTTTACGAAAAGGACTCTGGAAGCATTCTGTTAGACGGACAAGAGATCGGAGTTCTCGATAAAACCTCTCTCCGAAGCCAGCTCGCCTACGTCACCCAGGAGCCATTTCTCTTCAACGGCAGCGTCCGCGAAAACCTGGAACTGGCGAAACGCGGTGCAACAGATGAAGAAATTTGGAAAGCACTTACAGCTGCGAACGGCGACAAATTCGTCCTCCAACTCGACGAAGGACTTGAAACCAATGTCGGTGAACGCGGAGTGAAACTCTCAGGAGGTGAAAAGCAGCGTCTCTCCATCGCACGAGCACTTCTCAAAGACGCGCCTATTCTCTTGCTGGACGAGGCTACTGCTTCTGTCGACTCGGAAACCGAACATCAGATCCAGGCAGCGCTAGACCGCCTGATGGAAAACCGCACCGCATTCGTCATCGCCCACAGGCTGTCCACCATCCAGAACGCGGACAGAATCTATGTCCTCGAAAAAGGCCAAGTCATCGAGCAAGGCACCCACTCCGAGCTTCTCGCGAGAGATGGGAAATATGCGGAACTTTCCAAGCGCTCCTTCCTCACGGAGCGCTGAGGAACGCGGACTTTAGTCCGCAGATGGGGTATGGCTGCGGACTAAAGTCCGCGCTCCACTACATAAAAAACGCCCGGAGTTTCCTCCGGACGTTTTTTGAAAACTCAGTGCTAACGGATTAGCGGGAGTAGAGCTCGACGATGAGCTGCTCGTTGACCTGTGGGTCGATCTCGGAACGCTCAGGGATGCGTGACATGATGCATTCCATTTTCTCGCGTTCCACTTCGAGCCAGTCCGATGCTGGAACGGCTTGGGTGAGATCGAGCATGCGCAGAGCAAGCTGCTGGGAAGATGGCTTTGCACCAACCTTGATCTTGTCACCCGGCTTCACTTGATAGCTTGCGATATCAACGCATGTGCCGTTCACGAGAACGTGGCCGTGGTTAACCATCTGGCGAGCGGCTTGGCGGGAATTGCCGAAGCCTGCGCGGAAGCAGATGTTGTCGAGGCGACATTCAAGAAGCTGGAGCATGATGACACCGGTGATACCACGGCGGCGGGCTGCTTCCTGGTAGTATCCGCGGAATTGCTTCTCGAGGACACCGTATTGGAAACGGAGCTTTTGCTTTTCACCGAGAGCGACGGAGTATTCCGACTTCTTCTTACGACCTGCACGGACACCGTGCTGGCCTGGTGGGAAATTACGGCGTTCCAAGGATTTGGAAGGGCCGAAAAGGGCTACGCCGAAGCGGCGGGAGATTTTGGTGCGGGGACCTGTATAACGTGCCATGAGTCTGGGAAAGTTAAGTGTTTAAAATGTTGGATTAAACGCGGCGAGCTTTCTTAGGGCGGCAACCGTTGTGCGGGATCGGGGTGACGTCGCGGATCGAGAGAATGTCGAGTCCGAGACCTTGGACGGCACGGACTGCAGCTTCACGGCCGGAGCCGGGACCTTTAACGCGGACGTCGACTTCTTTTAAGCCGTGACCCATACCTTGGCGGCATGCGTCTTGAGAAACAACCTGCGCGGCGTATGCCGTACTTTTCCGGGAACCTTTGAAGCCCATCTTGCCGGCGCTCGACCAGCCGATGGAGTTGCCGCTCGGATCAGTCACACTGACAAGTGTGTTGTTGAACGTAGCCGTCACGTGAACGATACCGCGAGCGATGTTCTTCGAACCTTTCGCCTTGTGGATCTTGATCTCTTCCTCGCCACCACCGATTTCAGCGAAGATATCCTTCTTCTGCTCTTTCTTCGGGGTGCCATCTGGATTGAGGGCGGGAGCCGCAGGTGCTTCACCAGCAGGAGCGGCTTTCTTCGCATCATCTGCCTTGGTGGCAGGTGCTTCATCCGTTTTTGCGGATGTGGTATCCGTTTTTGCGGATGCTTCATCCGTCTTTGCGGATTCTTGTTCCTGCTTTGCTTCTGGAGCGGCGGCAGGGGTTTCGGGTTTGGCCTCGGCAGCGGGAACCGCTACTTCTTCAGCTTCTGTTTTGTTTGTTTCTTCGGACATATGTCTGGATCTGTAAGGAAAGCTTCAAACTCTCCCTAAAATGTTACTCCGTAACTCGCTTGTTACTTCTTAACGCCAACGGTCTTCTTCTTGCCCTTGCGGGTACGAGCGTTGGTGCGTGTGCGTTGGCCTCGGACGGGAAGGCCGCGCTTGTGGCGGATACCGCGATAGCAGTTGATGGAAGTGAGGCGCTTCAACTGGGAAGCGCGTTCACGGCGGAGATCGCCTTCGACCATGATGGACTCGGCTTGGATCACTTGCGAGATCTTGACGAGCTGGTCTTCAGTAAGTTGACCGGTGCGGATATCCGGATCAATGCCGGCGTGTTCGAGAATGCGACTAGCTGAAGAGCTGCCGATGCCGAACATGTAAGTAAGAGAAGCTTCGATGCGCTTCTCGTTGGGGATTTCGATGCCTAGAATGCGTGCCATTTGTTGCGGGAGTTCACGTGAAGCGAGGCGATCCGTAACTTTCCGGAAGCCCCGCAGGGCGGGTGATTTAGCAGAAGCCCGAACACTGGCAAGCCGGAAATGGAAAAAAATATCATTCAAACCCCGATTTTTTATGAAAACTCGATTCACAAACACTAGTTTCCTCTTACTCGGCATCCCTTCTCGACAAACCCGACATGCCTCGTAGTTTCTGCAAAGAATTATTTTATCTATGGATACCCATTCAGAAGCACCCGCAGAAATCCCAGCTGAGACACTCATCGAAGACATCGAAGAATCCATCACCGAACATTCGAATTTCCAACTGCCACCGGACGACGTCGCAGCCATCGACGAACTAGGAAAAACATACGCCTCTCTCAAAGCCGAACTCGCGAAAACCATCATCGGTCAGGACGAGGTTATCGAAAAACTCGCCATCTGCCTCTTCGCACGCGGCCACGCCCTACTCATGGGTGTCCCCGGCCTCGCCAAGACACTCCTCGTTTCCTCTGTCGCCCAAACCTTCGATCTCTCCTTCAACCGCATCCAGTTCACTCCAGACCTCATGCCCGCCGATATTACCGGCACGGACATCATCCAGGAATCCGGGGTGGACGGCAAACGTGAGTTCGAGTTCGTGAAAGGCCCTGTCTTCGCAAATCTCCTCCTTGCCGACGAAATTAACCGTGCCCCTGCTAAAACTCAGTCCGCAATGCTTGAGGCCATGGGCGAACAAAAAGTAACCGTCCTAGGGAAAACCTACGCTCTCGAGCCGCCTTTCTTCGTCCTCGCCACCCAGAACCCCATCGAGCAGGAAGGCACCTACCCACTCCCGGAAGCACAGCTCGACCGTTTCATGTTCCTCATCGAGGTGGAGTATCCCTCTGCAGAGGAGGAAAAACGCATCGCACGCGAAACCACCGGAGCCGCCAAACACGCGCTTTCCAAACTCATCAACGGTGAAAAAATCATCGCCTTCCAGCAGCTCGTCCGCCGCGTCCCGGTTCCCGACCACCTTTACGATTACGCCGTGGAGATCGTCCGCAAAACCCGCCCCGCAGAGCCAGAGTCCCCGCAGTGGATCAAGGACACCGTCGGTTGGGGAGCCGGCCCCCGCGCCGTCCAATACCTCATCCTCGGAGCCAAAGCCCGCGCCGCCCTACGCGGAAAATACATGGCCTCGCTAGAAGACCTCGCAGCCGTCGCCCCCGCCGTCCTCAACCACCGCGTCATCACGAATTTCGCAGCCGAGTCTCAAGGAATGACTTCGAAAAAAATCATCCAGAAGCTGATTTCAGAAATGCAGGAAAGCTGAACAGCACCACGTTGATCTCTATTTTTCTATTCGAAGGTTAAATACAAATTTGAGTAGAAGACACGAACACAATGGAAGCAATTATGGCGGAAACGAAGCCCTCAACGAGATGCCTCGTAGCAGGCTTGGGTGCCGTTCTGACATTGATCGTCGTCATTCTAAACATCGGCGGCCTCAAACTTCTAAGCAGAGTCATCTTAGATTTACCTGTAACCCTAGAAGGCTTGATGATTTTGTCTATTCCGGCGACTGCGTGTCTTGTCGGCTACAGTCTTACCAGATTAAACATTTGGTGGATTTTGATCTCAGGTGTTCTTATCGGCCTGCTAGGCACATGGGGAATTACTATCTACGCAATCTCTCAAGTCTAGCGCTCTCATTCTTCGTCCTCATTCCTTACTCAAAAAGCCAACCCAAATGAGCACTCACTCTTTCATCGACAGCGAATTGTTATCCCGCCTCGGCTCCCTCCCCATCGAGTCCCGCGTTCCCATGATGGGAAACGTCGCAGGGAAACATCGCTCACCTCACCGTGGCTCCTCCGTAGAATTCGCCGAATACCGGAAATATGTGCCCGGTGATGACACCCGCCGCCTTGACTGGAAAGCCTTCGCCCGCTCCGACCGATTCTACATCAAAGAATTCGAAGCCGATACGAACCTCCGTGCCTACTTCGTCATCGATGCCTCAGGCTCGATGAATTTCAGTAGCCCCGGACAGGTGACGAAAATCGAATACGCCCGCCGCATCGCCGCATCGTTGGCTTACCTTCTCGTCAACCAAGGTGACGCCGCAGGCCTTTCGATCTGCACCGACAAGCTCCACCTCGAGGTGCCCCCCTCGCGCCGAGCCGCCCACCTGGAGCGCTTCTTCAGCACGATAGAAGAGATCGAGCCATCCGGCGAAACCGGCCTCCTCGAAGCCCTGCACGTCATCGCGGAAAAGATCAGTCAGCGCGCCTTCGTCGTCATCCTCTCCGATTTCTTCACCGATACCGAGGAACTCTCCGAAGCCCTCCAGCACCTCCGCTACCGCAAGCACGACATCTCCCTCTTCCACCTCATGGATCCGCAGGAGATCGGCTTCAATTTCGACCGACCTCAGCGCTTCGTCGATCTAGAGGACGGCACCTCCATCGTTGCCGAGCCAAACCTCATCGCCGACGAATACCAGACCGCGCTTAAAGATTTTCTCAAAAACGTCCGCGAAAAAGCCCACGACGCCTCCGCCGACTATCAGCTCGTCACCACCGACGCCCCTTTGGAGCCCCTCCTCCGCGAGTTCCTCACCGCCCGTCTCCCGAAAGCGAAGCACTAACAGACTTGCGCCGGAAAATATCGCCCATCGTGAAACTGCCTCATTTCTTCATTTGCCTCTTAAGCATATTTTCTATTTTTCAGATTTGTTCCGCAGAAGAGCTTGGAGAGGAATGGGGAGCCAGAACAGCCTAGGACACGAGCGGATGGGTTAAGGATTTCAATCACCTCAAAGCCGTCGATTACAAGCCTCTAGTGGGAAATTTCGAAGGCTCGCCAGTAATGCAAAACCACCTGCTCCTCCATGGCGCGGAATTTCCCGGTCAGGGCCAGCTTTCCCAAAGGATCGGTCGCCGGGATATTGAAAATAAATGAGAGTTCGTCGTTCACGTTGTTCTGGAATTCGGGAAAAAGGTGGACCTTGCCCCGATAAAGCACAAAGGAATTCCAGCTCCCTATCTCCTCGCCAATCCCTCCCGCGATGCTATTCTAATCCCATGTCCAACGTCTGCGAAATCATTCCGACACTATCGACAACGGAAAAGCTGGCAGTAATGGAAGCACTTTGGTCCAGTCTCCACGATACTTTCGAGCTTGAGCCCCCCCCCGCGTGGCATGAACCGGTTCTCGACGAACGCATGAAACTCATCGAATCGGGTGACGCTATTTACGAAGACTGGAACCAGGTGAAAAATGAACTGAGAGCAAGAATGGTGTAAAAATCGTGGTTCTTGATCGGGCGAAGGAAGACCTCTTCGATGGATATGCTTTCTACGAGAAGCAACAACCGGGAATTGGCGATTACTTCTTCGACTCCATCAGTTCCGACATCGACTCGCTTCTAATCCATCATGGTTTTCATCGGAACGTCTTCGGGCTCCACCGCTTGCTGGCAAAAACTTTTCCTTTCTCGATCTACTACCGCATTGTCGATGAGACAATTTTTATCGATGCGGTGCTCGCCCAGAGAGGAAATCCTAAATCCATCCGAGACCTGCTCCGCCGCAGGAGCCGTCCCGAATAATCTCTTCCCTTGGAGTTTGAAATTTAAAGTTTAAAGTTTAAAGTTTCCCACAAAGCATGACCTTTCTCACCCCATTCCTCCTCTGGTTCCTCGCCGCCACGAGCGTTCCCGTGATCATCCATCTGCTCAACAAACGCCGCCACAAGACGGTGCAGTGGGCAGCAATGCAGTTCCTCCTCAAAGCCACTCGCGAGTCCCGGGGAAAGAAGAAACTCAAGCACATCCTCATCCTCACCTGCCGCGCACTTGGCATTGCCGCGCTCGCCTTCGCTGCCGCTCGTCCTGTTGTTTCAGGACTTTTGGGCTGGGGCGCAGGTACGATAGATACAGTAGTTCTCGTTCTCGACCGCAGTGCCTCCATGGAACTCCGCTCCGGCGACGGACAGGCTGCGAAACGCGAGATCGTCCTTCAAAAAGTCCGCGACGCGATGGCGGATCTCGGAAACCCCCGCCTCGTCCTCATCGACAGTGCATCCGGTAAGCCCCAGGAAATCCCCTCCCCCGACGTCCTAGCGGAAATTTCCGCCACCGCAGCCACCGATTCTATTGCCGATTTCCCCACCCTGATGACCACGGCAACCGAAGTCCTCTCGGGCTCAACCGGTCGCTCGGAAGTCTGGCTCGCCTCCGATCTCCAAACATCAAACTGGCAACCCAGTGACCAACGCTGGGCCGCCGTCCAGGCAAGCCTCGCGTCTCTTCAGGAGAAGCCCGCCGTCCGCGTCCTTTCCCTCACCGGCAGCAACGCGCCGAACACCTCCCTGCGCCTGCTCGGAACCCGCCGCACCGCAGACGGCCTCCTCCTCGATCTCGAACTCCTCCGCTCCGAAGAAAGCCGCGGATCGCTCTCCCTTCCTGTCACAACCAGCCTCGGCGGAGCGCGCAGCACTGATTCTGTAACGGTTCCAGGCCAGTCCCTCGCCTTACAGAAACGGATCAAAATTTCCGATGAAAGCAGCTCCGGCCACGGCTGGATCTCCATTCCCGCCGATGGAAACCCACGCGATAACTCCGTCTTCTTCGCCTACGGCCCGGCACGACCAGTGAGAACCCTCATCGTTGCCCCGGCTGGTGAAGCCGCAAAATACCTCGCCCTTGCCGCTGCACCTCCCGGCTTCGAAAAGCAAAGCGCCGAGAGGATAGACCCAGCTGTTTTCGCCACCACGCCGACCTCGGATGTAGCGATGATCCTCTGGGCTGCGCCCCTGCCCACTGGTGAGAACGCAAACGTCCTTTCCCCCTTCCTCCGCAGCGGAGGCCAGCTCGTCTTGCTTCCCACTCCCGCGGAATCCACAGGTGATTTCCTCGGCATGAAATGGACACCCGTCACGCTCGCAGAAACCGGGAAATTTTTCATCCTCCAGGAATGGAACAAATCCGACGGCCCTCTCCGCGACGGCATCGACGGGGCACCAATCCCCGCCGAGCGACTCCGCGCGATCAAACGTGCCATTCCAGAAGGCGACGCCGCCGTCCTCGCCCGCTGGGAAGACGGCGAAGCATTTATTACTAGGAAAATAGTAGACCGTGGAACCCTCTGGCTTCTGGGCAGTATCCCGGACTACACATGGTCGAACCTAGGCGACGCGGACGTCCTTCTCCCCGCCATCCAACGCATCCTCGCCCTAGGCGCCGAACGCTTCGATTCGTCCTACCTCGCGGAAGTCGCTTCCGACGGCTCAAATCCCATCGCCGGCGAAACCCGCACCCGTATCGATGATTTCTCCACCGACTCCTCGGAAGGCGACGCGGGGGTCTTTCGCTTCGGCGACCGCACCATCGCCATCAACCGCCCCCTTAGAGAAGATGACCTCCTAGTCGCCGGAAAAGAAGAGCTAGATACCATGCTCGAAGGCACCAACTACCGGCTCCTCGACCAAGCAGGCCAAGCCTCAGACCCCTCCCTCTCCACCGACATGTGGCGCGCCTTCCTCATCGCCGTCCTCTTCTTCCTCGTCAGTGAAGCCCTCCTTTGCCTCCCGAAAAAATCCAAAGACGAACCTGCGATTCCAGCACGGAATTTCGGAACAGCAGGTTAGCTATCGGAGCGCGAATTTCAGATGGCGATGGCAGAGCACCAACTGCAGAATGGCTGCATTCCTTTAAGGCCTTTTGTCGCATGTTTCCTGTTCGTCGGTTCATGGCACTGCGTCTGTAGAACGGTAATACCATGATCGCGGAATATTGAAAATTGGTGTAGGACTTGAGTTAATCTCGCCAAGCGACTATTCTCAGGAAGTGAGAATACAAATGTCCTGTCAGTCCTTGAGCTGGAGATACGAAGTGAAGAAAACATTGATCGGCCTCATTCTGGCTGCCGTCGTGGCGAGCCTGCTGTTCGGGCTCGAGGGCCGAGCCGAAACTGACGGATCGCCCAAGGTGACCTCCGGTAATGAAGGAAAAGCCAAGGAAAGGGAGAAGGACGACTCGACAGTCGCGATTGCCCGCGCCGCTCCGCTGCTGAATCTCCGCACCGAGGTGGACATCAAGGTCCGCGACTTCGGGCATGATCTGGCCGCCATCAAGGCGGCATTTGCCCTGGCGGCAAAGACCTCTCGCCCCTGCCGCGTCGTCTTTGAAAAGCGGACGTATGTTCTGAAGGGCCATGCCGAACGCCATGCCCTGAGGCTGGACGGCCTAAAGAACGTCGTGGTCGAAGGCGGCGGTGCGAGATTCGAGGTGGAAGATCCCCAGAAGCTTTTTATGAGAATCGGCGGCGCCGAAAACGTCATCCTGCGAAACTTCTCCGTCGACTACACGCGCCCCCCCTTTACGCAGGGATGGATTCGCAAGGTCGACCGCCGCGCGGCAACGATCGAGGTCGAGCTGGCGGACGGCTTCCCCGATCTCGATGAGAAGGTCTTTCGGGAAGCGGAGACCAAGGCGATGTTCGTCAAGGACCGCGCGAATCCGCTAGAATACAAGAAGTCTTCCGAGTATCGTCTCTATGTCAACGGCTGGACTCGCCTCGGCAACCGCCGCTTCACCATGGCCATCTACAACCCCGGGTGCCTGAAGTACGTCGAAGCCGGCGATCCGTTTGTGCAGACCGCTCGCACCGATGGAGGGCAGATCAACATGGGGAATTGCCGACAACTCACGCTGCACAACATCACCATTCATGCCGCCTCGGCAGCGGGCATCAGTGGCGGCGGGAATGGCGAAGTGAATCTGATCGGCGTCCGCATCGTTCCGCCGCCCGGAGCCTGGCAAGCGACCGGCGCGGACGGGATATTCTTTGCCGGAGGCCGAGCCGGACCGTGGATCGAGAACTGTGAACTCAATGCCATCGCCGACGACAACCTCGTGATCAAAGGTGGACGCGGTATGTGTATCAATGTCGTCGACGCAAGGACTTTCGACCTGATCCGCCCCAACCATCGTTTCAGCGGCTCTTTGAGTTTGCAACATTACCGGAAGAAGCCCGAACATCGCCGCTTTCCTGTGCAAGTGGGAGATACGCTTGTCGTCGTCGATCCAAAACGCAAACAGGTGATCGCCCGGCCGACGGCAGTAAAGGTAGTCGCCTCTTCCCATGGCACGCGGGTCACGCTGGACCAGGAACTTCCGTGGATCGCTGCGGGAACAAATTCGAGCACGGACTGCTCCTTCTTCAATGAAGCGGAGAGCCTGCCGGGCTTTGTCGTCCGAAACAACGTCTTCAAGAACGGCGTTCGTTTTGGCCTTCTGCTCAAGAGCCATCACGGTGTTATCGAGGGAAACCACTTTGAGAACTACTGCAGTCACGCCATCGCCATGATGAACACTTGGCAGGAATTCGGCCCGATCGCCCATCATGTCACGATCCGCGACAACACCTTCATCGGCGGCGGCGACTGGCCCCTGCGTGGCACCGAATGTACGCTCGTGCGGCGCATCGCGGACAAACCCTTGTTCGGAACGATCGCCGCCGCCTTCACCATCCCCGAAGACCGATGGACCGTCTTGGAAACGGATCGACACGAACCCCACGCCATCGTCATCGAAGGCAACACCTTTAGGAACTGGTACCAGAGCCCGGCGATCAATCTGGCGAACACTTACGACTACACGATACTCGACAACACCTTCGAACTATCCGAAGCGTTTAAGAAGACCATGCTTTCAAAGGAACATAAGGTCAGACTGGTAAACTGTGGTGACGGGGTGCATGACAGCCAAGAAGGAATCATGGAATGAGAAGCCTGTTTATCGGGATGATTTTGTCTACAAGCCTGTTGCGAGCCGCAGATGTGAAGAATGTAGTGTTTATCCTAGTGCTTCGAATTTCTTAAAAGGAGTGGTGGGCGAAGGCGATTTTTTCCGGGAACAAGGCGCAACGAAGGAGTGATGCGAGCATCAGGACTGAGGCGCAACGCGGTTCCCGGGAAAAAGCTCCGAGCTTCCCTGGCTACGACCAACGGGAGCATTTTTCTAAACCTCAAAAATACCCAACGCTCATTTTAAGGGATTCGTGGCACTAGTCGATGATCTCGGGAAGCATGACAGGGGCATCAAAACCAGCAGCACCACCCAACAGGGTTTCACGAGGACAAGACATTTTTATGGAGGAGGCACGAGGAGGGCGCGCGAAGTCACTTCTCGTCTACTTCTCAGGCCTGCCTCACCCCTCTTCCCTTTTCCCATGTAAAAGGGAAGAGGGGTGACCTCGTGTTGGACCTCGTCGTTCAACACCGACCCGTTTTACTTCAGGGTCAGGATGTAGGCCATCACGTCGGCCAACTCTTGCGGCTTCAACAGCACACCCATCGGTGGCATTGGCGACACCTTGCCCTGGAAACCCTCAGCGATTACGGCTCCTGGATCGACGAGGCTCTGTAAGATATAGTCCTCTTTCTTGCGGGTTGCGATCGTATCCAAGGCCGGACCGACCGGACCGCCAACGCCGTTGACGACATGACAGCGGCTACAGGCAGCGATGGGATGGGACACAAATATTTTCTTACCACGTTCCACATCGCCCTTAGGCAGAGCCGTCGGCTCATCGTTCCTGATGACCTCATACGTGACTTCACGCAAACTGACGTCGTCCCACCATGCCTTGCCCTTGACCGTGCCGTAGCCGAACAGGCAGGTGATCCTCATCGAGGTATCCAGGCCCGACTTCACGCGCACCTTCACTTGGGTCCAGTCATTCGTGTCTCTCAAAACCTTAGTGGTCGGATTGGGATTACCAACAATGTAAATCATTGCGCCACGCCCTTCACCGGTCAGATTCTCAGTCTTGATCCAGGCGCTAACTTCGTATTCGGTGTTTTTCTTCACCGTGACCTTAAAGTTGACGCCGTGCTCGGCCTCCGATTTGGCCGATATCTCGATGGATCGCTTGCCTGTGTGAGAAATGTTCGCCACCCGGCATCGTGCCGTGCCTCTATACGCTCGTTCGGCCCATCTGACGGGCTGGTCGTCGACCACGTTCTCAAACGAACCGTTGACGATCAACTCCTTGCCAAGCGTCTCTGGACCTCTCTTTACGGCTCCGGCACCTGCATTACGCAGGCTCTGCGACAGCCAGATATCATCGGCATTGACCGAATCCGTGATCAATTTCTTGGCCGCAAGCGCAGTCGTCTTTTTATCCTCAAACTGAACCATCTTATTGAACGCCGAGAGACGCACGATCAGGTCCTCGTCCTGGACCACGGCGGCATCAAAAAACATCTGCAGTGCTGCCGCATCGTTGCCCAATGCCGTGATCGCGTTGCGACGCAGCGCGGAGTCTTTACTCAACAGTGCCTGCTGATGTGTCTCGTTGTCGAGGCTGCCAAGTCCGTGTAAGCTCCACAGTGCCTGGATGGCACCAGCGCCGCCAGCCGAAACGCGCATTTTGAGCGCGGCCGCCGCGCCCGTCTTCTCGCCATCGACCAACAGCCGTTGCGCGGTCTGGCGCCAGAATAAATTATCGCTGTCCATCGCGGCGACCAATTGTGCATCGCTCGCTCCAGCCAGGGAGGTGATTTTCGACTTTGGTGCTTTGTCCCACACCACGCGGTAAATGCGACCGTGGCCACGGTCGCGGTTCGGATTGATGTGCGCATTACCTTTGCCCATCTTACCATCGTAGCCGGCGCGTTGCTTGTTCGGGTTGGGATTGTGCTGAATGATGAAGTTGTACCAATCGGCGACCCACAGATTACCGTCTGGGCCGACCTCCGAGGCTACCGGCGAGAACCACTCATCGGCCGAGGCCAGAAACGCGAAGCCGTTCTTGGCCTTGTAGCCCGCCCCATCCCTCGAGAGATGATATTTCCCTAGCAAATGTCCGGTCGGCCCACCGATAAACGCCACTTTGTCGCGAAAAGATTCAGGGAAACCCGCTGATGTCGCCACCGTCTGACCCGCGCCAGCCGTATAATTATTAAACGCGTCGACCTGCCGGATGTTCGGTGTGATCGGATGGAACGAGCGATCGGTAGCGATCATTAGCGCACTCATTCCTCTCTTCCCCTTCGGGTAGGAAGTGGCGGGGATGCCGCAGAAGAAGCTGGGGTTGTTGTTGGCGGTCGAGCCGAAGACGTCGCCTGAGGAGTTAAACCCGAGGCCCCAGGTATTGTTGTTGAACTGGTGCATGAACTCCAATTGCGAGCCATCGGGCTTCATGCGAAAGGCGCCAGAACCAAAGCTCAATTTCTTGCCGCCCACTTCACCTTTGAAGGAAGAGTAACCAACGGTGCCCCAGATCCAGTTGTCGAATCCGTAACGCAGGTTCGAGGGTCCGGCGTGCGTATCACTTACCCCCCACCCCGTCGTCAGCACCTCGCGCACGTCAGCCTTGTCATCGCCGTCGGTGTCTTTCAGAAAGAGAAAATCAGGTACGTGAGCAACGATGATTCCCCCGTTCGAGAAGGTGATCGATGTCGGGATATTCAGGCCTTCGGCAAACACCGTCACCTTGTCGCACTTGCCGTCGCCGTCAGTGTCTTCGAGGATTTTGATTTTATCGTTACCGACCCGGTCGGCCGTCATCTCGTTCGGGTAATCGACCGTCTCGGCGGCCCACAGGCGGCCGCGCTCGTCCCAGGCGAGCCCGATCGGGTTGATGATGTCCGGCTCGCTGGCGAACAGCTCCAGTCGGAAGCCCACCGGTGCCTGGGTGTAGTCCATGCTGTCCTCCGCCTTGAGCGGGAACTGGTAAGGCAGCGGCTCGGGGCGCTTCTCGTAGTTGGCGATGTCGCCGCGCTTCCCATATTTGAGCGGCGCGCGGGCAGCGATGAATTTCTCGTAGGCCGCCTTGCGCTCATCGCCCACCGACCATAAAATCCCCGCCTTGAGCAGCTGGTGGAAAGCCGGCTGCTTCCAGACCCGCTCGTCGTGTCCCGACGCGGTGTAGAACACGCGGCCTTTACCTTGGGTGCGAACCCAGGTCCACGGCTCAGGTTCGGTGATATTGTCATCCTTCCCCGCGATTTCGCGCACCATCAATACAGTGCGATCTATCTCGTTGTGATTCTTGTGCTTGTAGGTCTCGTCCCAAGCCTCGAACGCCTCCACGCCGGCCATCGCCGGGTGCTTGGCATCCACCACCTTAGCGGTGAAAGTGCCGGTCTTGTGGCTGTCGAAGCGACCGCCGACCAGTTGATCGAAGCCAGGCTCGTTGCCGAAACACCAGCTCGCGCAATGCACCGGCACGAAGCCCCCGCCGCCCTCGACGTAGCCTTTCAGGTTCTTCCACTGCTGCGGGGTAATTTCCCCATGGTTCGCATACAGCATCACTGTGTCGAACTTGCTCAGGTAATCTGCATCGCCGAGCGCTTCCTCGACGCTCGTGACGTAATCGAAGTAGATCGCATCGCGCCCCAGCCCCTTGGCCAACATCGGGTAGTATTTGTTGCTGTTGTGGTGCTCGCTCTCGTGACCGAGGAACAGCACGCGGATCGCGCCCGCTTTCGGGTCAGAAGTCGGCTCAGAAGTCGGGGCGACAGGCGCGGCGAGGACGAAAGCGCCGACGAGGGCAGCGATGACAAGGGGCAAAACACGGGATACTTTCATGGCTTGATGGGTCTTTGAATGATTCGTCACTCTTAGGAGGATGGCGCGGCCCGTCAATCATACACCGCAGCCGCACCCAGTCTTGCTGAATTTGGACATTTTTTATGCCGATCAGCGTGATGTTCGCCGACCTCATCCAGTTCCCCCTGAGTGCGCTGGCAGATGGCCGCCATGTTCGCGCCGGGGTGGCGTTGATCGGTTTAGGGGCACTCATAGAAAACCTTGTGTAGGGAGGAAATCATACACCGCAAAATGCCCCGTCTTGGTGGAGTCGGGCATTTTTCATACTGAATGAGACACATTTCGCCCCCCCCCTGAGACCTCGCCAAGGCAACAAAGGGGGAGAAGTCTCCGAGAAACGATGAGAGATCATCTCCCCCACTCAATTTCGACGGCTTTATTTCCTTCATTAAAAACCACGATTATCCGGCTCTTCGCGCACTTTGCGTCCTTCTGTAGAACCTACAGCGCCTGACTCAAATCCTTGATCCTTACCAGACCCTATAAAAGGTGCTTTTCATGCTCTTGAAGATCCAGAATCCGTTTTAATCCGTGTATACCGCCGCGCTTCACCTCTTGTGAAAAATCTGCTGTAGGCAGGGCGCAACAACAGCATGCGGGTTCATCCCCATGAACCATGTTCCAGGCAATGCCCGTGCTGTAGGCACGGTGGATGGTTGCGCATTCCCCGCGTGCATTCAGCACGCATGGGCTTGGTTTGGGTAGTTCATGGGGCTAGAGCCCCATGCTGTTGTTGCATCTCGCTTACAGCGAGGAAGACCTAAAATTCAATTCTGTTAATTCTCTGTTTCGGGGTTAACGCCGATTTCGCCCGCCTTTACTTGAGCGTCATGATGTAGGCCATCACGTCGGCCAACTCTTGCGGCTTCAACAGCACACCCATCGGCGGCATCGGTGACACCTTGCCCTGGAAGCCCTCGGCGATCACCGCCCCGGGATCGACCAGACTTTGCAAGATATAGTCCTCTTGCTTACGCGTCGCGATGGTGTCCAAAGCTGGCCCGATAGGACCTCCGACCCCGTCAACGACGTGGCAGCGGGTGCAGGCGGCAATCGGATGCGTCATGAAGATTTTCTTACCGCGTTCCACGTCGCCCTTCGCCAGCTCCTCAGGCTTGCCGCCCGCGATGGCCTCATACCCGGTGTTGCGCAGGCTCTGCGAGAGCCACTCGTCTTTGGCGTTGACCGGATCGGTGCTCAATTTCTGCGCCGCCAGTGCGACCGTCTTCTTATCCTCAAACTCGACCATCTTGTTAAAGGCGGCGAGGCGCACGATCAGGTCCGAGTCCTGCACCACTGCGGTATCGAAGAACAACTGCAGCGCTGCCGCGTCGTCGCCCAACGCGGTGATCGCGTTGCGCCGCAGCGCAGGGTCTTTGCTCACCAGCGCGAGTTGGTGGGTCTCCGCGTCGAGCGCACCAAGCCCTTGCAAGCTCCACAGCGCCTGGATCGCCCCGGCACCGCCAGCTTGGATCTTCGCCTTCAATGCTGCCGTCGCGCCCTTCTTGCTGCCGTCGACCAACAATCGCTGCGCGGTCTGGCGCCAGAACAGGTTGTCGCTGTCCATCGCCGCCACCAGTTGGGCGTCGCTCGCGCCGGCCAGCGATTTGATCTTCGCCTCTGGCGCCTTGTCCCACACCACGCGGTAGATGCGCCCATGGCTGCGGTCGCGGTTCGGGTTGATGTGCGCATTGCCCACGCCGCGCTTCGCGTCGTAGCCTGCGCGGTCTTTACTCGGCGTCGGATTGTGCTGGATGATGAAGTTGTACCAGTCGGCCACCCACAGGTTGCCGTCGGGTCCCACTTCCGCCGCCACTGGCGAGAACCACTCGTCGGCCGAGGCCAGGAAGGCGAAGCCGTTCTTGGCTTTGTAGCCCGCCCCGTCACGGGAGAGATGGTATTTCCCGAGCAGATGACCGGTCGGCCCGCCGATGAACGCCACCTTTTCGCGGAACGACTCAGGGAACCCCGCCGAGGTCGCCAGCGTCTGGCCAGCTCCCGCAGTGTAGTTGTTGAAGGCATCCACCTGGCGGATGTTGGGCGTGATCGGGTGGAACGAGCGGTCCGGTGCGATCATCTTCGCACTCATGCCCTTCTTGCCCTTGGGGTAAGCAGTGGCACGGATGCCACAGAAAAAGCTCGGGTTGTTGTTGGCGGTCGAGCCGAACACGTCGCCCGCCGAGTTGAAGCCGAGGCCCCAGGTGTTGTTGTTGAACTGGTGAAGGAACTCCAACTGCGAGCCGTCCGGCTTCATGCGGAACGCCCCGGAACCAAAGCGCTTCTCCTCGCCGCCGACCTTGCCGTTGAAGGCCGAGTAGCCGACCGTGCCCCAGATCCAGTTGTCGAAGCCGTAACGCAGGTTCGATGGCCCGGCATGCGTGTCGCCGATCCCCCACCCCGTCGTCAGCACCTCACGCACGTCCGCCTTGTCGTCGCCGTCGGTGTCTTTCAGGAACAGGAAGTCGGGCACGTGGGCGACGATGATTCCGCCACGCGAGAAAGTGATCGAGGTCGGGATATTCAGGCCTTCGGCAAACACCGTCACCTTGTCGCACTTGCCGTCGCCGTCGGTGTCCTCGAGGATTTTGATCTTGTCGTTACCGACCCGGTCGGGCGTCATCTCGTTTGGGTAATCGACCGTCTCGGCAACCCACAGGCGACCGCGCTCGTCCCAGGCAAGGCCGATCGGGTTGATGATGTCCGGCTCGCTGGCGAACAGCTCCAGTCGGAAGCCCACCGGTGCCTGGGTGTAGTCCATGCTGTCTTCCGCCTTGAGCGGGAACTGGTAAGGCAGCGGCTCGGGGCGCTTCTCGTAGTTGGCGATGTCGCCGCGCTTCTCATATTTGAGCGGCGCGCGCGCAGCGATGAACTTCTCGTAGGCCGCCTTGCGATCGTCGCCCACCGACCATAAAATCCCCGCCTTGAGCAACTGGTGGAAGCCCGCCTGCTTCCAGACCCGCTCGTCGTGCCCGGACGCCGTGTAGAACACGCGGCCCTTACCTTGGGTGCGCACCCAGGTCCACGGCTCGGGTTCCGTGATATTGTCATCCTTGCCCGCGATTTCGCGCACCATCAATACCGTGCGATCTTTCTCGTTGTGGTTCTTGTGCTTGTAGGTCTCATCCCAGGCCTCGAACGCCTCCACACCGGCCATCGCCGAGTGCTTAGCATCGACCACCTTGGCGGTGAAAGTCCCGGTCTTGTGGCTATCGAAACGGCCGCCCACCAGTTGGTCGAAGCCAGGCTCGTTGCCGAAACACCAGCTCGCGCAATGCACCGGCACGAAGCCACCGCCGCCCTCGACGTAGCCTTTCAGGTTCTTCCACTGCTGCGGGGTAATTTCCCCGTGGTTCGCATACAGCAGCACTGTGTCGAACTTGCTCAGGTAATCTGCATCGCCGAGTGCCTCCTCGACGTTGGTCACGTAATCAAAGTAGATCGCATCGCGCCCGAGCGCCTTCGACAACATCGGGTAGTACTTGTTGCTGTTGTGGTGCTCGCTCTCGTGACCGAGGAACAGCACGCGGATCGCGCCTTCCTTCGAGGCTGAAGCCGGATCGACACGCGCCGCTAGGACAAGGGCAAAGGCACCGGCGAACAAGGCGACGGCAAGGGATAATATACGGGCTGTTTTCATGATTTAATGGATCTTTGAATGATTCGTCACGCTTAGAAAGATGTCACGGAGAAAGATGTCGCGGCTCGAGGATCTTACAGCTCAGCCGCACCCCGTCTTGGTGGAGTCGGACATTTTTTATGCTGAATAAGACACATTTCGCCCTCCTGAGGCCTCGCCAAGGCAATTGCGACCTTGCCAACAGCCGACAAGTAGGCTGAAATCTACAGCGCAAAATTCCAGTTTCCCCGGAGTGATGAGTTCCTACACAAGGGAGCATTCATTCACAGAAGGTAGCAAAGGCAGCAAAGGAGGAGAAGTCTCCGAGAAACGATGAGAGATCATCTCTCCCACTCAATTTCGACGGCTTTCTTTCCTTCTTTGAAAACCACGATTATCCGGCTCTTCGCGCACTTTTCGTCCTTCTGTAGAACCTACAGCGCCTGACTCAAATCCTTGATCCTTACCAGCCCCTATAAAAGGTGTTTTCATGCTCTTGAAGATCCAGAATCCGTTTTAATCCGTGTATACCGCCGCGCTTCACCTCTTGTGAAAAATCTGCTGTAGGCAGGGCGCAACAACAGCATAGGGGTTGAGCCCCATGCTGTTGGTGCATCTCGCCTACAGCGAGGAAGACCTAAAATTCAAAGCTGAAATTCCGCCGTTTCCGGAAGCGCCAAATCACAATGCACGCCAGTATAACACCTACCCCAAGCGCTTCCGATACTGCAGCGGCGTCACGCCCATGTGCTTCTGGAAATGCCTGGTGAACGAACTCTGGTCGCAGAATCCCAGCTCGAAGGCGAGGTCGGAGATCGAGCTCTGCAGGTTGGCGAGCCCGTCACAGCCAGCTAGGATCCGGGTCTTAAGGATGAACTGCTGCGGCGAAATCCCGAAGGCATCCTTAAACTTGCGGTCGAACTGCCGTGGCGATAGCCCGGTACGCTGCGACAGTTCTCCAATCGAAATTTTTCTCCTGAAGTTATCGCGGATGAAATCGACGGCGGCCTCGATCTGCACGAAGTGTTGGTTGAGCTTCGCCTGCCGAGCGTAGCTTCGCACCGTCCCCATGACGCCGATCACCGCACCGTCGCGACCGACCACTGGCAACTTGTTCGTCAGATACCAGTCTGGAAGCCCCTGGCGGTTGAAAAACAGCTACTCCATACTCCCTCCGTTTCACCGCACACTCAGGCTAAAAAAAACGGGGCGACCCGAAGGCCGACCCGTTTGGGAAAAAATCCGCTACGGGATCAATACTCGTAGTTCAGGTAGAAGTTAAACTGACCTCCCTTGTCCGCAACATTGTCAGGTGAGCTGACAGGGATCGCGTAGTCGAGCGCGAGTGGAACGGGGCTGATTGGAAGCTTGATGCGGACGCCGACGCCGATATCGCTGTAAACATCATCCGGGGAGACATCCCATGAGCCGGTATTTACGTAACCGATGTCATAAAATACCGCAGCGCGAACCGTTTCGATAATAGGCACGGTGTATTCGGTGCTGAGGAATGCAAGCGACTGGCCACCTAGAACTTCTCCTGTCGGGGTGTCACGATTTCCGCCGATGTCACGGAACTCAAAGCCGCGAAGGGTGCGTCCACCGCCGAGGAAGAGGCGGTCGAATACGGGAACATTTCCGTTGATGGCATCCACAAACGCGAGCTCGCCGTTGACTGAGAGGATGGTATCCCATTTCAGGTTCCAGTATTTCGAACCTTGGGCCGAAAACGTGATCGTATCCACATCGCCACCGAAAATACCGCCAGCCAAAGTGAGGGCTAAGTCGATTTTTTCACCGCTGCGCGGAGTGATCGTGCTGTCGCGGTTATCGTAAAGGTAGTTCATCGTAACTGCACTGCGGACGAAATCCCCGTCTTCGCTAGCGAAACCGGATGCAGGAACTTTTCCGATCGCGTCCACGTCGATTCCGATCTGTTCAAGACGGTATTCAAGCTTCAGGGAGGATCGGTCGTTGATCGGCTTGCGGATGAAAATGGCTCCACCTGCATTGGTCTGTTCGTAAACGTCGCTGAAGTAGTTGGATTGGCGGTAGAAAAGTTCGCCACCGAGGGCAAGCTGCTTGTCGAGGAACCATGGCTCGGTGAGGGAGACGCTGAACTCGCTGCGCTCGGAACCGGCGCGCAGGCTCATCGCGAAACGCTGGCCGCCACCTGTGAAATTCCATGGATTCATGATGTCGAAGTTGCTCTGCTCAAGGGTCAAGAAGCCAACCACGTTATCGATGGAGCTAAAGCCGATGCCGACACCGACGGAACCGGTGTTGCGCTCTTCCACGAGAATGTCCACGTCACGGTAGCCACCACCACCGGGAGTCCCGCTTGCTTGGACGTCGCCGAAGTACTGGAGGTTCTCAAGACGTGCCTTGGTAGTTTCAAGCTCGACGGTATTAAACCAGTCGCCCGGATTGAGTGGAACCTCGCGGCGGATCACCTTGTCCTTGGTCTTGATGTTGCCTTGGATATTCACCTTCCCAACACGGTAGCGGGAGCCTTCCGAGATCTGGTATTTGATGGTTACGCGGTTCGGGCCGGCATCCTTGATATCAGGATTCACGGTTGCGTCGGCATAGCCACGGGAACCGTAGAAACTGCGGATCATCTTGATGTCGTCGCGCATTTTCTTCGAGGAATACGCATCACCACCGTTGAGGGTCATGGACGGATAAAGCTCCTCGGATTTAAAAACGGTCATGCGTCCGAAACTAACTCCGGCCACGGTGTATTTTTCACCTTCATTGATCGGGATCACCAGATCCACCCTACCGTCACCAACCGGGTCACGGCGCATTCCGGGGCTGTTCGCACGGAGGTAGCCCTTGCTACGGTAGTAATCGAGAACGGCATCAAGATCCTCATCAAGCTGGCCGGATTCAAAACGTCCGGACTTGGTAAGCCATGAAAACCAACCCTTTTCCTTGGTCTTCATCTCCTTTTTCAGCTCCGGGGTGGTGAACACCGTGTTGCCTTCGAAACGAATCTTGCGGACTTCGTTTTTCGCACCCTCGTCGATCACGAAAATCAGATCCGACATACCTTCACGACCCGTGGCCTGTGTGCGGTGGCTGATCAGAACGTCAGGATAGCCGTAGCCCTGGTAGTATTTTTCCAGATTGCGGCGCGCTTCGAGTATCGTTGCGTCGCTCATCGTGCCGCCCGCCTTAAGCTTGGTTTCCTTTGCCAGCTTCTGATCGGAGAAAATCGTGTTTCCGACGAAGCCAACTCCGCTGAACTGATCCCTGGTGAGGACATCTGCGATCACCCGGACTCCGTTGCCAACAGGCTCCGCAAGGAAGCGGACGTCATCAACGAGACCTGATTCGAAAAGAGTCTTGATGTCGTTATCCAGACGCTCGGCGCGATATTTGGTTCCTGCCTTGGTGGACATCAGATTCCGCAGACGGGCTTCGTCTACTGTTTCGGCACCACGGTAGCGAACGGCCACTTCCGAGATATTTTTGCCCTCAAAGTCCTGAGCGTGGATTTGGCCGGAAAATGCGGTAATGAAAAGGCAGGCGATCAGGGAAATGCGACCCAAGAGCGACCCAAGACCCAGCAGAGTAAATTTGGAGGATGTCATAAGCAATATATTGTCGCGCCGATAAAGCCCGCACACACCCCTTGTCGTCAAGGTCAATAGCACGTGTCGAAAAATTATATAAATTGCCCTTCAGCCATTTTCGTTCGCAACGTCCCAGGTATGGCTCACTCAACTCATCTTGATACCCAAGTATCCAATCCGTCGGGAAAAATCAGCGCCGTTTTGCAAGATGGTTCATAATACGCTTTATTTGTAGTACGGGATTGCCCGAATTTTCAATAAAATGGAAGAAACTCTCGGAAACGTGCTTCGCACAGCGCGCAAAACCGCTGAAATCTCGGTGAATGATGCCGTGTATCTGGCAAAGATGCCGCGTGGCGTTGTCGAGGCTCTCGAGGCGGAAAATTTCGGATTTTTCTCTAGTCCACTGTATGCCCGTAGCTTTCTACAACAATACGGCGACTATGTCGGTGCCGATATCGAGCCGTGGCTTGATGACCTCGAACCTACAGCAATGATCGACGGTGAGGCGGTCGAATCCTTCATCGACATCTCCGAACCCGTGGCCGCAGCGGTTACGCGCGAAAAACTGAAAAGCCATTCCGGTGGCGGAACATGGGCGGCCGTTTGGATGATTCTCATCACCGCAGGTCTCGTGTGGGCAGGGATTACGGTTTACGAAAAATTCGAGATCAAGCTCGCCCCCTCAACCGAAACAGCCGGTTCGAATGAAACTACTGTTGAGCAGCCTCCTGCCGACGAAACTTCAATTCCTGAAACTACAGCTACGAATGAGGTGGAGGAGATCCCTGCGGCACGGGAAGATAAGTCGGTCGTCGGCGCGAAACCTGAGCCACCGCGCCGTGCCATCATCGTGCGCGAGGAGTGATACTCACTTCATCGCCCGGAAGGTCCTGATCATTTCCAGAAATGGTGGGAGATAGCTCTGAGCCTTCCCTTCACCAATCCCGGGAATCGCCAAGGCTTCCTCAACACTGGCTGGAACGTATTTCGTTAGATTTTCCAGCACTTTGTTTGAAAAAACGATGTATTGCGGGACGCCGTCCTTCTTCGCGATCTTAAACCTAAGGTCTTTCAGCATCGTGAAAAGCTGTGGGTCGAAATCCTTTTCTTCTAACCCGGCAGGCTTCGCAACCTCATCAGGCCACCGGAGTTCGTATTCCTCCTCCCCTTTCATAACTGCCTCCCCGCGATCCGATAGGGTCATCAGCGGATAATCCCCTGTCTGCGTGATGACCAGTCCCTCCTCTGCCAGCGAGCGGAAAAGCGCATTCAGATATCCGGTGGTTCTGTCGGCGAGGATTCCGTAGGTCGTGAGTTGGTCCAGACGGCTTGCCAGGATTTCCTGGGATTTGCTACCGGAGAGCATCTGGATGATTTTCCCTTTCCCGAATCTCCCCTCCCAGCCAGACCGAATCCGCCGGGACATGCGCGCAACGCCCGCCAACGCCTTTTTCACCAGCAGCTCCTCCTCTGTAGTCGGTTTTCGGAAATCCCCGGCACTACGCTCACGGCAAACATCGCAGTTCCCGCAGGTCGCGGCGTTGTCCTCTCCGAAGTATTCCAAAATCCATTTCTGCCTGCAGACCCGCGAATAGCACATTTCCACCAGCGCCTTAAGCTTCTCCCGATCACGGGAGTCCTTTGCCTCCATCGCGTCCTCGTCCAGTGCAAGATCCCGCGCCAAGACATCGGGCTGCATCAGTCGCGTCCCGCGCATCCGCCGCCCCTTCACATCAAACCGCTCGATGAAACGCCCTCTCGCCAGCACCCCCAACGCGCTACCCACCGCCATCGAATTCTTCACATCCGCATTCTCGGCGATGTCATCCAGAGTCCGGAACACCTCGTTGTTCCCATCGGCTTCACTGAGCAGATACTGGTAGATCTGTCGCACCACCGTCGCAGAGGGGTTCGCACCGTCGATGAAAAATTCCTGCGTCCGCGTGTCCGCATAATTAAAGAGGAGTTCACAAACGGCCGCCTCACCATCACGTCCCGCGCGCCCCGCCTCCTGGTAATAGGCCTCCACGCTGCCCGGCACCTCGTAGTGGATCACGAAACGCACATCGCCCCGGTCTATCCCCATTCCAAAGGCATTTGTCGCCACTGCTACATCGACTTTCTTGGAAATAAAAATCTCCTGCGCCTTCACCCGTTCCTGATCCGGCATCCCGCCGTGGTAGGAGACGCATTTGATTCCCCAGCTCGCCAACGTCTCCGAAACCAGATCCACCTTCTTCCGAGTCGCACAATAAACGATCCCCGTCCGGTGCGCGGAGATAATTGCCCGGATTCGCTCGTCCTTCTGCGCCGCCTTGTCCACCGGTGAAATCGTCAGGGAAAGGTTTGGCCTGGAAAATCCACTCACCTGCTCGAAGTGATCGCGGAGTTCCAGCACTTTCCGGATGTCCTCACGAACTACCGGAGTCGCAGTAGCCGTCAAGGCAACGCACTGAGGTCTGCCAATTTTCTCCAATGCCTTCCCAAGCCGCATGTAGTCCGGCCGGAAATCATGCCCCCACTGGCTGAGACAGTGCGCCTCATCGATCGCAAAAAGGGAAATCTCCACCCCATCCAATGCCCGTAGGAAACTCTCGGCACGGAACCGTTCCGGCGCCACGTAAACCAGCTTGTAGGAACCATTACGCATCCCATCCAGACGCTCCTTCTGTTCCGGCCAGCTCAGAGTCGAGTTAATCAAAGTCGCCGGAATATTCCTCGCCACCAAAGCATCTACCTGATCCTTCATCAGCGCGATCAACGGGGAAATCACCAGCGTGACTCCAGGAAAGCACAGCGCGGGTATCTGGAAGCACAGGGATTTTCCCCCACCCGTAGGCATTACCACCAGCCCGTCCTTCCCGGAAACGATCTCGGAAATTACTTCCTCCTGACCGTCCAGGAACTTGGAAAATCCGAAATGCTCTTTCAAAGCCGCCCCCGGCGTCTTCAGTAAACTTTTTTTCATCACGTCACCCGCCACGTCTCTATCATGCAGAGAATCAATCCGCCCGCAAGGTGGAGCGCGGAATAATGAAGAGCCGTGCCTTTAGCTGGCTTTCTTCCGCCTTGTCCACCCGGTTCATATCCAACATCATCTACCAGCCAGCAAAGCATCTTTGAAACGAGCCATTACATTCCTTTTCCTCACCGCCAGCGCCGGCCTGTGCGCTGTCGAGGAAACCCCAATTGATCCCAGCGACGATTTCTCGCCGATGATGCTGGCGATAACATTGATCTTACTGGCTGTGGTTTTGATCATCTTCGCAATCGGCATCGTGCTGGCCATTATCATAGCCGTCTGTTGCCTGATCCTTGTCTCACTAGGCATCGTGTCCACCGCGGCCCTCACCGGCATCCTCCGCCAAAAATTCTCCTCCGGCCTGCGGGCACTCCATTACCAGCTTTGCGCCGCCGTCGCACTGCCGGCGGGAATCGTCGCATTCTGGCTCGGCGTATGGCTTTTCAGCTCCGACATACCGCTGCCGGCCATCCTGATCATCGGTTCCGCCGCCGGCATCTGCGCGGGACTGGTGGTCGCCTTCGTATTGGATCACGCAGTAGGATTGGCCTATCGGCACTTTAAGAGACCACCCACTGAGAGCACTACCGCGATCGAGCCTTAATACAGCAGAACTCACCCTTCATACTTCTTCAACACCGCCGGATCCATCTTCTCGATATCCACGAGGATGAATCCATCCAGCGCGTCGCTGAATCCTTGGTCAACGCCGATGCCGAGGATCACGCCGTTGAGCTGAAGGTAATGCTTGAGCAAGGTCGGCACTCCTTTTCTTATCGGACTCCAGATCGGAGACCAGCCCGCTCACATCCTCTAGCGAAGGAAGCGACCCCGGGTAATCAAATGCCCTCAGACTTCGGTGCATCTCGCAGGTCGTATCCTTGCGGGCACGAATCTTGTTTTCAAAACCGCCCTGGAGCTTGTTGCTTTTCAGGAAACGCACGATCAGGGCTTTGGACAGAGGATGGTATTGGTCGCTGATGCTGACCGCTCCGAAGAGCTTGGTGTAGCCCGGGTTTTTGCGAATGAATTTCACGATCCCCCTCCACAAAAGGAAAAGCGAAGTCCCACGTTTTTGGTAGCTGGGAACAATGTAGGATCTTCCCAGCTCGAGCGTCTTGCCTTCGCCCAGCGAATCGAAGGCGTCGGAGGTGTATTTAAAAATCGTATTTGAATAGAGCCCCTCGAAGCCATGTTCCTCTAGGATGCGGTTCACCAGCCCTATCCTGTAGGCACCGACCAGTTCACTAGAACCTCTGTTCCAGAGGAAAAGATGATGGTAATGCTGATCGAAACGATCGAGATCCAGTGGTTTACCCGTCCCCTCTCCCACCGGGCGAAAGGTCAGCTCGCGAGTCCGCCCTATCTCGTGGAGAATATTCGGGATCTGCGTAGCCGTCGCGCTGAATACTTGGAAATTTCCCTTTTCAAAAAGAAGGCACTCAGTTGGCAAGTTTGCGACATCATCCTTGAGTAATTCGACGGGTTTCCGCTCAGCGACAGGCTCGCCTTCAAAGGCCACGGGAGCCTTCACGCCCGACTGCTTGTGGCGGAGGATCTCGCAACGCATCTGGAAATACCTAGCCAGCGACTTGTCATCCCTATGCTCAGCAAAACGCGACGGCTGGATCGGGGAGCCAATCCGAATCACGATCTCTTCGGTCTTATTGAAAAGCTCACGAAGCAACAGAGCCGTGCGGAGACGTTTGTGGAGCGTCCCGAGAACCTGGAAAGCGTCACTGTTCGCCCCTTCGATGAAAATTGGAACCACCGTCGCGTTCTTCTTCCGGCACAGCCTTGCAACGTTGGCATGCCACGGCGCGTCATGAACACCCCCGGTGCTAGAGTGGAAATGCGATACGAACCCCGATGGGAAAGTCGCAATACAATGCCCATCGGCCAGCCACTTACTCGCGGCCCTAAGTCCTGTCGGATTGTCTCGTGTCGCCTTCCTAGTGCCGAAAGGATTCACCGGGATCACGAACGGCTCGATCTCCGGCATGCGGTTCAACATCGAGTTTGCAAGGATACGGGAATCGTCGCGGCGTGAGAGGATTAACTGATGAAATCGATGGGAGTGCTAGGAAAAACCAAAGGCGGGAACGTCACCGAATCCACACTGATAGCTGCGCTGGCTGCGATCGTTTTCATCGCTTGGGGGCTTTACGTGAACTGGGAGCACGGGATAGCCAGCAGGATACAGGTCGCGCTCACCCAAGGCGCGATCAGCTTCATCGCCACCCTTGGTTCGGCGGAGTTGCTCCGGAAAATTTCCAAAAGCGTGAAGTCTTGGCTGTGGACGGGTGCCCTCGGATGGATCGTGATCAACTGTCTGGTGTTTCTTGCCCATTGGGTTTTCGGAACCCCGGAAGTCATCACCACGATGATCCCGGGAATGCTAACGGGAGCCGCCTTCTGTTTCACCTACGCTCGGCGGTTGGGATAATTTTCCCTTCGCCTTCGATTCGCGGATGAGATCCAGAAGCTGTCCCGTTGTCATCGGTAGATGGCCGTTGGCGCGGTTTATTCCCGCAAAACTGTAGGCACGCATCCACTGGAAAGCCAGCGCACACCACGCATAGAACACCCCGTGGCGCGGATCATACATATGCGTCGGCTCGGAGGTCACCCCGTTTAGCTCCACGATCAGGAAATCCTCTCCACGCTTCAGTGACTCCAACGAAGGGCAGCGGATGTCGAAACGCCCGAAGTTAAAACCCTCGAAAGTCCGGCTCGCAGCATCCACCGCCGCTTCCATTTCCTCAGTCCATTCATCGCATGCATCAAGAAACAGTGACCCGCGCGAGTGCGTCCCGATATAGTTCAAGGAAACGCTCTCCCCCACTGGGATCACCTCGTGTAGCCTGTCTTTCTGAAGTTCAAAAAACACCTCAGCCTGACAAACCGCCCGCTTGTCAGCAAGGATCAGCCGCTCAAGCGTGCTCCGTCCGTCACCCGTCACCTTCGTCGTAGCCTTGTGAGTAATCCCCGTGATACTCCCCTTTTCCTCTCCTGGAACACGCTCGTAGAAAACCCCGTATTCCACCCCCGGCACGTATTCCTGTAAGATGGTCGTTTCCGTTGCGTCCCTCAGATACTCCTCACAAGCCGCAGCATCCTTCGCGATGGTAACCCCATTTCCGCGCTCCCCGCTATCCGGTTTCAGAACCACTGGAAACGAGAACCTTGCCTCCTTCATAAATCCACGCAGACATTCAATTTTTTCTACCGAGGAAAGTCCATGCCGGATCAGCTCAAACGAAGCCACCCGCCCCGAAGCCTCCAATCCGCGCAGCACATCGCTCTTAGAATGCAGCACAAACCCGCCCGAAGGAATCCCCGGATTCACTGCAGTCACCAGCCCCAGCGAGCGGTAGCGCAGCGCCTGCCACAGGATAAACGGAAGCACCGGTAGATACAGCGGCAGCGTCGGCCAGTACTCCCAGCGGACGATTCTCCGGTAGCGCCCGTAGAACAATCGCCACTTCCGCCATAGCGGACTGAGTTCAGAATTTTCCAAACTGCTCATGAAGTAGACTCATCTGTTACCCCATCAACTTCGATACCTGTATCTAGGAGATGAAGGTCGGAAAGCACCAGTCCTTCAGCAGGAGAGATGGCTTCCGTCGAATTCATGGTCGAAGTTGACAGCAAATCAATCACTACTCTTCAGCACCTTGATGAAAGCGTCTTGCGGGATGTTCACTTTGCCGAACATCTTCATCTTTGCCTTACCGGCTTTCTGCTTCTCAAGAAGCTTTCTCTTCCGGGAAATATCACCTCCGTAGCATTTCGCCGTCACGTTCTTCCGCATCGCGGTAATGGACTCGCGGGCGACTATTTTTCCGCCCACCGCAGCTTGGATTGCGACGGTGAAAAGGTGCGAGGGAATTACTTCTTTCAGGCGCTCTGCAAGCTTCCGACCGTAGCCCTCCGCCTTGTCGCGGTGGACGATTGTCGAAAATGCCTCCACCGGATCACCTGCGATCAGCATGTCCATTTTCACCATCTTCGCCGTGCGATAACCCGCATGCTCGTAGTCCATCGAGCCGTAGCCTTTCGTGGAGGATTTCAATCTGTCGTTGAAATCCACAAGGATTTCGGAAAGCGGCAGAACGCAGGAAAGCATCACGCGCATGTCGTCGATCGTTTCCGTATTGCTCACCTCGCCGCGTTTTTCCATCACCAGCTGCATCATGTCGCCGATGTATTCACCGGGCACCATGATGTAAACATTCACCACCGGCTCTTGGATTTCCTGAATCACCTGAGCTTCGGGGAAAAGGGTCGGGTTATCCACGATTACGTGTGTGCCATCCGTTAGATCCACATGGTAGATAACCGAGGGATAGGTCGAGATTACATCCATGTCGAACTCCCTGCGCAGCCGCTCTTGGATGATCTCCATGTGTAGCAGGCCGAGGAATCCGCAGCGGAAACCAAAGCCGAGAGCAGTCGAACTTTCTTGAGCAAAAGTGAACGCCGCATCGTTGATCTGGAGTTTTCCCATCGCCGCCTTCAACTGCTCGTAGTCGGACGAGTCCACCGGATAGATTCCGGAGAAAACCATAGGCTGAATCTCCTTGTAGCCGGGCAGCGCCTCAGGGCAAGGGTGGGTGGAATCGGTCATCGTATCGCCGATTTTCACATCACTGGCAGATTTCATATTCGCGATCACATAGCCCACATCACCAGGAACCAAAACGTCGCGCGCCTCCATTTTCGGAGTGAACACACCCACTTCCTTGACCTCGTAGGTCTTCGAAGTAGCGAAAAGCTTAATCCGCTGCCCGCGCTTCAATGTCCCGGAAAACACCCGGACGTAAGAAACGACACCACGGTAAGTATCGTAGAGTGAGTCAAAAACCGTCGCACGAAGGAGTTTATCAGGATTCTCCACCGGCGCAGGCACACGCGCCACGATTGCCTCCAAAATTTCTTCAATTCCTATCCCCGACTTGGCGGATGCCGGGATGCAATCCTCCGACGGGATGCACAAAATGTCCTCAAGCTGCTTCTTGCACTTATCCACATCCGCGGCGGGAAGGTCGATCTTGTTCAGCACCGGGATAATTTTCAGCTCCTGCTGCTCCGCCAAATGCAGGTTTGCAACCGTCTGCGCCTCCACCCCTTGCGCCGCATCCACCATAAGGATCGCACCCTCGCAGGCTGCCAGTGCCCGGGAAACTTCGTAGGAAAAGTCCACGTGACCCGGAGTATCCAACAGGTTCAACTTGTAAGTCACCCCGTCCTTCGCCTTGTAATTCATCGCCACCGGATGGGCTTTGATCGTAATCCCCTTCTCCCGCTCCAGATCCATCGAGTCCAGCTGCTGCGCGGAACTCTCCCGCATCGTCACCGTACTTGTCGCCTCCATCAGCCGGTCGGAAAGAGTCGTCTTCCCGTGGTCGATGTGGGCGATAATTGAGAAATTTCTGGTCAGTTCAGTGGACATGGGTGCTTAGGGCGCATGGATCGCACGATTTGCCCGGAAATGCACCAAAAAATACGGATGTGCCCCCAACCCAAGGCAGGCAAGCCGCGAACCCAGGCCAAGTCTCTCGAAAAACACTCAACCCCGTGGGTAAACTCGCGGAAACAAACGATTCCCCTCCACCGGAAACCCGCCGGATAGGAATCGGGAAAGTAAAGTGGGCTTCTCCCGATTTTAGCCCGTTATGATAGAGCTTCAGGCAGCGGCTCAGCTCACCTGAATCTTGACGTAGACGGTTGCCGTGTCGGTGAATCGCAATACGATAAGCCTAACTGGAAAAAATTACTATGAGCCGCACACCCAACAAAACATTCTAGTTACTGATCCGTTTGAGTGCCAGGAAATCGATTTTCCTGATTACTTGGAAGGAAAGGTCAGTTCGCTGAATTTGATGGGGTGTTGGATCAGGTTTTCGCCTTTGCCGTTGATCACGTTGAGGGAGAGTTGTTGTTGCTCCCAATCGATTTCGATGAGTCCGGCGTTGAGTTCGTAGTGAGACTTCCCGACGCGGAAGGAATTAGGAGCCATGGCCCATCCCTGGTGAGTATGGCTCAGGCCGCTGCTGGTGAGGTCGTAAAACGGGTATCCGTCGATGTCTGTTTTAGAGAGTTCGGCAAAGTGCACGTCCCCTGATATGGCGAAGGTGTGATGGGCTTGGTGTTTCTTGAGCAGGTCAAAAAGCCGTTTCTGTTCGTGAGGAACGTTTCCCCAGTTTTCCATGCCCTTTTCGTAGGAAATAAGCTGGATGCTACTGGCAATGATGCGGACGTCGGCAGGTATTTCGAGTTGAGATTCGAGCCATTTCCATTGTGCATTTCCAAGGAGGGTCTTGGAGGTGTCCTTTGTCGGGGCATACCAGCCTACAGGGCCGGTGTGTTTCTTGGCTCGCGGGATTAGATCGCGGAAATATCGAGTATCGAGCACGATGATTTGGCAGGTCCTGCCCTTTTTCCCGAAGGTGTATGAGGTGTAGATTCCTTCGCGTTTCCGACGCGGGGAATCTTCGGGGTCTTTGAAGAAATCTAGGAAGACTTGCTCTGATTCTTTGCGCATGGGGTAGGTATTGCCTCCGTCATTTTCGCCGTAATCGTGATCGTCCCAGGTGGCGAGCATCGTGGTGCTTTCCCGGAGTTTTCGAAAATCTTCAACGTCTTCGAGTTCCTGGTATTTTTTCTTCAGGAGGTTCATGTCGCGGGTGTCGCCGTAGATGTTGTCGCCGAGGAAGACAAAAACGTCGGGTTGTTTCTTGATGATGGCGTCGAAGACTGGTTTGGCGTGGTCCCGGGGATTGTTGCACGAGCCGAAGGCGATCCGGGTGATGGTTTTGTCGCTGTGGATTTCTCCGGGGAGAAGGCGGATGGTTGCGATGATGCAGAGAGCGACAGGAATTATGGTTTTCATATGGAGTTTGAGCGGTTGGTTTGAACGATAGCTTGTTGAGTCAATTGTTGGTGCACTTTATTCTAGGTATTTTGTTTTCACCATGTGTGCCGGTATTTTTCCTGCTAGGGCTTGAACGCTTCCCACTTGTGGTAAGTGGGCTTTGAACTCAAGGACTACGACCCCGCGAGCGCGCCGGTTGTCGTGCAGTCCGGCTTCATCCAAAATACCGCGCCCGACGACTACGATATTGCAAAGGGACTGTCCTTTTGTAAGAATTGACGACGCGGGTGCCGCATTCGAAGGCGACGTGCATCTGGGTCTAGAGCGGATGTCCGACGGAGATCTCGACGAAAGTGAGATCGCTGACGTGCCATGTCTGGTTGGAATGGTTCGTAGTCATCCCGCGATAGTTCTCGAAGTCCCGCCGTCAGCCAAGATCGCTTGGGGGGCAATGTTTCAGTTGCTTACACTGCAATGGCTAGTGCTGCGTCACACTTCGATTGAAGGATAGAGGCTTTGGAGTTTTATGCGGGCGGCGGCGGTGGCGCCTACATCCCCAAAGGGGATACGGATTTAAGCCCGGGGTTCCTCCTTCGCCAAGGCTACGGGAGGACAAGTGGCGTAACGCAGTGAAACCTACCCCGAGACAACCGCACCAAAAAATTCCACAACCCCAACGGGGTTGGGATATCCGGGGGCGGAGTTCCCGGGGTAGGCTCCGCCCTGCTCCCTCCTTCGCGCTTCGCTGCTTCGGAGGGCAGGCCGGCAACCCTGGGCTTGAAAACCGTATCCCCTTTGGGGATGAAGAATCTTCGCCACCCAGTTCAAAAATAATCCTGCCCACCACTTTCAGTTACGCCCGGAATCAGAACTGCGGAAATGGGTGGGAAACTGGCAAAGAAATTCCTGCATTCCTTATTGGATCCTCTTCGGCTGCGCATTTTACGGCGGGATTCTAGAGACATGGGAGAATGTAGTTTTAATGAGGAAGGCAGGAAAGCAGGAAGGAATCAGAGGGTGTAACTGAAAGTGGTGGGTGCTCAGGTTGTCATTTTTTGAAAAGGCTCAGAAAATAATCATCTTTTTTCGTGTGACGCAGCACTAGTGCGTCTGAGTAGCCGCCTACGCAAGATGGTGCGTGGTCCTTTTTTCTGTTAGGGAAATTTCTGTTAAGATTTCCTGCCGTCGGGAGTAAAGGTAGTATCCATGAATGAACATCCAACACAAAGGAACCCTGCCATGACTTCCACGAGGCTATCCCACCTGAAATTGTTTTCGTCTTTCCTGCTGACGGTTGCGTTGCTGGCTTTTGTGCCGGTAGCGTTCGGCCAAGCGGGAAGCCCCGGCGGCGATACCGTGCCCAAAGAACTCAGTCTGGATCTTGGTAAGGATGCATCGTTGAAGCTGGTGCTCATTCCAGCCGGTAAGTTCAAGATGGGCAACCACGACACCGCGGCGGAAACGGTCAAAAAATACGGAGGTTGGATGTCATGGCCAGGGTATCCGCATAAACATGAACCAGCTGACCAAAGACAGATCGACGAGGAGCACTTGTCAGATGAGTCTCCTGCCCATGAGGTGACGATCAGCAAGCCCTTCTACATGGGCATCTACGAGCTGACGCAGGCCCAGTGGAAGGCCGTGATGGGCACGGAACCATGGATGACAAAGAAGGCCATTTATCGAGCGAAATTTCAACCGAGACCACCAGGCTTTGACGACTATCCCGTTGTCTGGGTGAGCTCTTATGATGCAATCGAGTTCTGCCGCACGCTCTCGAAGAAGACCGGCATGACCGTCTCCCTGCCGACCGAAGCGCAATGGGAGTATGCCTGCCGTGCCGGAACTACCACGGCTTTTTCCTTCGGAGATGAATTATCGAAACTGAACGACCACGGCTGGTACGGCGGGAGAGTCAGGGACCCGAATGGAGCAGACGGTCATGCCCACCGGGTCGGCCAGAAGAAGCCCAACGCCTGGGGCTTGTATGACATGCACGGAAACGTCTGGGAATTCTGTAGTGACTGGTATGACAAGGACTTCTATAGCAGGTCACCGAGTATTGATCCGGAGAATACCACGAAAACCGGTCGCCGCTCTCTGCGCAGTGGGTCGTATTTCAGCGCTCCCACCCTGTCCCGCTCCGCCCAACGCAACAGCTGGACAGATCCCAAGACTGCCCGCTACAACTACGGTATGCGGGTCGTCGTTGCGCCGGGCGCTAGCGAAAAAGACAAGTTGAAATCGCATTTCAAACCGATCTTTGAAAAATTCGGGCAGCACAGTCCAACAAAAATAGAGGTAGTGTCCGGGCCCGAGGCCGTTCAGATGAGAAGAGGTCGCGTCGCCGGCAAGCAGTGGATCGCGACCTCCGGCGAGTATCGGTTCAAGCTGACCATTGAAGATGCGACCGGCGCCAAGCTCGAGCAACTGGTCGGGCGCCTTGAGAAGCTTCCCAACTCCTACTTGAGCGCGTGCGTGGCTGTGTCTGACAAGGGAGAGGACGGGATCGCGATCTATGCGGACCTCGGTGGAGCAAGGGCGCATGGCGGAAAAAAATATATCAATCTGGTTCCTCATGCCGACGCATTGGTGATCGCCCATGAAGCCGGCCACACGCTGGAGCAGGTCGCCATGCAGTCAGATCCCAAGATACTTGATAAGTGGGAAGTGGCCATCAAAGCGGATGAGATCTCCGTCTCCGACTATGGTGACACGGTGCGCCATGAAGATCTCGCAGAATTCGCCCAGGTGTATGCCGTCTGTCTGGACGCGGGCCCGGAGCATCTCGCCACGCTGAAAAAACTCTCGCCCAAGCGGTTCGCGCTCTGGTTGAGAATATTGAATCCGTAAAGCCCCGAGGCGCTACGAAAAACGCTCGACCCGTTTTACAAATAGCACATCGTCGCCGATGGCCTCGTGGTCGCGGGTTCGGAGAAAGTTTCCTTACACGCTCTGGGAGAAGCGGGCTACCTGGTAAAGAAGATGCTCGCCAATCGGCCTGACGTGATGAGGGAACTTTGCGAAAAGCGAAAGATGTTCGTGGCCGTGATGGCTTACTGCGAACTGCAGACCGACCTGCCCGACTGCCGAGGAATGTCGCTTTGGTGGGCCTATCGCGCTCGAGGCCTGGGGTCCAGGCCGGTCAGTTGTGGCGAAGAAAATTTGCTAAACCTCAAGGGAGATCCCTATCAGGGTGAAAACATCTTCGTTCACGAATTCGCCCACGGGATTCACAGTGTCCTTGGCAAGGAGTTTAACGTGCGACTTAGGGAGCTATACGAGCAAGCGAAGCAAAGTGGGCGCTTCGGTGGATACGCGATCGACGGTGGCCCCACGGAGTTCTGGGCCGAAGGCCTTCAGACATGGTTCGAGTGCAACGGAACCAAGAGGCCGAGGTCTGGCAAAGGGCCGGACTCGTTCACCGTGATCGGGCCCCAAGGAGAGCTCCTTTTCCACCTAACCACCCGAAAGCAGTTGAGAACACTCTGTCCGGAATTCGCCAGACTGCTCGACCTTACGTTTCGACAAAACAAATGGGTCTATGTGCCCCTGGCGAAACGGCCGGACGAACCACACTTAAGCGGATTCGATCCGGCCGACGCGCCTGAGTTCCGCTGGCCGCCCGCGGTGATCAAGGCCTACGATCGAATCGAAGCCAAGAAGGCCAAGAAGGAAAAGTCCTTCTGAAAATCCACAAGCTAGAGGAAGCACCGATTCCCGAATTTGATCCGCTGGCCTTTGAATGATTGTATGGGAGGCGGAGTGGCTGAAGAAAAGCCAAGTCCAAATTATCCAATCTCCAACGGAGGGATGCCGAGTTGCTCGGGGAGCGCTAGGCGGGGGCGGTCGGTGAGGATTTCTGGATCGCCGTAGGTGATGAGGACGGTGTGTTCGAAATGCGCTGAGGCTTTTCTGTCCTCGGTGACGACTGTCCAGCCATCATCAAGGATGCGGACTCCGGCGACGCCCTCGTTGATCATCGGTTCGATGGCGAGGCACATGCCGGGCATTAGGGTCGGGGATTTTCCGCGCGGGCGATAGTTGGGCACCTGTGGCTCTTCGTGGAGTTTCCGCCCAACGCCGTGGCCGACGAATTCGCGGACGATAGTGAAGCCGAAAGGTGCAGCGTATTCCTCGACCGCTCCGCAAAGGTCGGCGAGCTTGCGGCCGGCGCGTGCTTTGGAGATCGCCTCGTAGAGAGATTGTTCGGTGACAGCTAGGAGGCGTTTGGTTTCCAAGGGAATTTCCCCGCAAGCGACGGTGGTTGCGTTGTCACCGATGAAGCCGCCTTTGATGATACCGACATCGATTTTCACGATATCACCCGGCTGGATGCGGCGTGGGCCGCCAATGCCGTGGACGACTTCTTCGTTGACGGAAATGCAGATCTGCCCAGAGAAACCCCGGTAATTCAGGAAGGCGCTGCGGCAGTCTTCCTTTTCCATAAGATCCGCCGCGAGATCGTCGATCTCCTTGGTGGTGACTCCCGGCGCGACTGTCGCAGCGAGTTTCTGTAGGATGCCGGAAGCGATTTTTCCCGACTCGCGCATGCGGTCGATTTCTTTGGGGGACTTGATGGGGATTCTGATGCGCATGAAACTTTAAATCTAAAACTTTAAACTAGAAAGGATGGTGGCGGCGACTTCGTCTTTGGGGGCGGTCGCCGGGATGGAAAGAAGTTTGCCTGTCTCGCGGTAGCGGTCAATCACTGGGACGGTGAGTTGAATGAACTCGTTGTGGCGATTGCGGAAGTTTTCTTCGTCATCATCTGCGCGGGGGGCGGCAAGATGGCCGCATTTTGGGCAATTCCGTTCGCTGGAAAGCTGGTTTATTTGGCCAGACCAACGGCATTCCGGGCACTCGACGCGATTGCGGATTCGTTCGAGTAGTTCTTCGAAAGGGACTTCAAGAGAGATGGCAGCATCAAAGGAGAGGCCGTTTTCCGAAAGCTTCTGATCAAGATACTCCGCTTGGGGGAGGCTTCGGGGAAAACCATCGAGCACCCACCCGGGGCTGTCTGGATGTTTTTCGAACCAATCTCCGATTACAGGACACATCAGCTCGTCCGACAGATAACCGCCACGGGCAAGGATGGGTTCCGCAGCGAGCCCGAGAGAAGTCCCCTCTTCCATGTTTTCACGGAGCAAGGCACCGGTGCTGAGGTAATCCAGCTTAAGCGCGGTTGCGAGACGTCGCCCGTGGGTTCCTTTGCCGGAGGCTGGGGGACCGAGAAGGACGACGCGCATTGGAGGTGGCAAGGAGTGGCTGCTTTCTGCTGCCAGATAGGAATTGAGAACGGAAGACTGCGCTTGGGCGCTCTGGTTGCTGGGCAGCAGAATGCAGCCCCTCCTTGGTTAGCGCTGGTAGATCCAGGCTGTGATTGCAAGCACGATCAGGATCGCGATCACGGTCCAGAGATACACGATCGCATTGCGTGGTGCGGCGTTGTTCTGGTTGCCGAGGCGATCGTAGCGGCCTTTGAGTTTTCCTTTGCGTAGGAAACCATCGTAATGCTTCTGGAGAAGGTGTGTTTCCACCTGACGCATCACGTCGAGGACAACTCCGACCATGATCAGGAGCGAAGTTCCGCCGAAGAAGTGGAGAACGAGCGATCCAGGAGGAAGGCCTACGAGTTTTCCGATTAGCGCAGGAAGGAAGAACAGGGAAGCAAGGAAGATGGCACCCGCGAAAGTCAGACGAGTCATCGTGAAGTCGAGGAAATCCGCAGTCGGTTTACCAGGGCGCTGTCCGGGAATGTATCCGCCGTTGCGCTTGAGGTCTTCCGCGATCTGGGAGGGCTGGAACATCATTGCCACCCAGAAGTAAGAGAACAGGAAGATACCGACACCACCGAGGATGTAATACCACATGCCGCCGCCAACGAGTTCACCATAAAGCTTGGTAGCCCATGCTTGTCCAGGGAAGAACCATTGAAGCATCATGGGAGGCAGTGAAAGGACTGCGGATGCGAAGATGATAGGCATCACGCCTGCGTAGTTCACCTTCAGCGGGAGATATTGGGTCTGACCGCCCATCTGTTTACGCCCGACCACACGCTTGGCGTATTGGACGGCAATTTTCCTCTGTGCCTGGGTAATCGCGATGGTTCCCGCGATAACGACTAGGAGAAGGGCGACCATAACGACCATCATGATGGCGCGGAACGGATCACCAGAGGTGAAGTAAGTCCATGCCTGGATGAGTGCGCCGGGAAGGGCGGAGATGATGTTCACCGTAATGATGATGGAAATACCATTACCGATACCCTTCTCGGTGATCTGATCGCCGAGCCACATGAGGAGGATGGTACCAGCAACGATGGTGAGAACGGTGAGAGCGAACCAAGTGACGGTGGGGTTTGGAACAAGGTTTCCGAATTTCTCGATCCCGGCCATATACGGAATGTTTCCGGGATTGGTGAGGGATTTCGCGACGAAGAAGCCCTGCACCAACGCAATTACGATGGTGATGTAGCGGGTGTATTGGGTGATTTTCTGCCGACCGCCGTCTTCACGGGCGAGGCGGGAAAACTTGGGAACAATGGCCGTCATCAACTGCACCATAATGGATGCGGAGATATAGGGCATGATGCCGAGTGCAAATACACCGCATTGGGTGAGACCGCCTCCAGAGAAAACGGTTAGGAGTGCGGTCATCCCGCCCGCTTCGGTAGCGTCCTGTTTTGCAACGCTGTCGAGCCATGCCTTGATAACAGTCGCATCAACACCAGGAAGGGTGATGTGAACGCCAAGGCGGACGATTACGACGAGGGCTAGGGTAAAAAGAATCCTGTCCCGCAATTCAGGGATTTTCCAGGTGTTCGCAAATGCTGAGATCATGATGGTTTCGGAAACTTCAAACTTTAAATTTCAAACTTCAACTGCGGCGGGCTTCGCCCGGTTGGTTCATTCGCATCCGGCTCACCGGACGCGGGGTTTTAATAGCACGGAGAGGAAGCGTGCAAGTGCTTCCTCTCCTCAAATCAAATGATGGCTACCGGAGCGATCAAGCTTCGGATGTGTCTGCTTCCGGATCGACTGGTGTCCGGGTTTTAGGAGCGGGTTCGCCGAAGCTTCCACCTGCTTTTTCAATCTTCTCGCGGGCGGTCTTGCTGACTTTGTGGAAAACGACCTTGTAGGAGTTTTCAACTTCGCCGTCACCGAGGAGTTTGATCTTATCAGAAGGATTGTTGACCAGGCCGCATGCGCGGAGGGCAGCTTCATTGATGGTGTCGCCGGATTTGAAGCAGCGATCGAGATCCCCAACGTTCACGACGTTCCATGTGTAACGGAAATCGAAGTTGTTGAAGCCGCGCTTTGGAAGACGACGGTGAAGGGGCATCTGGCCGCCTTCGAAACCAACGCGGGTTCCGCTGCCGGAGCGTGCTTTCTGACCTTTGTGGCCTTTGCCTGCGGTTTTACCCTGGCCGGAGCTTTCGCCAGCGCCGAGGCGCTTAACACGATGCTTGGATCCTGGATTCGGGCTGAGATTATGGAGTTCCATGATAGTAAATGGGTATTAAGTGATTAGGGATTGGATATTAAGTTTCTTCCCAATATCCAATTTCGAATATCAAATGCTCTTTTCCTTTTTTTGCTTGCCGCGGGATCCGAGGATCTGGTCGCGGGTGCGGACGGAAGAAAGTGCTTTGAGAGTCGCTTTGACAACGTTTGCGTGATTGGAGGAGCCCATGGATTTGGCTAGGACGTCGCGGATACCGACGGCCTCGCATACGGCACGGACACCGCCACCGGCGATAATTCCTGTTCCGGGTGATGCTGGCTTAAGGAGAACCTTGCCACCACCGAACTCAGCGCAGATTTCGTGAGGGATAGTTCCGTCAACGATGTTCATTGGCACGAGAACCTTGCGGGCAGCTTCACTCGCCTTGCGGATGCAGTCGGCGACTTCGTTGGCCTTGCCGAAGCCGACTCCGACTTTGCCCTTTTTGTTTCCACAAACCACGAGGGCAGAGAAACTGAAACGGCGTCCGCCTTTTACGACTTTCGAACAGCGGTTGATAAAGACCACTTTTTCGGAAAGCTCGTTGCCATCGGCATCTGTAGGAGCTGCGCGTTCCTCGCGGCGTGGGCCACCACGTCCGCGTCCGCGTCCACCGCCACGTCCACCGCCAAAGCCGCCACGGTTTCCACCGCCGCCGCCACCGCCGCCTTGATATCCACCACCTTGTGGAGGGCCGGATTGTGCGGGTGCTGATGCAGCCGGAGCTGCTGGAGAAACGTTCGGCGCTGTTGCCGGTTTCGGAGTTTCTGCTGCTGCCGGGACTGCGGCGCTTTCGTTTTCTGGAGTATTAGCCATTTGATAGGGAGATTAGAATTTAAGTCCGGCTTCGCGGGCTGCGTCAGCAAGGGCTTTGACCTTGCCGTGATAGAGGTGGCCTCCACGGTCGAAGACCGCGTCGGTGACTTTTGCTTCCAGGGCGCGTTCCGCAATCAGCTTACCGACCTTCTGGGCGGTAGTGACGTTGGAGGCGTGGCCTTCGAAGGCTTTGTCCATGCTCGATGCGGAAACGATCGTGCGGCCTACGGTGTCGTCGATCAACTGCACATAGACGTGCTGGTTGGAGAAATAGACGGCAAGACGCGGACGTGCCGGAGTTCCGGATACCTTGCGGCGGATACGTTTGTGGATCCGCTGACGGATGGATTTGCGTTGGATTGTGCTCATTTAACGGAGATGTTTTATGGTTATTTACCGACGCTCTTGCCTTCCTTACGGCGGACTTTTTCGCCGACGTAACGGACACCTTTGCCTTTGTAAGGCTCAGGTTTGTAGAAGCTACGAACTTCAGCTGCGAACTGGCCGACGAGTTGTTTGTCGATGCCCTCGACCTTGATCTTGGTGTTATCTTTCACCGTGACGGTAAGGCCGGATGGGATAGGATGGAGGAGTGGGTGGGAGCGGCCAAGGGAAAGATCGAGATCCGATCCCTTAACAGCTGCGCGGAGACCGACACCGTGGATTTCAAGATCCTTGGTGAATCCTTCGGAAACGCCAGTGATCATGTTGTTAACGATACTGCGAACTGTGCCGTGAAGGGCGCGGTGTTCGCGTTGCTCGGTTTCGCGGGAGACGACGACGTTTCCGTCTTCGCTCTTGAGGGAGATTCCTGCAGGGACGCTGAAGTCGAGTTTGCCCTTAGGGCCTTCGACGTTGACAACGTTGCCATCAACATTGACGGCGACCTTTTCAGGAAGTGAGATTGGTTTGAGTCCGACTCGTGACATTGTATGAAGTAGGTTCGAGTTAGGGGGTTACCAGATGTTGGCGAGGATTTCTCCACCAAGCTTCTGACGTTTTGCGGATGCACCGGACATCACACCTTTCGAAGTCGAAAGGATGGAAATGCCGAGGCCGGACAGGACGCGTGGGATATCCTGGGAGCCGACGTATTGGCGACGACCCGGTTTGGAGACGCGTTTGAGATCGGTGAGGACGGGGCGACCATCGATGAACTTAGGGCTGACCTTAAGTTCGGTGCGCTCGCCGGTGATTACCTCGTATTTCCAGAGGTAACCCTCTTGCTTGAGGATCTCGGCGATATCCGCCTTGATTTTGGAGTATGGTGCGATGAATTCCTCGTTTCCGGCGCGTGCTGCGTTTTTGAAACGGGTAAGGAAGTCGGAGATTGGATCTGTGAGAACTGCCATTGGTTTGGTTTCCTATTAAATTTTCGTTGCGGGTTATGCGGTGGCTACTTCCTCGGCCTTCTTGACGTCGCGGAAGGGCATGCCGAGGGCGGAGAGAAGCTCGCGCCCCTCGTCGTTGGTTTTGGCGGAGGTGACAAAAATCAGGTCGAACCCGATCACGCGTTTCACCTGGTCGATTTCGATCTCAGGGAAAATGGTCTGGTCAGAAATGCCGCAGGCGTAGTTTCCACGTCCATCGAAGGATTTCGGGGAGATACCACGAAAGTCACGAATGTTTGGAGCAGTTACATTGATGAAGCGGTGGAGGAATTCCCACATGCGCTCGCCACGGAGGGTAACGCGTGCACCGAGTGGCTCACCTTCACGGAGCTTGAAGTTGGCAACAGCCTTCTTCGAGAAAGTAATGGAAGGCTTTTGGCCGGTAATCTTGGAGATTTCGACGACTGCGTCATCAACTGCGACCTTGCGGTCTGGGGCTTTGCCCATGCAGGAAGTAACGACGATTTTTTCAAGCTGTGGAACTTGATGCGGATTGGTGTATCCGAGCTTCTCTTTGAGAGCCGGGATTACCGTGTCTTTGTATTTTTGTTGTAGTGCAGGAATGCTCATTATTTTAGCGGGTCAGCGCGTGGTTTGTGTTAACGCTTAAGCGCGGGCGGCCTTGTGAAAGGCTTAGCCCAGTTTCTTTACATTGGAGATGTGGACGGGTGCATCGACGGTTTTGAGGCCGCCTTCATCGCCTTCGGAAGGACGGGTCGCCTTGGTGACTGTGCGGCCACCTTCTACGACAACCAGGCCTTTTGCAGCGTTCACGCTGAGGACTGGGCCCTCTTTGCCTTTGTGATTGCCGGCGATGATCCGGACGTTGTCGCCTTTTTTGACGTGTGTCTTGATGGTGCTCATTGGAAAAGTGCGTTTGGATTAGAGAACCTCGGGAGCGAGGGAAACGATCTTCATGAATTGTTTTTCACGAAGCTCGCGGGCGACAGGACCGAAGATACGGGTGCCACGCGGGTTGTTGTCCTTGTCGATAAGCACGCAAGCGTTCGAATCGAAGCGGAGGATGGAGCCATCGGGACGGCGGACGGGAAAAGCGGTGCGGACGATGACGGCCTTGACCACGGCTCCTTTTTTCACCGAGGCGGTGGGAATGGAATCGCGGATGTGGGCGGTGATCACGTCGCCAACTCGGGCGGAACGTGTGCGTTTTCCGAGGACGCCAATCATTTTAGCGGTGCGGGCGCCGGTGTTGTCAGCAACGGCGATTTTGGATTCCATCTGGATCATATCAGTGGTGTCGTAAAGGGTTGGAAAATCGTTTAATTAGTGGGAGAGAACCTCATCAAGTGCCCAGCGCTTAAGCTTGGAAACCGGGCGGGTCTCGATGATGCGGACACGGTCGCCGACGGCGGCTTCCGATTTTTCGTCATGCACGTAGTATTTCTTCGAGCGTTTGACGATCTTGTTGAACTTAGGGTGAGGAACACGGGCGATGTGCTCGACGACGATGGTCTTCTCCATTTTATCGGAGATGACGATGCCGACGCGGGTCTTGCGCAGGTGCTGGACTGCCGGTGTGGCTTCCTGTGATGATTCGCTCATAATACTTGATTTGGTTCAGGCAATTACGCCTGGTCGTTGGAAATGGTGAGGATTTGTGCGATCTCGCGGCGCACTTGCTTGAAGCGAGCCGGGTTTTCGAGGGTCCCTGCCGAGCGCTGGAGGCGCAGGTTCATGGATTCCTGTCTGAGGTCACGGAGGCGTTTGAGGCGCTCGTCTGCGGAGAGTTCGCGGATGTCTTTGGCTTTAGTAAGTGCCATGGTCGTATCTGAGTAAGTGTTATTGGTGCGGATTGCGTGTCACGAGGCGTGTGCGGAAACCAAGCTTGTAGGAAGCAAGGCGCATCGCTTCGCGTGCGGCGGATTCTGGGACACCGGCGACTTCGAAAAGCATGTTGCCGGGGCGGATCACGGCTACCCAAGTATCAACAGCACCCTTGCCTTTACCCATACGGGTTTCAGGGGGACGACGTGTGACAGATTTGTGTGGGAAGACACGGATGAAGACTTTTCCTTTTCTCTTGAGAGAACGGTTGATCGCAACCCGGCAGGCTTCGATCTGGCGGGTGGTCAACCATCCGCGCTGGAGGGTCTGGAGGCCGAAGTCACCGAAGGCGACGGTGGTACCGCGCTGGGCATTCCCGGCGCGGGATCCGCGGTGGCTCTTGCGGAACTTGGTTCTTTTGGGCATCAAAGGCATGACGATATTCTCCTTTTAAAGTGTTAGGTATTGAGGCGTTTTAAGCTGTTGGGGCGGGTGCTGCTGGAGCGGGTGCTGCTGGTGCAGGAGCTGGTGCGGGTGCACCACCACCTTGCGGGCGGTTGTCAGGACGACGGTCTCCACCACCTTGGCGGCGATCACCACCTCCGCGGTTTCCACGGTCACCACGTCCACGGTCTGGACCAGGTTTGCCGTCGTCTTCCTTCTTGTTGACCCAGCATTTGACTCCGATAATTCCGTAAGTCGTGCGAGCTTCTGCAAAACCGTAGTCGAGAGGGACACGAAGTGTTTGAAGAGGCACTTTGCCTTCGCGGTAGCTTTCTGCACGGGCGATATCAGCACCACCGAGGCGGCCGCCGCAACGGACACGAATGCCTTCGGCACCGAATTCCATGGCAGTCTGAATGGAGCGCTTCATGGCGCGGCGGAATGCGATCCGGCGCTCAAGCTGAATCGCGATTTGCTCTGCAACAAGCTGCGCATCGAGCTCTGGCTTGCGGATTTCGAGAATATCGAGTTTCACTTGGGACTCTTTGCAGATTTTCTGCACTTCGTTGGTCATGATCTCGATTTCCTTACCTTGGCGACCGATGATGAGACCGGGACGGGAGGAGTGGAGAGTGACGCGGACGCTGTTCCAAGCACGCTCGATTACGACGCGGGCGAGGCCTGCGTTGATAAGCTTGTTTTTGAAGTATGCGCGGATAGCGAGATCTTCGTGAAGCTTGTTGGTATAGTCCTTGCCGGAGGCATACCATTTGGAACGCCAGTCTTTGTTGACAGCGAGGCGGAAGGCGATCGGATTTACTTTTTGACCCATGGTGTTAAGTGGAGAGTGTTGGAAAAAGGGGGATTAGGCGGAGGCTTCCTCTGTGGCCGGTTCTTCGGCGGGCGCCTTGTCGGCATTCTTGGCGGCTGCTTTCTTTTTAGGAGCGCGCTTTTTCTTTTCAGGAGGGGCACCTACGAGGGTGACGGAAATGTGTGAGGTGCGCTTAATGATGGCACCTGCGGAACCTTTGGCACGTGGCTTGAAACGACGCATGGTCGGGCCTGCACCGATTACCGCTTCCTTGATTACCAGGGAGTTCGCATCGAGGGAGAAGTTATTCTCCGCATCTGCGATGGCGGTTTTAAGTGTCTTCCCAATGAGGAAGGCAGCCTTCTTCGGTGTGAAGGTAAGGATGTCGAGGGCGTTTGAAACAGGGAGACCCTGAATTTCACGGGCTACGTCACGCGCTTTTTTAGGCGAGAGACGGACAAATTTGGTGGTGCTGGTGACTTCCATGGTCGCGGTTTGGTGAGAGTTTGGGAAAAGTTAATTTTGTGTTAGAAGGACGGCGGTGTCGCCGAGCCGGGGATTGTGTTCCTTTAAATCGATTTGCTCAACAAAAGCACCTGAAACAGACTTGCGGACATCTGCGAGGATGGCTTTTCCGTAAGGCTGTTGGCCGTGCATAAGGCGGAATGTCATACCGATTCTTGCCCCCTGGCTTTCGCCTAGGTTGAGAACCAACATCCCAGTTGATTGATCGAGACTGACGACGCGCGCCTGCTGGAGGTCGCCGGTGCGGACGTCGGGAAGGGGTTTCTGGCGGAGTCCGTTGATGGAGTCAAGCACTCTCATCGCAGTTTCTACACGAAGTCGTGCATCCGGATCGGATACGACTGCGGCGCGGAGATAGTCCTGGACGGAAGCAACGAGCTTCATCGAGGCGGATTCAAGTTGTGAGTTGTGCTCGCTTGCTAGTTCAAGGTCGGCGGCGGCTTGGATCAGGCGATCGTCGCCACCGTCGAGAAGGTTCTTTCCGAGAGCTTCCAGACGCTCGCGCACCTGGTTGAGTTGCTCGGTGGATTTCTTCTCGGCTTTGTTGGCCTCGACGAGTGCGCGCTGGAGATTCCTGTTCTTCTCCTGGAGGCCGGTAATGAACTCTTGGAGTTCCTCGTTCGAAACGCCCTGTCCTTGGCACGGCACGACCATAGCCAGCAACCCGAGGGCGGCGACGAAAGATCGTGTGTGACAGATGGAGAACATTTGGCGGAGGAAACTTTAAACTTTAAATTTTAAACTCCAATAAAGAGGCGTGGTGCCAACTTGGAGCGTGGATTCGGAGTCTTCCTTGAGGTTTAAAGTTTAAGATTTAGAGTTTATTTTTTGCCGATACCACCGTGAGCACGGAAGATGCGGGTCGGTGCGAATTCACCGAGCTTGTGGCCGACCATATTCTCGGTGACATACACCGGGATAAAGGTCTTGCCGTTGTGCACGGAGAAGTTGTGACCGACAAAGTCTGGAGTGATCATGGAATTGCGCGACCATGTCTTGATCGGCTTGCGATCGGATCCGGCTTCGGCGACGGCATCGATCTTGGCGAGAAGCTTCTGATCGACGTATGGGCCTTTCTTGAGGGAACGTGGCATAATGAAAATTTAGTGTAGGTTCAGGGAAAGGATTATTTGGCGCGCTTGTGGCGGGACTCGACGATGAAGACGGATGTGGTCTTCTTCTTCTTGCGGGTCTTCTGACCTTTGGCGTGACCCCATGGGGAAAGAAGGTGCTGACGACCACCACCGGACTTGGATTTGCCCTCACCACCACCGTTCGGGTGGTCAACAGGGTTCATGCACATGCCGCGGACGGTAGGGCGGACACCTTGCCAGCGAGTGCGGCCTGCTTTTCCGGAAACCTCGTTCATGTGATCGCGGTTACCGACGGCACCGATGGTGCAGTAGCAGTTTTCGTTGAAGCGACGGAGTTCACCAGAAGGCATTTTCACGAAGTTCCAACCACCGTCGCGGGAAGCGAGCACTGCGGCCTGTCCTGCGGAGCGGGCAACTTTGCCACCGTTACCGGGAAGGAGCTCGATGTTGTGGATTTCCGTGGTAAGGGGCACTTTGCCGATTGGCATTGCGTTACCGAGTTTCGGAGCAACATTTTCACCGGATATGACCTTAGCTCCGTCGGTAAGACCGGCAGGGGCGAGGATATAGGATTTTACACCGTCCTTATATTGGAGAAGGGCAATGCGGCAGGTGCGGTTCGGATCGTATTCGATTCCAACTACAGTTGCTTCGACGTCACGCTTATTGCGTTTGAAATCGACCAGGCGATAATGGCGCTTGTGACCACCGCCGATGTGGCGTGTGGTGATGCGTCCTGTGTTGTTCCGTCCACCCGAGCGTTTAAGCGGGGTGCAGAGGGACTTCTCAGGCTTGCTTTTAGTGATTTCGTCAAACGACGGAAGCTGCTTGTAGCGGCCGGATGGAGTGGTGGGCTTGAAAGTTTTAAGTGGCATGACTCAATGGAAGTTTGGAGCTATGGGCTTGGAGCGAAGAACTCCGTGCTGGGAGCTTTAGATGAGGTCGAGGGATTCTCCGGCCGCGAGGCGGACGAAGGCTTTCTTATACTGGGCGGTGCGGCCTTCGTCTGCGCGGCGCTTGCGGCGGACTTTTCCGTCGTAATTTGCAGTGCGGACTTTGACTACTTTCTTGTCGAAGATGGTCTCAACGGCCTGCTTGATTTCGAGCTTGTTGGCAAAGCGGTCCACTTCGAGAACGACCTCGTTGTTCTGCTCTTGGAGCAGGGAGGCTTTTTCGCTGAGGCGGACGTTTTTAATGACCTGGTAGATGTCTTTCATGGTCGTAGGTAATTTGAAAATTAAGCGGTGCGTTGTGCGAGGACCTCGACAGCATCGCCGACGAGGATGACGACCCGTGAGAGGAGCAGTTGCTCGACGTTGAGGTCAGTGGCGGTGACGAGCTGAGTCCATGCGACGTTGCGGGCAGCAAGTTTGGTGGAGTCGTCGAAGTTTCCAACGATGAGCACCTTGCGGTCTGCGTCGGTGACGCTTTTCAGCTCGGAGAGGAAGGATTTGGTTTTGCCATCGGAGATAGCGAAGGCGTCTAGTGTGAAGAGTTTGCCATCGCGGGTGTGGTCACCCAACACGCGGCGGAGAGCTACTTTGCGGACGGTCTTGTTGACGTGCTTGTCGTAGGAGCGGTTGCGTGGTCCAAAGACAACACCACCACCGACGAAGATAGGAGCCTTCCTGTCGCCGTGACGGGCGTTGCCGGTTCCCTTCTGTTTATACATCTTTTTACCAGTGCCACGGACTTCGCCACGGGTCTTGGTATGCGCGGTGCCGGAACGGCGGTTGGCGCGATATGCGGTGATGAGGTCGTGGACGGCCTGGCGTCCCTTGTCCTCGCCGAGGAGGACTAGGTTGGCAGATTCTGCATCTGCTGCTGTGAATGCTTTTGCGGACATGGCGTAAAGTATCGGTTAAATTGGGAAAATAGCTGAGAGCCTGCTTACTTCTTATTCGCAGGACGGACGGTGAGGTAGGAACCCTTGTGGCCCGGAACGGAACCGGAGACGAGGATGACTCCATCTTCTTCGCGGACGGCGATGACCTTGAGGTTTTGCATGGTGGATTTCGTGGTGCCCATGTGTCCGGGCATCTTCTGGTTTTTCCAAACCCGGCCTGGAGTGGAACCGCCGCCGATGGCGCCGGTTCGGCGATGCATCATGTGTCCGTGTGCCATTGGCTGACCGTGGAAATTGTGACGCTTGACGGCTCCTTGGAAACCGCGACCGATCGTGGTGCCGATGACATCGACGTATTGGCCGGCTTCGAAAAGCGCGAGCCCCGGATGTTCGGTAGGAAGTTCGGTGCCGTTTTCGAAGCGGAACTCAAGAACTTTGCGTTTTGGAGTAGAGCCTGCTTTTTTGAAACGTGCGAGATCCGGCTTGTTGACGCGGAATTCCTTCTGGTCATCGAAACCGACCTGAACGGCGGTGTAGCCGTCTGATTCAACAGTTTTGGATTGAAGGATGGTGTTTCCGGAAACGTCGATGACGGTTACAGGAATGCTGGAGCCTGCTTCTTTATCGAAGATGCGGGTCATGCCGATTTTTTTGCCGAGGAGTCCGAGTGACATTGCTTAAAAGGGATTAGAGATTGGAAATTGAAAATTCGCTGTGATGCGGTGGGTCAGATGCGGATCTTGATGTCAACACCTGCTGGGAGGTTGAGCTTCTTGAGCTCGTCCACGGTGCGGGCGGTAGGATCTACGATATCGAGGAGACGCTTGTGAGTACGAATCTCAAATTGTTCTGCGGACTTTTTGTTCACGTGGACGGAACGGTTGACGCTGAATTTTTCGATGCGGGTCGGAAGCGGGATCGGGCCGGCAACACGTGCGCCGGTGCGCTTTGCGGTTTCCACAATCTCGAGAGCCGAGCGGTCAATGGCACGGTGGTCAAAGGCGCGCAGGCTGATGCGGATTTTCTGGGCTGACATAGAATCTGGTTGGTTAGGTGGTTGTGAGATTGTTTGGAAAGACTTAGGCGACGCGATCAATAGCGATTTCCTCGACGATAGCAGTCGGGACTTGTTCGAAGTGGGACGGGGTCATCGCATAAGATGCGCGACCGGAGGAAAGGGTGCGGACTGCGGTGGAGTAGCCGAACATTTCCTTGAGGGGAACGTTGGCGTTGACCACGGAATAAGCGCCTTTCGATTCCATATTCTGGATCTGGCCACGGCGGCGGTTGAGATCGCCCATGACATCGCCCTGGTATTCATCCGGGGTGGTGACTTCGACTGCCATGATTGGTTCGAGGAGAATGGACCCGGCTTTTTTGAAAGCGTCGCGCATGGCGAAGATCGCAGCCATGGTGAAAGCGTTTTCGTTGGAATCGACGTCGTGGTAGGAGCCATCGAGGACATCGACATGGGTGTCGATTACAGGATAGCCAGCGATAACACCGTTCATAGTTGCCTCGCGGCAGCCTTTGATGACCGCGTTGATAAATTCTTTCGGAATCGATCCGCCGATGGTTTTGTTTTCAACGCTGATCCCCTTCCCTTCCTCATTCGGGGCGACGGAGAGGACGACGTGGCCGTATTGACCGCGCCCGCCGGATTGCTTGACGAGCTTGCCTTCGCCGTTAGCAGCTTTGGTGATTGTTTCGCGGTAAGTGATCTGTGGGGCGCCAGTGTTGGCATCCACTTTGAATTCGCGCTTGATGCGATCCACGATGATTTCGAGGTGGAGCTCGCCCATTCCAGAGATGATCGTCTGGCCGGTTTCTTCGTCGGTTTTGACCATGAAGGTCGGGTCTTCGTCGGAAAGGCGTGCGAGTGCCAGTGCCAGTTTTTCCTGATCCGCTTTGGTGCGGGGCTCGACAGCCATAGAAATGACCGGCTCAGGGAAAGTGGGGGGTTCGAGAACCACATCGTAGCCTACAGATGCGAGGGTGTCACCGGTGGTGGCGTTTTTCAGGCCAACCATTGCGGCGATGTCGCCAGCGTAGCATGCTTCGATGTCCTTGTGCTCGTCAGCTTGGATGCGAATGAGGCGGCCGACGCGCTCGGACTTGCGTGTCCGCGGGTTATAAACTGTGTCGCCTTTGCGGACGACTCCGGAGTAAACGCGGAAGAAAACGAGTTTGCCGACGAATTTGTCTGCCCAGAGCTTGAAAGCGAGGGCAGTGAATTTCGCGTTGTCCGTGGTTGGAATCTCGATGGAGATCTCTTCGTTATCCGGATCCATGCCGGTGGTGAAGGGGATATCGAGAGGGGAAGGAAGATAGTCGATGACTGCATCTAGGAGATACTGGACACCTTTATTTTTGAAAGCGGAGCCACCAGCTACTGGGACAAGCTTGTTGGCGATGGTGGCGCGGCGGATCGCCTGCTTAAGATCGGTGAGGGAGATTTCCTCTTCCATCACAAATTTTTCACCGAGGATCTCATCGCAATCAGCAGTAGAAGAAACGAGTTCTTTGTAGGCGGCTTTCGCGACAAGCTGTTGCTCTTCGTCGAGGTCCTTGACGGTGTAAGTGGAACCCAAAAGGTCGTCGTCAGAGAAGTAAACCGCTTTCTGGTTCACCACGTCGATCTGACCTTTAAGGTTTTCCTCGGCACCGATCGGGATGAGGATGCGGACTGCGTTAGCGCCGAGTTTCTCGCGAATTTCGGAGACAACGTTATCGAAGTCGGCTCCGGTGCGATCCATCTTGTTTACGAAGATGATGCGCGGGACGTTATATTTGGTTGCCTGGCGCCAGACTGTTTCGGTCTGAGGCTGAACACCTGCAACGCCGCAGAAAACAACGATGGCACCATCTAGAACGCGCAGTGAACGCTCCACCTCTGCGGTGAAATCAACGTGCCCGGGGGTATCGATGATGTTGATGCAGTGTTTCTCTTCGTTATAGAGTTTGGAAACGCCTTCCTCCTCATTCTGCCACCACTCGGTGGTGACGGCTGCGGAGGTGATGGTAATGCCGCGCTCGCGCTCTTGCTCCATCCAGTCGGTGGTAGCAGCGCCGTCGTGGACTTCACCGATCTTGTGAATCATCCCGGTATAGAAAAGGATCCGCTCGGTAAGAGTGGTCTTTCCTGCGTCAATATGCGCAGCGATCCCGATATTTCGGGTCCGCTCAAGCGCGTATGGACGATCTGGATGGTTTACGTTCAAAATTCAATATTCAACTCTCAATCAAGAAGCTGATTCTCTGCTGTCTTTAGAAACGGAAGTGGGCGAAGGCGCGGTTTGCCTGTGCCATCTTGTGGACGTCGTCGCGCTTGCGAACTGCGGCTCCCTGGTTGTTTGCAGCGTCTTTGATCTCGTTGGCGAGCGCGACGTGCATCGGGGTGCCTTTGCGATTGCGGGCATAACTGACGAGCCAGCGCATTGCGAGGGACTCGGAGCGATCCGGGTCAACTTCGAGAGGCACTTGGTAAGTAGCACCACCAACACGGCGAGATTTGACCTCAACGCGTGGCTTGGAGTTTTCCACCGCACGGGTGATAACTTCCAATGGATCGACGGTGTCGGATCCTTCGCTGGCACGGTCGATTGCGGCGTAAACGATGCGTTGGGCGAGCGAGCGCTTGCCGTCCTGCATGACCTTGGTGATGAGGTGACCTACGACTGCGCTGTCGTAACGTGGATCGCGGCGATCCGGCTTTGTGAAGATTCTTTTGCGACGTGGCATGATTCTTTAAGGTAAAGGATTAGGGGAAATTACTTCTTCTTGGCAGCGCCGTCTTTCGGGCGTTTCGCACCATATTTGGAACGTGCTTGGCGGCGCTTATCGACTCCGAGGGTATCGAGCGAACCACGAACGATGTGGTAACGGACACCCGGTAGATCCTTCACCCGGCCACCGCGAACGAGGACGATTGAGTGCTCCTGGAGGTTGTGGCCTTCACCACCGATGTAGGCGATAACTTCGAAACCGTTCGTAAGGCGAACCTTCGCCACTTTACGAAGCGCGGAGTTCGGCTTCTTCGGCGTCCGGGTCATAACCTGGAGACAAACACCGCGGCGTTGCGGGCAGTTTACGAGAGCGGGTGATTTCGACTTCTCGACTGGGACGTGGCGTCCTTTGCGAACGAGCTGATTAATGGTCGGCATGATTTCCTTCGTGTTTCTGGTTTTGTCTTGAAAGTAGTTGGGACAAACCGGCACGAAGACGGGGTTTTAATAACCCGCTTTCGCTTTTTTCCGGAGCTGCACCCGATAATTTCCCTGTTTCGTGGCTAGATTCCATAGTAATGGTCTCCTTCAGCCTCGTTGTGGGGAGCGGGACTTTATGCATCAGGTTCAATCTGACAAGACCTTTTTGAGCTTTTTTCAAAAAAAATGTAATGAGTGCCTAAACCCTTGGTTTTTAGCGGCCAAGGGGCTCCACAAGATCGCTTCTTGTGGGGAATTCCCCGAAGTATCTGCTGCGGGACACGCATAACTGCCGGAAGATCCTCTTGGTTCTCTACCTGACGGTATTGCTGGGATGGGCGGAAAGGCCGGCGAATGATGCCCCGCAATGGATCAACTGTGTATGTATGACACGCGGATGACGGCCTGATCCCTACTCGAAGGAACGCCTACGGCTACTCACTCCGCTTTTTAAGAAACTTCTGCTCGGCTCCATTAATTGCCCACTTTCGTATCAGTAATGGGGAACAGGTCGCGAATCGAACCGCCCGGCACGCAAGATTTTATTACCATCTGTAGCTGGCCATCTGCTTTCTTTTTCGGCTTCGTGTAGATGGAGCGAGTGCTCGATACCATTCCAACAACTTCGCCCGCCGCGTTAAATACCGGCCCGCCTGAGGAGCCTTGTGCGTAGTCCGCAGTGATTGACATCCAGGTGGCGGTCCCATTCTTGACCATTCCAGCACCTTTCGAGTAGCGAGCGACATCACCGGAAGTCCTTAGGAAATAGTTCCCGGAAGGGTTGCTAATCACCGTTACTGGGCTTCCCACTTCCGCTGCCTCGCCGATACGAAGCGGACGAAGCCCCTCTGCCTTCACACGGAAGACCGCAATATCCTTCGATAGGTCGCTGCCGATGATTTCAATAACGGGATAGCAACGGCCGGTTCGATCAATGACACCCATAGCACCGCCATGCGCACCCGTAAAAACATGGGCATTTGTAACCAAAACACCGTCCTCCCCAAGGCACCACGCAGATGCGCTCCCGCCTTGGTGCCAATTGTCGCAATTATCGCATTTGTAAACACTCGCGATGAGGAAAACCGATCTGCTTAGCTCTTTGTAGGAGGTGTCCTCCGCCAGTCCAGGTGGCGATGGCAAAGGGATTCCGGATTTCGTGGTCTTCAGCTCTTTTACGGACTTACTAAGTTCTTCGGCACTTGGAACCCCTTCTGTTCCGACAAATTCCTCCATGGATTTCACGAAGGAGTTCGTAATCGATTTATCATCGATGACCAAAGGCTTCGCGTTGGAAAACGAACAGATACAGGCAGTGAATACCGTGGCAAAGGCTAGGCGATGGGTGAAAGTAGTCATATCAGAATATGAGTATATGCTGACATCCAAACGTTTCCCCTCAAGCGATAAAATTTATCGTCCAGCAACTACCCTGACGTAGATATTGGCCGGCGATGGGATGACTGTGGCTTGCTTTCAAGGGTGTCGTATTATTTGGGAGGCGAGATCGCCCGACTCCGTCCGCTTGTCTTGAACTCATCCAACTGAGTCTTAAGCTGCTTCACGATTTTAGGATATTTGTGATACAAATTCGTGGTTTCCCCGGGGTCGGCATCCAGGTCGTAGAGCTGTCTAGGGGCGTCGGGAGCGGTGTCTTTGATGGCGTAGATTTTCATCCTCCTACGTGAAAAATAATTCTCAATCGTAAGCGGAGGAAACGCGCCTCCCCTGCGATGGTTAATAGCTCTCCGTTATTGCGCGAAGGATCAGCTCGCGACTCAATAGCGTCGTGGCAGTCACTAATTTTGCGCCCCTCATTCTCACCACCGCCGGCATGATCGATAAAATCTATTTCGACGAGACCTCGGAGTATGAAAATCGGCGAACCCACCATCCCACACATCTTTCGTGTAGCTGCGGTCACGCTGCGCCATCGCCTGGTTTCTCTCCTGGACAAGGATTCACTCGATCTCAACGACGATGATGACCGCTCCGCTTTCTCCCGCGATTTTCTCGACATACCGGGGATCTCTGGACAGAGAAGCTCGCAAGAAGGAATCTCGCCTCAGACATGCCCCACTTTGTTCTGCCGCACGTCGCGAACAAGTCCGACAACACTGACTATGGCTAGCAACGAACTGACAGTGTCAGAAACTGTCGGTTGCGGTAGCACCGCTTCTGCTGAGTAATCCGCTGAATTTCTTTGCAGCGGAGCAATCGCCCGCTTTCACGACCCGGATAATATCGGACACCTCCGAACCTCATCAAACCCCATCGAAAACTGTGTGCATTTTTAGGAGAAACCAAGAAGAATAGATTCCTGAAATCCTTTTGGAATAAAGAGTTTCCGACTGGAAGCGGAGTTGGAAACCGAACCCATATTGGTGCCAATAAGCAGGTTTCAGGAGACCGGAATCTACTCCGATTCCGCGTAACTGGAGGTCAATTAATCTCAGATCCAGACGTTTAAGCGGCACACAAAGTGGCCAAGATCCACGTTCATTCTTCCATCTTTTTTTTCACAAAAAGACACCGTAAGTCTTTGAGCCGGAATTGGTGGCAAAGGGCGGATTTGAACCGCCGACAAAAGGCTTATGAGTCCTCTGCTCTACCACTGAGCTACTCTGCCATGATTCCGGATCCGCCGACGAATCAGCGGGGAGCGAAGGAATTGCCTTAATACCGCGGCTTTGTCAAACGGAAGATTACGCCAAAGCAGAAAATTTCACCCCTCCCCCGGCGGCGTCATCACGATCACCCGCTCGATTCCGTTTTTGGAAAACTCCTGCCAATAGCGTTTCTCCCAGGCCACGGTCTTGGTACGGCGCTGCTCCTCGGTCATCGATTCCCAGGCTTTAAGGCCGATGGATTTCACCAAATCCCGGTCGGCAAGGCGGACGGTCAGCTCGTCCCAGAAGCTCTCGTTGCGGAATTCCTCATAGCACTCGTGGTAAAAAAGCTTCTCCTCCACCTCCTTTTTCACGCGGAAGCGCTGGGTCTCCGCATCGAACTCGATCATCTCCCCCAACCCGTTCGCCGCCGCCTTTTCCAGCATCCGGCTCTCGAAGCCCTCATACTCGGAGAGTTTCCCGTCCGAACCCTCCTTTTGATTCCAAGAGGACACGCTCACCGCAAGACTAAGCATCTCCACCAGTGTCTTCAGTTCCTTTACCGTAAATCGAATGTGCATACGGGGCAAGAACAGCAGGTGAGCGGCATGATTGAAACTCCGAACTTCCTGTTCCCATCATTTGACGACCATATCGACGTAAAAACCCTTAGCCCGGGTCGAGCAGCGACGTATGCCCAATCGTCGCGCGCCCCTCAGTAATTCCACCCTTGCAATCATAGCTCTGCAAAACTTCTGATGCGAGCTTCAGTTCCGAATGCCGGGGGGAAACGCTTCGGGGCGCTTGTGGCAGATCCCAAGGGAATCATCGATCTCCCGGACGGATTCTCCTACCGCGTCCCTTCACGGCAGGACGACATGCACCATCCGGGGAACGCAAAATGTCCGAATCTAATTCGTGTGCAATGCCGCCGACGGATGCGAAAAAGTAGCGAGCATTGGGCAATCGCCCAGCGACAGGATCGTATTCTGCCTATACCGTTTTACCAAGTTTCACAAGGGTTGTGGAATTGTGTTCTGTTTCCGTCTATGGCGTTCCGTGGCATTTCCGCGCCCGATCCGTCCGATTTAAGGCCGACGAGCCGCTCGTCAGCGCACGAGATCGGCCACGCATTCCAGCGCAAGAGCGGATCCCAAGAGAATCGCCGCAACTCTTTGCAAGTAAGGGCTTTAAACTGTTTCTCAAAGAAATACTCCCGACGGGAATCGAACCCATATCTAAGGTTTAGGAAACCCTTGTTCTATCCGTTGAACTACGGGAGCTTTAGAGGCCGATTTGATAGTGGGTTCCGGCGCGCCACGCAAGCCCTAACGCGTGGATAAAAATTCTACCGCTCGTTTTTCTGACCAATATTCTTCCCCGGCACCGAAGCCGACATGGCCGCCCTGCTCTGGGGTTTCGAGGAAAAAGCTACCGCTGGCCTCCGCCTCTTCATACGGGTAGCAGCCGACTCCGAGGATAGGGTCGTTCACAGCACTGACTAGGAGCGTGGGGATCGTGATGTTTTTTAGAAACTGGCGACAACTACTACGTTCCCAGTAATCTGATGCTCCGTCGAAGCCGTGCAGGGGAGCAGTGAAGCGGTCGTCGAACTCCGCGAAAGTGCGCATGCCATCGACCCCGGTGACATCCAGCTGGTTGGGAAAATGTTCGTGCTTTCGTTTCACCTTATCGCGAAGAGATTTCATAAAGCGCTCCATGTAGATGCGGTTCTGCCACTCGGCGAGTTTCTCGGAAGAGCAGGCAAGCTCGCAAGGAACCGAGAATGCCACTGCGCCATTGATGGTGGGATGGATTTCATTCCCTCTCTCACCCACGTATTTCAAGGTCAGGTTTCCTCCCAAGCTAAAACCTACGAAGTCTATACTTTTCGCGGGATGGACTGCCAACGCGTGCCGCACTACGAGCTCCAGATCCTCTGTCTTTCCGCTGTGGTAGAAAGAGGCCAGCCGGTTCGGCTCCCCACTGCAGCCGCGGAAGCTCCACGCCAGTATGTCCCAGCCGCGTTTCAGCAATGCCGCCGTCATGCCTTGCACGTATTTCGCCCCCGAGCAACCTTCTAGGCCGTGGGAAATGATGGCCAGTCTTTCGCCACGATTCCCCCTCCACTCAAGATCGAGAAAATCGCCGTCATCCAGCTCCAAGCGCTCTTTTCGATTCGTGACAGCTTTCACCTTACGGAAAAGCACCGGATGCACCGTCTGCAAATGACCTCCCGGTAACCATGCGGGCGGGCGGTAGGTGGAAGTGGCAACAATGGGCATCTGCGAGAATCCTATGCGCTGAAACAACATGACGCGACCCGATGTTTCCGAAAAAGAGGTGGCTGGCGCCGATCTTGTCGGGGTTACCGTCCGACCAGAAGAGGGAGAACGGATTCTTCCCGTCCATGACGCGACGGACGTAGCCGATGTAGCGGTGACTGTAGCCTTCGCGTCGCCGTAGAGCATGCGGGTGTTTCCCCCGAAGAAGAGCGCGTTCTCGAGTCCGGAGAATCCCGCCCCCTTGCCGCGTTTGAGGCAATAGACGGTTTTCGCTTCGTGGGCATTGATGATGGGCATGCCGTAGATCGGGCTTCCGGGATCGTTGAGGGCGGCGGGGTGCACCACGTCATTGGCACCGATGACGATGGCGACATCGACCGTCCCGATGATGGGATTGACCTGATCCATTTCACAAAGCTGCTCGAACGGGACATCGGCCTCGACGAGAAGGACGTTCATGTGCCCGGGCATGCGGCCTGCGACGGGATGAATGGCGAAACGAACTTCCGCACCGTTGTTTTCAAGGGTTTCCGCGAGTTCTTTCACGACATGCTGGGCTTGTGCGACAGCCATTCCGTAACCGGGAATGAAGACGACGCTCTGGGCGGCTTCGAGGACGTAGAAGGCGTCTTCGGCGGATGAAGCTTTCAGGGAGAGCCACGAGGGGATATCCACTCCGCTCGGGAGGAATGGATGATTCCAAAAAGAGTGTTAGCAACGATGGGAAGAGAACGCATGGACGGAATCGTAAGCCCGAAAGGCGGAGGCCATAAGCGGACGGTTTCGCCCCGAGACGGGGCGACCACGGCCTGCCGCGAGACGCGGCAGCTACGCTAATTTCTTCCAATCTTCCGGCTCTAGACAGCAGGGATCCGCAGCAACCCAGTGGCCGGGTTCGATTTCCCTGAGGGAAAGATCCATACCTATGGTTTCGTCGTAGCGGGGGTGATCGATGCGGTGACCGAAGGCGCTGCCTTCGGGCGGATCAATGGGGGATGGGACGTCGCCTTCGAGAAGAACTTTTTCGCGTTTCGCTTTAGGATCGGCGACGGGGACGGCGGAGAGGAGAGCCTTGGTGTAGGCGTGTTTCGGGTTCCGGTAAATGGTTTCCGAATGCGCGAGTTCGACGATTTTTCCGAGATACATCACCGCCACCCGGTCGCTGACGTGTTTGACGACGGAGAGGTCGTGGGCGATGAAAAGGTAGGAGAGGTCGAATTCCTTTTGAAGATCGACGAGGAGATTGAGAATCTGGGATTGGACAGAAACATCCAGGGCGGAGACCGGTTCGTCACAGACCAGCCATTTGGGCTTCAGGGCGAGGGCGCGTGCGATGCCGATGCGCTGGCGCTGGCCTCCGGAAAATTCGAAGGAGTATCGCTCGGCGGCGGCTTGCGAAAGACCGACGGTGGTGAGGAGGTCATCAACCCATTTTTTCCGCTCCGCGCGGTTACCCATTCCGTGGATGCGGAAAGGTTCCTCGATCAGGCTGCGGACGCTCATCCGCCCGTCGAGCGACTCTCCGGGATCCTGAAAGATCATTTGGAAATCGCGGCGCATTGGACGCAGCACGCGTTGGCTAATATGGGAGATGTCGCGGCCCTCGAAAATGATTCTGCCGGAGGTCGGCTCCAGGAGGCGGACGAGGGCTTTTCCGAGAGTCGATTTACCACAACCGGATTCGCCGACGAGGCCGAGAGTTTCACCAACCCCGAGCTCCAGGGAAATGCCATCCACGGCTTTCACCGCACCAGTCTGGCGCAGGAACACGCCGCTCTTAACGGGGAAATGTACCCGCAGGTTTTCGGCAGTTAGCATGGGGGTATCACTCACAGGTTCGAACATTCCTTACAGATTTCCAGCCAGTGACCCGGCTCCACTTCCTTGAATTTCGGTCGCTCCCGTGTCACCGGGCCGTCCCTTCCCATCCGTTGACAAAAGCGGCAGCCGTGCGAGTGGTCGCCGAGACCTGCCACGGTTCCGGGGATGGTCGGCAGGACGGATTTCGGGACGGTATCGAGGGTCGGGATGGAGCGGAGGAGAGCCTTCGTATATGCGTGGAGCGGGTTTTCAAAAAGCTCGTCCACCGGTGCGCTTTCGACGACTCGGCCCGCGTACATCACCACCACTTCATCGCAGGTTTCCGCGATCACGCCGAGGTCGTGAGTGATGAGCACCAAGGACATTCCCATCTCGCTCTGGAGGTTTCCTAACAGGTCGAGGATCTGAGCCTGGACGGTCACATCGAGTGCGGTTGTCGGCTCGTCTGCGATAATAAGATCGGGTCGGCATGCGAGGGCGAGGGCGATCACCACGCGCTGCCTCATTCCGCCGGAAAGGTGATGGGGATAATCCATCATCCGCTTCGCCGGGGCAGGAATACGCAGCATGTCGAGCATCTCGGTTGCTGCGTCCCACGCTTCCTTTTTCCCCATCTTCTTATGGATGCGGAAAACTTCTGCGACCTGCCTGCCGATGCGGTGCACCGGATTCAGGGCGGACATGGGTTCTTGGAAAATCACGCCGATTTCGCCACCGCGCACCTGCTGCATGCGCTTATCGCTGGAATGGAGAAGATCCTCACCTTTGAAATGGATTTCGCCGCCAAGGATTTTACCGGCAGGTTGCGGGAGGAGCCGCATGATGGACATGGCGGTGACACTTTTCCCGCAGCCAGATTCCCCGACGATGCCCACCGTTTTTCCGTAGGGCACTTTGAAAGAAACCTGATCAACCGCGCGCAACAAGCCGCGTTCGGTCTCGAACGAGGTGATTAGTCTATCCACTTCTAGAAGGTAACCCTCGCTCATTGCACGACCTCCCCTTCGGTTGTTGGGAGCGGATCCTCTGTCGGCTCGGGTGCGAGATCGGACTCCGGGTAGCGATAGTCATCGAAGATCCGGTTCACTTCAGGGAAGGTTTTCCCACTTCGTTTGGCCTCCATGGTTTCCTTTTTCATGTCCTCATCGATCCAATGGACGTATGCCTCAAGCGGCTCGTAAACGACAGGCGGACAGAAGCGCGTTTCTTCGCAATCAGGCCAGCGCAACCAGCGCCACGAGCCGACACGAAGGAAGTCAGTAGTGTAGGCAGGGACAAAAATCGCCTCGTCGTGTATGATGTGCTGGAGCTTGAACGCGGCCTGCCGGAGCTCTTCCTCGGTGAGAGCGAACCTGACCTTTTCCGAAAGTGCGTCCGTATCGTCCCGTCCCCATGCGAAGAGGTTATTCGTCTGCGGCTTCAAATTTCCGCGTACGTCGCGGGCGTTAGAGGAATGGAGGAACTGATAGAAGTTCGGCGTGTCCGCTCCGACGAGCCAGGCGCTATAAGTCATCTCATGCTGCTTCTGCATCATTTTCCTATAGCTGACGGTGGGTTCCAGCGGATCCAGCCGAAGATCGAATCCGCAGTTTATCGCCTCCTCGCGCAGGATGGCGAACATCTTGTCATAGGCGGGAATGGCAGCGTAGGTCACGGAGACCGAAAGCTTCGTGCCATCCTGTCGGCGGAGTATCCCATCGCGTCCGGTCTGCGTGAACCCGGCTCTCCTGAAAGCTGCGCGGGCTGCGGTAATGGAATACGGTCTGGCCTTGATCGTGGGATCGCTGAACAGGAGGTAGCCCTGGTTGAACGCGTCGAGACGCTGGAAATCGCCCCGGTAGATCACGTCGATCACTTTCTGCCAGTTCATCGCATGCTGGATACCGATGCGGATGTCGCGCTCGTTGAGGAGCGACTTTGACACATTGACATACAGACCACGGGGCAGCGCCGGCCATTTGCTATAGAAGGTATAGCGCTCAATGTAGCCTTTGAAAACGGGATCAATCTCAGATTTCTCATACCAGAGATCCGGACGGGTGATGTAAAAGCTGTCCAGCTCACCGGCGCGAAAAAGCTCGAAAGCCTTCGACTCATCGCGGACCACGGTGTGAACGATACGATCGGGATTGAAACGGTATTTGTAGTATTTCCTGTCCTTGGCCCACCAGTCCTTCACCCGAGTCTGGGTCACGGAAACCCCTTTTACTATATCCTCCTCCTTGACCTTGTAGGCGCCAGTTGTCGGGGGAAATTTCCACTGGTAGCGCTCAGTGAAGTCAGGTCCGTATTCCGAGTAGAAGTGCGGCGGTGAGGGGGAGAGACCGCCCAGAACGACGGGGGCGTAGATCTGTGGCTCGGGAAGGGAAATGGAGAGAGTCTTTTCATCGTAGACCACGAGTCCCGCAATGTTTTCCCGGTAGAACTGCTTCGCATAGGGGTTTACGATGTCATCGGAAATTCTAATGTATGAGCCGAAGATAAAATCCCCCGCCTTCACTGGGACGCCGTCGGAATATGTGGCCTTCTGGCTGATACGAAAATACACCGTCCGACCGTCCCCGGACACGGCCCACTGGTCGGCCAGACCGGGGATCATTTCCATGGACTTCGGGTGAAGCCCTACCAGCGGCAGATCGATATCGTCGTACAGCGTCCCGCGGAAACCGTTGTTCGAATTATCACCAAAAGGTCTAAGTGTCGGGGGGAAAGTGCGTATGTCCACTCGGAAGCTACCGCCTTTTTTCGCTCGGGGATCACCGATTTCTTCCTGATCCATCCCGTCCTCCCAGACCAGATCAGCGGGGACCTCCTCCGGTTTCCCAAAGCGGAAGAAATCACCGAAATCCAGACGGAATTTCAGTTTATCCTCTTCGCGCTTGAGGTTCAAAAGACGTTTCTCAACAACCTCCCTTTCCTCGCCTTCGAGGGAAAGCATCTCCTGCTCTGCCTTGCGGACAGCTTTCACATTCTCCACGAGCTGTTCCTCAAGCCAATTTTTAATGAAGCGGTTATACTGGGGGATGAAGTCGTCGATCCCCGAAGAGCGTACGACCTCCACCTCGTCACGGCGGCAACCGGTCAGGGCGATGAGGATCGCTGCGAAGGCGAGCATGGACGAAGTTTTCAGCATCAACGGTAGTAGGTATATTTTTTCGGATCGAAGGCTTCGCGAATCGCCTCACCGATGAATGTGATCAAAACCAGAAGGGCGACTAGGACGAAGAACGCGGATGAAACCAGCCAAGGGGCGGAGAGATTCGACAGACCATCGCTGAGGAGCCGACCCCATGTGGCGTATTCGGGAGGCAGGCCGAAGCCGAGGTAATCAAGGGCGGTGAGCGAGGAAATCAACGAAGACATCGTGAAGGGCACAAGGGTCACGATGATCGCCACGGTATTGGGCAAGAGATGGCGGAAAATGATGCGTGGAGTCCCCGCGCCCAGCACACGAGCTGCGGCGATGTAATCGCGCTCCTTGTCACGGTAAGCGGCAGTCCGCATTAGGGATGTAATCCCCATCCAGCCGAAGATGATTAGTATGGTCAGGATGACCGGAAGCCCCTTGAAATGCTCCGGTACCATACTGGAGAAAATGATCACCACGAAGAGGAAAGGCATATTGGAAAACACTTCGATCAGGCGGTCGAACACGAGGTCGAAAATACCGCCAAAGTAACCCATAAGCATCCCCAGCGTGATCCCGATGGCATAGACGATGGGCAGGAAAATCAAAGCCGCCTTGAAATTCACTTGGAGCCCGCCGTAGAGGTATGCGAGGACGTCGTAACCTTGGGAGGTTGTTCCGAGGAAGTTTTGCTTTTCCCAGATTGGCGGTGCGGGATGGTATTTCATGGATCGCAACTCACTGCTTTCAAGCGTTAGGAAATCCTCTACCACTCCTTCGCCGGAGAACCTCTCCTTCACCTTTTTCTCATTGAAAAACTCCGAGCTATACACCCGCACTTCATCCGCATTCCAGCCGTCCACGGCTCCGTTGAAAATCCCTTTCCGAAGCGTGTAACGCAGGTGCGGCTTACCGTCGTCCACATCATGATATTTTGCCGCAAGACCAAAGTAAGGCTTATTGCTACCAGATTCGTAGTAGATCCCCTGCCGCTGCACCAACGCCTTTGACCTCGGCGGGAGGGTATCATCAGTCGATCCGTAACGGATCAGCGGCATGATCACGCTGTTTTTATTTCCTCCCTCGTCATCTTTAAAAGCGAGCTTGAGCTTTCGAAAATTCACCGGTGCATCCGCGCGCTCGCCTTCTACACCGTAGTCAGAGCCCTTGAAAGGCTTGGCGGTGAAAGCGGGGAACGACCATTTTCCCTCGTAATGGACTGCCAGCGCATCTTTCCCGACAATCACCTGATCAAGACCTGCAAGGGCTGCAAGGCCGACGAGAATGATGAGCGAATAGTAACCTCGCTTGATCTCTTTAAAGCGTCGAATGCGGCGCAAAGTCACAGGATTCGGCGGACCGGCGGTAAAAGAACTCACTAGCGTGGAAATGCCAATCACCACGAGGATCACGACACTCACCCAGCCGAACCAGAGCACGGTGGAACCGCTTTCGGATTTCCAGTTCAGCAAGGGAACCTCGCGGCTCGCATCGAAGAACCAGCGCGCTGTCGGAAATTCGATACCCCGCGTCTCCCCGAAGGCGGCGAGCACCCCGAGAACGAACAGAAGCAATCCTATCGTGCGTTTGATCATTTGAATTTTATCCTCGGATCCACCATCGCCACGACCATGTCGGAAATGATGTTTCCCAGCAGCATGAGAAAGGCAGAAATGGTAAGCGTGCCCATGATCACCGGCACGTCACGGGCGATGACCGCCTGGTATTGCAGAAGGCCGAAGCCCTGAATGTCGAAGACGGTTTCGATCAGCATGGAGCCTCCGATAAAGATCCCCACCAGACTGCCCGCACTGGTTGCCACCGGGATCATCGAGTTACGGAAGGCATGGCCAAACACCGCCTTGCGGAAGCTCACTCCTTTCGAGACTGCAGTCCTCACGTAGTCCGCCGCGAGCTGGTCCATGAGGTTATTTTTCGTAAGCATGGTCAGCATCGCGAAGGTGCCGACTAGATAACAAAGCAATGGCAGAGCCGTATGGTGCGCCAGATCCTTGACCTGATCCCACGCAGCCATTTCCGGAAAATCTGGGCTGGTGAATCCGAACAGGGGGAAGAGGCTCATCCGCGCGCCAAGATGGACGAGAAGGATGGCACCAAGAGCGAAACCGGGGATCGAATACCCGATAAAAATCAGGATGGAGCTGGCGCTGTCGATGAACGTCCGGTGCCGTAGGGCTTTCAGCACGCCGAGCGGAAGGGATATCGCATACGTGATGATCGCAGTGAGTAGGCCGAAGTACATCGCGATCGGAACGCGGGACATGATCATCGAGACGACCTTATCATTGTAAACCGTAGAGCGACCGAGATCGCCCTGTAGCAGCCCGCTGAATCTCGTTTTGAAAGCCACCACACGTGACGGATAGGAAGGAACTTCCGCCCCTTCCACACTTCGCCGGCGAAACCGCTCCTGCCGTGCTTTCTCGTCCTCGTAACGGAGCTTCCAACCGCCATCGAGAATAGTTGCGCCGCCCTGCCTGTAGATCGCAGAAAGAATTTTCCCGCCCTTTTTCCGAACCTCCACCAAACGACCGTCGCCTCGGAGAACCAACGTGGAAACATTATCCGGATCCTCCTCGCCACCACCGATGCCGGCATCACCGCGTTTCCCGAACTCGCCCTTGGAAATAAGGATCTCGCGTGGAGCCAACCCCAACCATTGCAGGTAGGCAACTGGCATTGACTTATCTAGACCGAACTGCTCTTCAAGCTCCTCCATCTGCTCCTCGCTGAGGCCACCGCTAGCCTCATTGGAAGCCTTTTTCCCACCACCGCCCTCCGCATTCCCTGCGGCCTGCTGGAGCATTCTATCCATCGGCCCGCCGGGCACAAAACGGGTGATCGCGAAAACAAGAAACGTGATCCCCAGCAAGGTTGGGGGGATCAGCAGGAATCGTCTTAGGAAATAACTCTTCACTCGGTGTGCGGCACAGTTTCAACGCGTTCAGACTGTTGGCAAGCTCCGCGCAAACTAAAATTCCACACCCTTCTGTTTTTTCACAGCCACAACGTAGTCAAGAACCGCTTTTTCGTCCGAAGACGGCAGACCGGCATGGTTGATCATCTTCGGCATCGCATCCTCGAAGTCCATGATGTCCACCTGCTCGGGCAGTTGGTATTCGTGGCACTGCCCGCAGTTGAGCATGTAAACCTCATGCCCGCGCTGTAGCCGCCCAAGGGGGGTTCCGCTCATTTTTGCCATCGCGGCGGTTGGATTCGGCACTTCGGAAATACCACCAACACTGCCGTCGTCGGCACCATCCGGGATATT